>JAZOVD010000055.1:0-56069 GCA_045658525.1 Eubacteriales bacterium
CGACGGGATAAGCGAAGAGCTCGGATGCGGCGAGTACGTAAGATACTCTAACGCAAAGGATTAAACAGACAAATCAAGAAAATATCGCAGGATTTCCTATGCTGTATTGCTACGGTATAGGTTGTCCTGCGATTTTATTTAAGTTCCGAAATACGGTACCGTGATGTGCAAGATTCTTTGTTTTCTTATATTTTTCGATATTTTCCGTTTTTCAAAATCAGAGAATTCCGTCATGTCCGGGATAGAGCTGACGTCTTTCTTCCTCGGTCAATTCGTCAATATCCTTGCCTGCAATCATAGCCGTCCACGCTCTGTTAGGTACAGGGGGATTAAATGCAGGCAGCTCAATACCCGGAGTGTTTATACCGGGGATATCATTCTTTCCCGTCTCGTTGGAATATCTGCCGTTTATATCATCCTTTAAACTTTTTTTATCATTAAGCTTCATTTCTTTTCTCCTTTTGGCTTGATGCGTTATTATCTTTACCCAATTTGAGAAATTTATGAATGTAATTTTTTTGCAAACAAAAAGAGACGGCACCGCTTATGCGATACCGCCTGCTTTCCTATTTAGTTATATCAACCTTTAAAGTATTTAACCATAGACTTGAACATCTTTATATCGTAGTCGCCATAGACGTTCTTGTAAAGTCCGTTTCCTACTCGCTCGGAATGGCCCATCTTTCCTATAACTCTACCGTCGGGAGAGGTGATACCCTCTATCGCATAGGTGGAGCCGTTCGGATTGTAGTCGATGTCGAAGGTCGCATTTCCGTCAAGGTCAACGTACTGAGTCGCTATCTGTCCGCCCTTGATAAGCTGAGCGACAACCTCATCGGATGCGATAAACTTACCTTCTCCGTGAGAGATAGGCACATTATATACATCGCCAACATTGCAAAGTGAGAGCCAGGGAGACATATTCGACGCTATTCTCGTCCTGACAATCTTCGACTGGTGGCGTGCAATATCATTGAAGGTCAGAGTAGGACAGTTCTCGTCGGTGTCCATAATTCTTCCGTAAGGAACGAGTCCGAGCTTAACAAGAGCCTGGAATCCGTTACAGATACCGCACATAAGACCGTCTCTGCTGTCAAGAAGAGTAGTTACAGCATTCTTAACTTCGCTTCCGCGGAAGAATGCGGTGATAAACTTACCCGAGCCGTCGGGCTCGTCTCCGCCGGAGAAGCCGCCGGGAACAAATATAACCTGAGACTCTGCTATCTTCTTAGCAAACTGTTCTGCGCTCCTCTTAACTCCGTCTGCGGTGAGATTCCTTATTACGTATATCTCGGGCTCTGCGCCTGCGTCACGAACAGCCTACGCAGAATCGTACTCACAGTTTGTACCCGGGAATACGGGAATCAGTACCTTAGGCTTTGCGGTAAGGACTGCGGGAGCAGCTCTCTTTTCGCACTTATAGCTTACGGTTTCTACAGGTCTATTCGGACTTTCTATATTGCAGGAATAAACGCTCTCGAGCTTATCCTCATATGCCTTATAAAGCATAGAGGCACAGATTTTCTCATCGGCATAGGTGAAGGCGCACTCAGAACTTACTCTACCGACGGTCACACCCTCGGTAATATCGTCAGAAAGTTCAAGAACGAACGCTCCGTACTTATATCCGAACATATCGCTAAGCGTAAGAGCCTTAACGAAATCAAATTCGTAGCCGTTACCCATAGCCATCTTCATAACAGCCTCGCAAACGCCGCCTGCTGTAACGGTATAAGCGGAAAGCACCTTTCCGCCTCTCATAAGAGAGGTAACTCTGTCAAACAGGGCAAGAAGCGAAGCGGTAACGGGCAAGCCGTCCTCATCATACTCGGGAGCAAGAAGAGCAACACGAGAGCCCGGCTTCTTAAACTCGGGAGAAATTACGTTATCAACCTTATCCGTAGTTACAGCAAAGGAGATAAGTGTCGGGGGAACATCAAGCTTCTCAAAGCTTCCGCTCATAGAATCCTTGCCGCCGATAGCCGCAACGCCGAGCTCCATCTGCGCCTTGAATGCGCCGAGAAGAGCCGCCATAGGCTTACCCCATCTCTTCGGGTCACGAAGAGGCTTCTCAAAATACTCCTGGAAGGTGAGGTAAACGTCCTTGAACTCTGCGCCCTCTGCTACAAGCTTACAGCAGGACTCAACCACCGCAAGATACGCTCCGTGATAGGGGCTTGCAGAGGATACATTGGGGTTATATCCCCAAGACATAAAGGACGCCATATCGGTATGCTTCTTCTCTACGGAAATCTTATGTACCATAGCCTGAATGGGCGTGCGCTGATACTTTCCGCCGAAGGGCATAAGCACGGTGCCTGCACCGATAGTACTGTCAAATCTCTCGGAAAGTCCACGCTTCGAGCAGGAGTTAAGGTCGGTAGCTACACCCATAAGTCCATCTGCAAAGCTCTCGGGAATCTCCTTATCTATCGAGCAGATCTTAGGAGTAGAGATCTCGATATGCTTCTCTGCTCCGTTAGAGTTAAGGAATTCACGGCTGATGTCGCATATAACCTTTCCGTTCCAGGTCATCGTAAGTCTGGGATCAGCCTTTACAACCGCAACAACGGTAGCCTCAAGGTTCTCGCTGTCAGCAAGCTCGAGGAATCTGTCTCTGTCCTTAGCCTCGATAACGACCGCCATTCTCTCCTGCGACTCGCTTATCGCAAGCTCTGTTCCGTCAAGTCCATCGTACTTCTTCGGAACTGCGTTAAGGTCAATATCAAGACCGTCGGCAAGCTCTCCGATAGCGACCGAGACGCCGCCTGCGCCGAAGTCGTTACATTTCTTAATCATAGAGGATACCTCAGCGTTTCTAAACAGACGCTGAATTTTTCTCTCCTCGGGCGCATTACCCTTCTGAACCTCCGCTCCGCAATTCTCGAGCGATTTAAGGTTATGGGATTTGGACGAGCCTGTTGCTCCGCCGCATCCGTCACGACCCGTCCTTCCGCCAAGAAGGATTATTATATCTCCAGCCTCGGGAGTTTCACGGCGCACGTTCTCGGCAGGGGTAGCTGCAATTACAGCGCCTACCTCCATATGCTTCGCCGCATATCCGTCGTGATAAATCTCATCAACTATACCTGTAGCAAGTCCTATCTGGTTTCCGTAGGACGAATATCCGTGAGCCGCAGTAGTAACTATCTTTCTCTGAGGGAGCTTACCTGCCAAGGTCTGGTCAAGGGGCTTCAGCGGATCTGCCGCACCCGTAAGACGCATAGCCGCATAGACGTAGGATCTTCCGGAGAGGGGGTCACGGATAGCGCCGCCAATACAGGTCGCCGCGCCGCCGAAGGGCTCTATCTCCGTCGGATGGTTGTGAGTCTCGTTCTTGAAAAGAAGAAGCCAGGGCTCATCCTTACCGTCAACGTTTACGGTAATCTTAACCGTACAAGCGTTAATCTCCTCGGACTCATCGAGATTCTTGAGTTTTCCGCACTTTTTAAGGCATTTTGCCGCAATCGTGCCTATATCCATAAGATTTATAGGCTTAGTCCTGCCGAGATACTCTCTTGCCGAAACGTAATCTCTGTAGGCTCTCTGCAAAAGCTCGTCCTCAAAGCTGACGCCGTCAATAGTAGTGTTGAAGGTAGTGTGGCGGCAGTGGTCTGACCAATACGTATCTATCATCCTGATCTCGGTGATAGTCGGGCATCTGCCCTCGGTCTTGAAGTAGCTCTGGCAGAATTCGATATCGTCCGCATCCATAGCAAGACCGTAATCAGAGACAAAGTCGGTAAGTCCTGCCCTGTCAAGCTCGAGGAAGCCGTCAAGAACTCTTACATCCTTAGGAATACTGTAGTCCTGGACGAGAGTATCACGCACGGCGAGCGAAGCCTCTCTGGACTCCACGGGGTTGATTACGTGCTTCTTGATCGCCGCAACGTCGGTATCGGTAAGAGCGCCGTAAAGCATATAAACTCTGGCGCTTGCGACAGTGGGCTTATCTCCCTGGGAAATAAGCTGTATGCACTGTGCGGCAGAGTCAGCCCTCTGGTCAAACTGACCGGGCAGATACTCTGTAGCGAAGACTATTGCGCCGTCCTCGTCAAGCTCTCTATACACATTATCAAGCTGAGGCTCGGAGAATACGGTGCTGACCGCATAATTAAAAAGCTCCTCGGTGATATTCTCGGCATCATATCTGTTAAGAACTCTGACCTTCTCTATTCTGTCTATACCAAGGAAGCCGATTATCTCAGCCTTGAGCGCCCTAGCCTCGTTCGCAAGCTCGGGCTTTTTCTCTACGAATATGCGATAAACCATTTAATTTATCCTTTCAAATCAAATCTTTCTTATACTGTACAGAAATCAACCCTCTGTCTTTGCTTTAAGGGCTCTCTTTCCAATATCCTTTCTAAAGTAAGCCGATGCGAAGCTGACCTTTCCAACCTTCTCGTAAGCCGCATCAATAGCAGCCTCGAGCGTATCGCTGACTGCGGTAACGCCAAGAACTCTGCCTCCTGCGGTAAGAAGCTTTCCGTCCGAAAGCTTAGCTCCTGCGACAAAGACGCTATCCTTAACATCCTCGGATATGCTAATCTCAAAGCCGCTCTCATACTTCTCGGGATATCCATTCGACGCCATAATTACACAGCACGCACTCTTATCCATAAAGACGACCTCGGTATCCTTCAAGGTTCCGTTTGTCGTCGCTCTCATAATCTTGAACAGATCGGATTCAAGCAAGGGCAAAACAACCTGCGTCTCGGGGTCTCCGAAGCGACAGTTGTACTCAATAACCTTAGGACCGACGGGGGTAAGCATAAGGCCGAAGTAAAGGCAACCGCGGAATTCTCTGCCCTCCGCCTTCATAGCGCTGACAGTAGGAAGGAATATCTTTTCCATACATTCCTTGGCGATCTCTTCGGTGTAGTAGGGGTTAGGCGCTATGGTACCCATACCGCCGGTATTGAGACCAGTATCTCCGTCTCCGGCACGCTTATGGTCCATAGAAGAAACCATAGGAACGAGCGACTCGCCGTCAGTAAACGCAAGCACGGATACCTCGGGGCCCGTAAGGAACTCCTCAACTACTATGTTGTTTCCGCTTTCTCCGAACACCTTGTCCTGCATTATGCTCTTTACAGCATCCACGGCTTCCTCTCGGGTCTCTGCTATTATAACGCCCTTACCGAGAGCAAGTCCGTCCGCCTTTATAACCGTCGGCAGGGGGGCTTTTTCTACGTATTCAAGAGCCTTTTCAGCATCGTTAAACACACAGTATTCGGCGGTCGGAATATTGTATTTCTTCATAAGGTCCTTTGAAAAGACCTTGCTTCCCTCTATTATAGCCGCCTTTGCGTCGGGACCGAAGCATGGAACGCCTATCTCGTTTAACGCGTCAACCGTTCCAAGCACCAACGGATCGTCGGGAGCGACTACCGCATAATCTATTCCCTTTTCCTTTGCAAACTCTACTATCTTAGCCTTTTCCTTTGCCCCGATAGCAACACAGATTGCGTCTGCCGCTATACCGCCATTACCGGGAAGCGCGTAAAGCTCGGTTATATTCTTATTTTCTTTAAGCTTTTTTATGATGGCGTGCTCACGTCCGCCGCCACCTACGACCATAACCTTCATTAAGTCATACTCCGTTTTTCTTTTTTAGTTCGTCATAGCAAATCGTTGCCCCTTAATAGATCCCAAACTCCGTTTGATCCTTCGGATTTCGACTTCGTCCGCCCGTGTCATTCTGAGCGGAGCGTTAGCAAAGCCGAACCCGCAGGGCGATGCGTAGCATCGGAATCTCGGGCGGACTTCGCTCAGGATGACCCCAAGATCAACTTTCGCTATGATGTATTTATATCATTTTCTTCCCTTGATTATCTGCTTTGAAACAGTCTCGGCAGCCTCGGGAAGTATCTTCCACTCGCAAAGACGCATAACTCTCTTTTGGAGCGTCTCGGGAGTATCGTTTTTAAGTATCTTTACAGCCTTTTGGCTGATTATTCTTCCGCCATCGGGTATCTCGTTTACGAAATGCACGGTCGCACCCGTGACCTTTACTCCGTAATCAAGCGCCGCCTGATGTACTCGAAGTCCGTAAAATCCCTTTCCGCAGAAAGACGGTATAAGAGACGGATGAACGTTTATTATCCTTTCGGGGAACTTACGGGTAAAGTCCGCGCTGAGTATCGTCATAAATCCCGCAAGAACTATAAGCTCCGCGCCATACTTTTCAAGCGTTTTTACGAGCTTTGATTCAAACTCCGCCTGATCTGCGCACTCTTTACGGCAGACTACCTCCGCGGGTATTCCCGCGTTTTTGGCACGTTCAATGGCGTACGCCTCGTGGTTACTGGCTATAACGACCTTTATCTCTCCGCTTTTAAGCTTACCGCTTTTTTCGGCATCTATAAGCGCTTGCAGGTTCGTTCCGCCACCCGAGACGAATACGGCTATGCCGCACCTCAGCATATCTCTATGCCTCCCTCGCCCTTGACGATCTCGCCTATAACGTAGGCATCCTCGCCGTTTGCCGAGAGTACCTCGATAGCCTTGTCAGCGTCCTCTTTGTTTACGACTATGCTCATTCCTACACCCATATTGAATGTATTGAACATATCTCTTTCGGGTATATTGCCCGTCTTTGCGATAAGGTCGAATATCGGGAGTATTCTTACAGACTTTCTGTCTATCTTAGCAGTAAAGCCCTCGGGTATGCTTCTCGGTATGTTCTCGTAGAAGCCACCGCCCGTTATGTGGGATACAGCCTTGACCTGTACCTTCTCGAAAAGAGCAAGCATAGGCTTAACGTATATCTTGGTAGGAGTAAGGAGCGTCTCTCCTATGCTCTTTCCGCCAAGCTCCGCGCAGGGCTTGGTAAGGTCGGCGTTCTCAACGTCGAACACCTTACGAACGAGAGAAAATCCGTTTGAATGTACTCCGCTTGACGGGATAGCGATTATAACGTCGCCCTCCTTTATGGTCTTATTGTTAAGTATCTTGCACTTATCAACAACTCCTACGGAAAATCCCGCGAGGTCATACTCGTCAACGGGATAAAATCCCGGCATCTCAGCAGTCTCACCGCCTATAAGCGCAGCACCCGACTGAACGCAACCCTCGGAAACACCCTTAACTATATCTGCTATCTTTTCGGGAAGGTTCTTTCCGCAAGCTATGTAGTCAAGTAAGAAAAGGGGCTTTGCTCCGCAGCAGATTATATCGTTTACGCACATCGCAACGCAGTCTATACCGACCGTATCGTGCTTATCAAGAAGGAACGCCATTTTAAGCTTCGTTCCGACTCCGTCCGTTCCGCTTACAAGAACCGGCTTTTTCATACCCTCAATATCAAGCTCGAAAAGACCGCCGAAGCCTCCTATGTCGGAAACTACTCCGCTCGTCATCGTTCTCGCTATATGAGCCTTCATAAGCTCTACCGCCTTATATCCCGCGGTAATATCAACGCCCGCCGCTGCGTAGCTCTCTGATCTCGAATTTTTCATTATACTGTTATCCTTTCAAAGTTATATTAAACGTTTTATTCAGCTATCAAGATTATCCTTTTTAAACGTTGTTGACGGAACTCCGCCCGGATACTCTCCGTCAAAGCAAGCTGTACAGAAGCCCTTGCAATGGCTCTTGTCCGCTATTACCTTAGCGTCGTCTATTCCGAGGTAGCCGAGCGAATCAACGCCTATTATATCGCGTATTTCATCTATGGTATGATTATTCGCTATAAGTCTTTCCTTGGAATCGACGTCGGTTCCATAGTAACAAGGATTAAGGAACGGAGGCGAGGAGACTCTCATATGAACTTCCTTTGCTCCGGCGTTTCTTATCAGCTTAACTATTCTCGCGCAGGTCGTTCCTCTTACTATGGAGTCATCGACCATTACCACTCTTTTACCTTTAAGTGTTTCCGCAACGGGGTTGAGCTTTATTCTTACCTTATCCTCACGGACACTCTGACCCGGGTCTATAAACGTTCTGCCTATATACTTATTCTTTATAAGTCCTATTCCGTACGGTATTCCCGATGCTCTGGAATAACCGACCGCCGCGTCGAGTCCCGAATCCGGAACACCTATAACTACGTCCGCTTCAACGGGATGAGCAGTTGCGAGAAGCTCGCCCGCGCGTACTCTCGCCGCGTGCACCGAGCAACCCTCTACTACCGAGTCAGGACGCGAGAAATATATATACTCGAACACACAGAACGCTTCTTTTTGTTTTCCGCAGTGCGAGGTTATACTCTTTATTCCGTTGTGTGAGAACGTTACTATCTCGCCCGGCTCTATATCGCGTATAAACTTAGCACCTATCGAATCAAGCGCACAGCTTTCCGACGCTATAACGTAGCTTCCGTCCTCTCTTTGACCGTAGCAAAGCGGTCTGAATCCGTTCTCATCGCGGAGAGCTATCATCTTGGACGGAGTCATTATTACGAGTGAATACGCGCCCTTTATTTTAGACATAGCGCTATCTATAGCTTCCTCTATCGTCTCGGAGGTCATACGCTCCTTGATTATCACGTAAGAGATGACCTCGGCATCGCTCGTCGTATGGAAGATAGAACCGTTCATTTCAAGCTCCGAACGAAGATCGGCAGAGTTCACTATGCTTCCGTTATGAGCTATCGCAAGCTTACCCTTTAAATGGTTTATTACCATCGGCTGAGAGTTTATTCTTTCCTTAGAATCCGCTGTTCCGTATCTGACGTGACCGAGCGCCATATTTCCAACACCGAAATCACGTATAACGTCTTTTGTAAACACCTCGTTTACAAGACCCGAATCCTTATAAGTCTTAAACGCTCCCCCGTTATTTAAAACCATTCCACAGCCTTCCTGACCTCTGTGTTGGAGCGCATAAAGTCCGTAATACACAGCCGGTGCAAGCTCGCTTTTCACAGAAGAATATATGCCAAGTATGCCGCATTCTTCTCTTATTTTGTCTTCCATTTTTGACCGTACCTTTCTTAAAAGCCTGAAAATATGTTTAAATTAAAATAACAAAAGCCGCAAGCGTATCGGCGCTTTAACGCCGATACGTAGCGGTTATCGCATATCAATTGAATTTCTCCTCGATAGCCTTATTCTTATCGAGAACTCTGGTTGCCGCCTCCGCGCGATGTGCAAGGAGCTTAGCATAAAGCTCTTCGTCCGAGGTGGCAAGTATCTGGACTGCCAAAAGGGCAGAATTGACCGCACCGTCTATGGCAACAGTAGCCACGGGTATTCCCGAGGGCATCTGAACAGTTGACAGAAGCGCATCGATACCGTCAAGATATTTGCTCTTTATCGGTATTCCTATAACGGGCAGAACGGTATTTGCAGCAATAGCTCCGGCAAGGTGCGCAGCCATTCCCGCGGCACAAATTATCGCGCCAAATCCGTTATCCTTTGCGTTCTTTGCGAAATCAGCAGCCGCAGCAGGAGTTCTGTGTGCGGAAAAAACGTGTACCTCCGTAGGTACTCCGAAATCCTTTAATGTGTTTACAGCTTTCTCGACTACTCCGAGATCGCTATCGCTTCCCATAATTACGCCAACCTTTTTCATACAGGACTTCCTTTCTTTTTCGGACGTTTGATAACGTTTTCACACCGTCAAAAGCAACGGCGAAACACGATTTATTTCTACACTTTTATTATATCATAGACACCTTGATATGTCAAGGGCTTTGACGGTTCAATAGCATAAATTATTTTATATTTTAAATAACTTTTACTTATGCAATATGACAGTGGTTTTTATTTTTCATTATCATTTTACCTTCGTTTCTTGAAAGAAAAGTAGGCAAAAGAACTTCTCTATAAAGAAACTTTCTATTGAACCGTTGATCGTTTTTCACTTCCGAGAGGGTCACATAGAGATATTGCTTTATGGAAAGCACAAGCTTTTAACGGGGGCGCCGACCCCTACGATAGTTTTTAAATTGTTGCTATTTCTTTTTGCGAAGCAAATAACAAATTCTTTTTCTAAAACGCCATATAACGAAGGTGGCGTTTTAGAAAAGTTCTTTGCTACTTTCTTTCCAAGAAAGTAGGATAAAAAGCAAAGACCCAACGGCTTACGCCATTGGGTCTTGATATTGTTTTGATTTACGCCTCGTAGTTGCAGTTCCACTCAGCTCCGAAGAACTTATCGTTTCCGTTTGCCTTGAAGTTTCCGCCGGCAACGAGCTTAGTAGCTCCCGCGTAGTTTACGGTCGTAAGAGCATCGCATCCCTTGAACGCGAACATACCTATCGACGTTACACTTTCAGGAATTACTATCGTTTCAAGCGAAGTACATCCCTCAAAGGTGCTTGTAGCGATGTCGGTCATACCCTCACCAAGAACTACCGTTTCAAGAGCAGTACAGCCCATGAATGCCTTCTGAGCAACAGTTGCACCGTCGCCAATCGTTACGGAGGTTATCTTGGTATTTCCGTTAAATGCGTTCTTAGATACTACGACAGGCTTACCTGCGTAAGTTCCGGGAATTACTATCTCGGTAGCCTCACCGGTGTACTTTTCGATTATAGCGGTGTCGCCCGTTATATCGAATTTAAGATCCTGAGTTCCTTCGAAGGTTGCAGGAATGGTGGTAAGAACCTTATGGCGTCCGCAGCCGGAGCCCTCGTTGTAGGTGTAGCCCTCCTCGGTTACGCTGGGCTGCTTGGTATGCTCCTCAGTATCGTACTTATGATCGCCGGTAGCGATAAGAGTCTCGGTGTAGTTATCACCACAAACCTTACAGGTCCACGATCTTTCACCGTTGTTTCCGCAATCTGCGGGAGTTTCCGTCTTATCGTAGTCGTGTGCTCCGCTTCCGGGAAGAACATTCTCCTCGAAGTGGTCACATTCCTTACACTCGCGTCTTTCAAGTCCGTCACCGCAGCTCGCCTCGATTATGGTCTCCCAAGGAGTCCATGAGTGTCCGGGGCCCTCGGTGCTTACAATATCCTCCCAGTCACATCTGGAACAGGTGTACTTAACTACACGGTCTTCCTCGCATCCACCCTCATTGAGGACTTCCTCGTCTCTGGTGTGATCGAGAGCATCGACCTCATCGTACTTATAATCCTGACCGCAGACAGAGCAGTGATCCTGCTTATATCCGCCGTTAGTACAGTCAGCCTCAACTACAACGGTATCAACATTCTCATCCTTGGTATGTCCAAGCTTAGTGAATATTACCTTAGCAGTTGCGTTGCAACCGTCACAGGTATAGGTATCATAACCGTCCTCGGTGCAGGTTGCTCCCTTAGAAGCGCCCTCAGCCTCGCTCTTTACCCAGTTATGAGCTTCCTTGAAGAGCTTGCCACCGATAACTATATTGCCGCAATTCTCACAGCTTACGTCATAGAGGACTTTACCCTCTGCCGTACAGCTTGCTTCAGCAGAATCAGCGTTAGGAGCGCCTGTTGCAACGTGTCCAAGCGCAGTTCCCTCAAATTCTTCAACGATTTCGACATATCCGCAGCCATCAACAGAACATGCCTTGTAGCTGTATCCGTCAATGTGCGCGGTAGGATCTACGGTTACAACCTCACCCATAGTGTGGTTGCCCTCTCCGCAGAACTTATCGGAGGTCTCAACGTACAGACCGACCATCTTCTCGCTAGTCTTAGAGGTAAGATCTATACCGGCTATGTAAAGCGTTGTACCGCTTCCGCACTTGCCTGCTTCACCGCCAGCGGCACCGACGCCGCCGCCTGCCCAACCTGAGAAGTTGAAGCAAATATTCTGTATCTTATCAAGAGCTACCGTGTTATTCTTACCAAATTCAGAGAAATCAAAAGTAAGCTCCTGCCAGCCGGTCGTACCGGGCTCAATAGTTACGTATTTAGTATAGTAGCAGTTCAGCTTTTTAGTTGCGTCATTGGGATTTGGAACCTGAGGACAGTTCATCGTAATGAGGAACGTATATCCCGCGCTCTCAGCAACGTAATACTTAAAGGTTATCGACTCATATCCGGTGAAGTCGTAGTAACCGGACTTCATAGGAACATTCTGAGGATAGAGCGTCAGACCGTTAAGCTCACCGCTTGAAGTGGTGCAGTTAGCACCCCAGTCGCCTGTTTTGAGTGCCCATACAGGCTCATTTACAGCCTCGTCACCGGTCTTACCGTCCTTATCGACCTTTATAAGTCCAAGGTTAAGGTCGTTCTCAGCCTTTTCAAGTCCCGAAACGATCGTAAGAGTGCTGTTGCCGCTATTATAAACATAGTCGCCGTTAGCCTTCTTGGTGGAAGGATAATGTACGGAATAATCGTAATCCTCGGTAAATACTACCGCGTGAGTTACGAAGTTTCCGTCAACCTTTACAAAGGACGCACGTCCAAGGTTAAGCTCGGGGGTTTCAAGTCCACCTGTTATCTTTATGCTATTGATAAGAACATCAGCGTCAGCCGCAGTTGTAATGAACGTTCTGAACAGCATCGCGGTGGATATATCCTGTACGCAGTAAGCGTCGCTGTACGCTACTCTCTCTCTCATGAGATAGCCGTCAACGTAAATGTCGTAGTTGAAAGCATCCTCTCTCATTACAAGAGCGAGAGTGTATTTATGACCTATTTCAGCATTCTCAACGATAATGTCACTTCCGGATACTATATTACCGTTCTTATACTGGAGGAAATAGTAAGATTTATCGTTGTTCTTACGTCCCATAAGGATCGAGAAGTCGCCTGTTCCCTCGTTGATAACGAACTCGGTCTCAAAGACTATCGTCTTATACTGATATTTAAGAGCTCCGAGATCAACTACGTCTTTCTTTGTAGCAGCGTAGCCTATATTGATATTAATGAAGGAGTCGTTTCCGCTTGTGGCACCGGGGACGTTAGCAACACTTGAATTCTTCAAGAGATGTATAGCGTTTCCGTTAGCCGAATCTATGAAGAAGCGAGCATTGCTCTTTGTAGAAAGCTCTATGTAGCGCTGAGCATCCTTATTATAGAACGCGAACGCTGAGAGGTAAGGAGCATTGTAATCACCGGATGCGGGAGTATTCTTGGAATCATCCTCGAATGCCGAAAGTCCGGTCTTTTCGTTTATCTTAACGTCGGTTACGTAAGACGGAACGCTTGAATAGTAAGCATAAACCTCGTCAACGTCTATCTTTCTGGTGTTAGCAGCCTTGTTATCGCCTGCGTTTACACGGAATCCGTAGTCGATCATATCGAAAGCATCCTGATTGGGCTTTACAAGCTCGATCATTACGTTCTTTTCGATCATTACACCGTCAACGTAAACGTCGTATGTAGCGTTGGTCGTATGGAATACGAATGCAAGTCTGGTCCAATCCTGCTGAACAAGCTGAGCTATCTTCTGTCCGCTTGCAAGCGTTACCGCTCCAGCCGTTGAAACATTGAGGAACACTACGTCGTGGTTTGCAGCTGTTCCATCGGCTTTCTTAAAGTGAATTCCAGTTCTGTCCATTACGTTGATGGAGAGCGGTATGTTCTCGGTAGCACCCTCGGGTACTCTGAGCGATATTTCAAAGGTGACGTCCTGACCGGCCACAGTTCTGCCCGTACTGAAATCGAAATATGAGTGACGGCTGATCTCTGTTTTATTGGTAGGAGGATCGCTATAAGTGGGGTTACCGTTTGCATCAAGACCGTTCTTGGGAGAATAGACCCATTCCATATATCCGTTTCCGGCATTATACAGGTCTTCTTTTATTACGTACTTGGAGAAACGGGCAACAAGCGCATTTTTCAAACCGCTTCCGTTTGCCGCTGTATCGTCTCCGTACGTCATACCTTGAACGGTATCGAAGTGGAGAAGACGTCCCGCATCAGCAGCTCCGAGCATATTTGCTTCACCTATAATGGAAGCAATCTCGGTGTAAGTAGGTATCTTAGTGGAAAGATCACGCTGAGCATCAGCATCATCACATCTTACACATTTGGAAGCGATAACACGCTTGGTCTCTCCGGTGGTAGATCCCTCAACGGGGACTTCCTTTATTTCGGATACAATGGAGTGACCGAACGCTTCAACCTCATTGGTCTTGTACTTTTCAGAGCATCCCTCTCTGCCACAGGTGCTTTCCTCATAACCGTCGGTTACGCAGTCAGCCTCGACCTTAACGTAATCCTCAGCCTCAGGATCAAGGAGATGTCCGAGAGCTTCGGTCTCATCGGTGATATAATCAGCCAAGTCGCATCTCTTACACTGACCCTTAGTGTATCCGTCAGCAAGACAGGTAGGAGCTATTATTTCGTACGTCTCGGGCTTATCCATATCTATTTCGTGACCGAGAGCGTTAACGTAATCAGTTTCGTGAGTTATTCCGCAACGGATACAAATACCAGAAGTGAATCCTCTTGCGGTACAGGTAGGATCAAAAACAGTGGTGGTCTCAGCATCATTATCTATCTCGTGTCCGAGAGGAGAACCGACCGACATACCGTTTTTAAGACCGCATATATCGCACTTTTCGTTTCTGAACTCAGCCTCGGTACAGGTAGCGGGGATAACGTCTCCCGCAATGAAATTGTGCTGTCCGAGTGCTTCTGTGGAAATATCAAATATCTCCTGACCGCCGCAAACAGAGCAGGTCTTTATGCTATATCCGGTGGATACACAGGTATGAAGAACCACGGTGGCATCGCCCCAGACATGCGTACAATCCTCGTCGGCAAGCTTATATACTATCTTATCGCTGTTAGCGGTAGTATAAATGAAGTACTCAGCGTCAGCAGAGCCCTTGTAATCCTTGGGCTGAGCGCCAAGATAATGACGGATATTGTCAATATCGAACTTCGAAGCTACTCCGACTTCGGGGGCAAGACCTATCTTAAGATTTTCAAGATCGTATCCAAGATAGTAACCATCAACGGTGGCGTATCCGATCTCGGTAGCTACACTGTCATCGCCATCAGCGTAAATAAGCTGATAGTCGTCAACATAAACAGTGTACTCCTTGCTTCCGTCGTTAAGAACGACACCGATCTTGAGCCAACGGTCATAATCCTCGTCTTTAAGCGTGTACAAAGCACCCGCCGCAGTAACGAGAGTTCCGTCCGCAGAATTATATTTAATGAAGTTTTCAGTAGCACCCTTCTTGGTTCCCGAGAGAAGAACAAGATCCTTGGTCTCGGTCTTGCTGATTCTTACGTCGAATTCAACAACGTAGTAAGGAGCAGCAACAAGGCTCGTGCCTTTGAGCATATCTGCTCTGGGTGTAATGATTACACCAAATGCCGAATTACCGGCGAATACATCGTCGATTCTCGAAATCGAAAGATATGTATTGGCAGTCTCGCCCTCACCCTCAGTCTTGGTCTCAACAGAACCCGCGCCCTCTATGAAATACTCGTCGAGCTTGGTGTAGCTGAGGTGGCTCTTATCGCCCTCGAAATCTATTTTGAGTCCGAGAAGTCTCGAATCGGTAGCCGCTTCACACTTTACGCAGGTAGCGACCTCGATGTACTCATCGTCATCGGATACAGAATATCTCGAATCGGGGAAGGTGTGTCCAAGTGCCGATCCCGGGTCCGCGGAGGACTCGCTGTAATCACACAGCTGGCACTTCTTTGAACGCGTTCCGTCCTCGGTACAGGATGCGTTGTTATCCGATACCCAAGACGTCAGTGAGTGTCCCCAAGGAGCCTTGGTTTCTGTCTCCTTGTGACCGCAAAGACGGCACGTCCTTTCTCTTATCTGCTCGTGGGTACAGTCTCTTTCCGCGATCTCTACCCATTTATTCCACTTATGCTTGCATTCTGACGGATCCGTGTTATCATCTCCGTCCTTCTTGTTACAACCAACAAGAATGGAGATGGGAAGCATCAGAAGCGCAAGGATCAGTGCAAGTATTCGAATTTTCTTCATAATTTGCTCTCCTTCGCAAATAACAATTTGGTATGTATCATTATACCATCCGCCCCCTTTTTTATCAATGTATATTTTCAATACCGTAATGTAAAAAACAAACACCGCTTTATATAGCGCGCAGTATGTACAAAGACCGTCTCGCTTTTTTTAGCACTTTGACCAAAGCAAACTTCTTTCTGTTCACAAACCGACAGAAGTCTCTTAGGCACACGCCCCTTGCTTCACAATAAATTAACACAGCTTTTATAATCAATTCACAAAATAATGTTAAAATCAAGTCCGAATTTGAAACCAAGTTTCATTTTTATCAAGAATCGATCCCGAAAGAGGAGGCGCCACAATTGAGCAGAGACAGCGGATACAAGACCAAACAGCGTGAGCTTGTCCTGACGTATCTCAAAGACAGCGGAGAATGCCTGACCGCTGATGACATAATAAACGGTGTCGGTTCGACCGTATCAAAAACCACGGTTTACCGTTCGCTTGAACATTTCGTTACCGACGGAAGCGTTTCGAGATTTATCGGCGGTGTGGGAGAAAGCGCAAAATACCGTTACAACGGCTCTCACCAAGAGCATTTTCATTTAAAGTGTACCGAATGCGGAGCCACCTCGTGCGTGGATTGCGGTTTTATAAGCCGTATGGACGAGCATTTTCTCAATCACCACGGCTTCACCGTCAGCAGGACTCAAACCGTGTTTTACGGAATATGTCGTACTTGCGGCAAAAAACGCACCGGATCACGCGCTGAAATCAACTGAAAGGAACCAAAATGTTTTTCTCTCGTTTTAAATGTTTGTTTATTTTACTCCTTTTGATCGCCGCAATGTTTCTTGGCTCATGCGCGGGAAGTAACGCCCTTTACACCGAAGGTAACGGCGAACTGAACGTTGTCTGCACGGTATTCCCTGCGTTCGATCTTGCAAGAAACGTCGGTGGCAGTAACGTTACACTCACGCTGCTTCAAAGCAATGGAACAGACCTGCATAATTTTTCCCCAACGGTAAAAACGCTTGAGGCTCTCAGCTATGCCGACGTATTCATCTGCGTAGGCGGAGCTTCCGACACTTGGGTAAACGACGCACTCTCAGCGGCAGGAAATACGGACGCGGTGATCGTAAAGCTCACAGACGAAGTGGAGCTTATCACTGCTGAGATTTCGGCAGATTGGAAAGATCACGAGCATTCAGAGCACGAGCACGAACACGAGGGCGACGAGCACATCTGGACCTCGCTTAGAAACGCTTCGAAAATAGCCACCAAGCTCGCTAACGTATTTTCAGAAAAAGACCCCGTAAACGGGAATTACTATAAATCCAACGCCGAAAGCTACAACAACAAGCTTTCCGAGCTTGACGCAAAATACGCAGAAGCGGTCAATAACGCAACGCACGGCACACTTGTTTTCGCTGACCGTTTCCCGTTCGTTTACATGACCCACGATTACCAAATCAACTATTTTGCCGCGTTCGGGGGCTGTTCCACCGAGACAAACGCGACTATTGAAACGCGTAAAGCTCTCACCGATGCCGTAAAAAATCTCGGTCTGCCCGCAGTCATAACGATAGACGGAAACACCGATACGTCACTTGCAGACGCGATATGCGCCGATACGGGTTGCGTCAAGTTAAAATTGAACTCTTTACAATCTGTAACGAGGCGAGACATCGAAAACGGCACGACGTACCTGAAAATAATGGAAGAAAACCTCGCCGTCCTTACGGAAGCCCTCGGTTGATTTCATAACAAAAACTCATTTTCCCCGTTTACGGGATAAACGAAAGGCAAATTTATGGCTCTTATCAAATGCGAAGACCTCTCCCTCGGTTACGAGGGAAAAACAATAGTCGAAAAGCTTTCATTCGAGGTAAGCTCGGGTGATTATCTCTGTGTTGTCGGCGAAAACGGTTCGGGCAAGACCACTCTTATGAAGGCTCTGCTCGGACTCAAAGCTCCGATCTCGGGTAACATCTCCTTCGGAGACGGACTTACAAAGACCGAGATAGGTTATCTGCCTCAGCAGACCGCCGTTCAGCGCGATTTTCCAGCCTCGGTAAGAGAGGTGGTAATATCGGGCTGCCTCAACAAATGCGGACTTTCACCGTTCTTTTCGCCAAAGCTTCGCGCACGCGCGGAAGATAATATGAAGCGTTTGGGGATAGACGGAATAGCAAACAGATGCTACCGCGACCTTTCGGGCGGACAACAACAACGCGTTCTTCTCGCACGCGCGCTCTGCGCTTCTTCAAGACTTATAGTTCTGGACGAGCCGGTCGCGGGACTCGACCCAAAGGTCACGGCGGATATGTACTCGGTGATCGAGGAGCTGAACCGTTCGGGAATAACCGTCATTATGATCTCGCACGATATTGCGGCGGCAACTCGTTACGCCTCCCACATACTGCACATAAGCCACGAGCCGCTTTTCTTCGGAAAGACCGAGGAGTATCTCGCAAGCGACATAGCGAAATATTTTACCGAAACGAAAGGGGAATAAAACGATGGATACCATAATTCTTTATTACAAAAACTTCCCCACGGTACGTTATTCGACAGTAGTTCTCATACTCGTTTCGCTTTGCGCCGCACTGCTCGGAGTTACTCTTGTGCTGAAACGGTTTTCTATGATCGGTGACGGACTTTCTCACGTAGCATTCGGCGCTACGGCGATAGCTACCGCCGCAAGCTTCACTCCAATGTATATAGCGCTCCCGTTCACGGTGGTCTCGGCAGTTCTTCTGCTCAGAATACATTCGGGAAAGCGTATTCAGGGTGATGCCGCGATCGCTATGATCTCCGCGGGATCGCTCGCTCTTGGATACACAGCGCTGAGCGTCTCACCCGCAAGCGCGAATATCGGCGGAGACGTATGCTCAACACTTTTCGGCTCGGCTAACATAATCACGATAAGCAAAAGTGAGGTCCTGCTCTGTGCCATTCTCGCCATACTCGTACTTTTCGTTTTCATCTTTTTCTATCACAAGATATTCGCCGTAACCTTTGACGAAAGCTTCGCTTCCGCTACGGGAACGAGATCCGAGCTTTACAATTCCCTTATAGCCGTAATAACGGGTGTGGTTATAGTCATTTCAATGAATATGGTCGGCGCGCTTCTTATTTCCGCGCTTATAACATTTCCCGCGCTTTCCGCTATGAGGGTATTCAAAAGCTTCAAAAAAGTCATCGTTTGCTCCTCCGTCATAGCAGTTTCCTGCGCCGCTATTGGAATGATCGTATCCATTCTTGCCGAGACTCCGATAGGTCCGACGATAGTGCTTGCCAATATGGCGGCGTTCGGATCTTTCAGCTTGGTAGGACTCGTAAAAAAGACCGCTTAACGCAGGAAAGGATACAATGGTATGAAAAAAGCAGCTATAATCTTAACACTTTTCATTATGATACTGACATCGGCGTTCTCCTGCGATAAGCCGAAATCAAAGGGATATATCGACGCGGACGTTGACTATAATTTTTCCGGATACTCAGATGACGCGCTCTATACGACCGTATGCGCCATTAACGAGAATTACTCTGACTACAAAGGCAAGTCGGTCGCCATAAGCGGCAAATATTCTTATATATACGATTTCAAGGAAAGCACCTGCGTTCAGGAGATAATAATCGCCACAGACCCAACTAACTGCTGTGACGCGTATCTTGAAATAGAGCTTTCAGATGGAGTTTCGGCAACTCCGGGTGCGTTCACGACCTTTATCGGACGCTTCACCGACAATAAGCGTATGCTCGTGACCGAGGTGATAAACTACACCCCAACAGTTTCCTCATACGACGTTGACGCAAGGACCTTACCCTCGACCGAGCTTAAAAAGATGATAGACGATTACGGAAAAAATCACAAAGAAAGCGACCTTAACGGCAAAAAGATAGTTCTTTTCGGACACCACGTTGTAAAGCTCGTCGAAGCCTCGGGGATACGTTATAAATACTTAGCCGGATACGACGGCAACGGAAAGACCACTTGGTCTATCGAGCTTGATAAGCTCGCTGAGGGGATTTCGCTTCCTGTACAGAACGGCGATTATCTTAACCCCTGCGTAGTAACGGGTACGCTTTCGTTCTACACGGAAGGAAGCAAGACCTACGCAAGCATAGACGTTGAAACAATCGCACGAGTTTTTCCTGAATAAACAACGCACCCGCAACCTGAAATTCACGGTTGCGGGTGCGTTTATTTTGTATATTACGCGCCTTGGCGTCTTTTTTGACGAAGCGCGAGGAGCTGTCTCCAAAGCGAAGCCGTAACACGCCCATCCTCCGCTTCACCGAGTACACGTTGAAGCCGTTTTACGGCGTTTTCCGTATCCTCACCGAAAACACCGTCGGCGTTTACAAAAAAGCTCTCATCCTCCTCCGCAAGCTCGCGGAGAAGCGTTTGCAATATAAGTACTCCGTCAAACGCATCACCGCGAGCGATAACTCCGTTCTCCGCACCCGCAAAGCTCTGTTCCGAAACGGGAATGATAGCGGAAAATTCTCTGAATATAGCGTTAAATGTAGCAAGATCTGTTCGTCCGGTAATGGGCAGACCGTTTCTTCTTTGGAAATCCGATACCGCCAAGACTGTTTCGGGGCCGTATATTCCGTCTATATATATCACGGGGAGCTGACCCGGAACGCGCGATATTTCGCGCAACCATCTTTGCAGATCCGCTACGGCGCGTCTGCCGTCATCCATAAAATAACGTCCGTATCCTATATCCATATAAGCCGTTCCTTTCCTGTTTTACTGCTCGTTAAAGGCATTTTCGCCCGGAAACTGTCCCTCGCTCACTACGCTGCCTTTAACAAGGTCCTCATAAAGCGAGGTTATCGCATTCCAAGTGGAAAGCGCGACGATACCGTTTTCGGGGAGTCCCGCAAGCCGCTGAAACGCTATAACGGCATTTTCCGTAGCGGCTCCGAAGATGCCGTCAACCGTGACCGACGGTATCTGCGGATAAGTTCCCGCTATGACGTTCAGATATTCCTGCAATGCCGTTACGTACTCGTTGCTTTGACCGATAGTTATAACAAATCCCGGGTAGGGTCTCGCTCTACCGACAAACTGGGTGTCGGGAAGCGAGGTTATAATACCTCTGTAAGCATCGTAAAGCGCGGAATACGTTGCTTCGTCCATAACACCCGTTTCGGGTAAGCCGTAAAGCCGCTGAAACGCCCTTACGCTCTCCGCGGTCAACGGCCCGTATATACCGTCCTGCGCGGGCGCGGGAACACTCGGGTTATAGAGCGCGACGTAGGAAAGCAGATACTGTATAACGCGCACCTCGTTTCCGCTATCCCCCTCGCTAAGCTCGCGCGGAAACTGCCTCGAAAGCTCCTCAACGGTAAGTCCCTCGGAATCAAGCTCGCTGAGCCGCTTCACTCCGTTATATATAAACTGTATTCTGTACCACGTCGCCTCACCCACTATACCGTCGGGAACAAGGTCGAACACCCGTTGAAATTCCTCGACCGCATCCTTAGTGCTTTGGGCGAAAACTCCGTTTGGGGGATTGATCTTGGGTATCGCAGGATAGTTGGCAGATATTCTGTTAAGCCTTACCTGAATGGACTGAACGTCGTTTCCCGTACTTCCAAGCTGTAACGGTCTCGGCGGAACGCTCGCGGTTATCGCCTCAACAGGAACTCCCGTCACTATATCTATATCGTCGCCGTAAAACCTGCGCAGTATGTCGTATGGAGTAAGCCCCTCGTTGGCAAGAGGAACAGTTCCCCATTGAGAAAGTCCGTCACAGGTGCTTGTCGTTCCGTTGCAATACTGAGTGAAAAGCGGTTCTACGCTTCCCCGTCTGACAACGTAGCTATTGAATATCTCATCGACTATCTGACTGATATTTTCAAAAATATCTCTGCCCGGTACAAAAAACTGATCGAAAGCAGTCGAGTTGGTTATATCGAAGTCATATCCCCGCGAGCGGTAAAACTCCGTGTATATCCGATTGAGCGCGAACGATATTTGCGCGTAGATATTGGCTCTGACCGCGCTTTCGGGCCACGTTGGGTATATCTCACTTGACGCAACATTCTTTATGTAGTCGGGGAAGCTGACCGTAACGTCAGACGCCGCCTGATCGGGACGTCCGAGATGCACCGTTACGCTCTCCGGTATGACCGGTCTTTCTATTCCGTTCAAATTATCACATCTCCTTTCATCAAAGCTCAGGTGGCTGGCTCTCGTTAAAGTCAACGGTATCGTTATAAAACTCCGAGCTGCCCTCCGAAACAGGAATAAGCTCCACAGGCTGTATGGACGTTATCCCCGGGTATATCGGAACGCCTATATTCCTTACACTCGTATATCCCTCTCTGTCAGTATCCACATTATACGTAAAAAACGCCGGACCTGACGGGTTGGGGGCTTCGCTGTTAGCTATCGGCGGAGCCATAAGTTTAAGCTTCGGGGTCTTTCCGCTTGAATCGGTAAAGAATACCGATATTATCGCTCCGTTCATATCCTTTACCGTAACGACCGCGTTCTCAACAGGAAGCGCTCCGCCTGCCGTTTTTACTGTTATTATAAGCTGACCGTAATCGCTGTCTGCCGTCATAAAACAACCTTCCCTTCAAAATATTTTCGCTCAGAACCAAAACACGCGTTCATCGCTCTCTAAATACTATTCAAAATCATAGCGTTCGGTCACAAATATTAAACTTTTTTTGAAATTTTCAAATAACCCTTGCAAAATAGGGCATACTCTGTTATAATGTAATTGAGACGAGATATAAAATAAGATCATACCGGCCGGGGAGCCAGCGGTGCCCTGTAACCTGCAATCCGCTACAGCAGGGGTGGTTTCCGATCCGAGGGCTGGTCGTGTATGGTCTGCGCCGTTGGTGATCGTGTTGACGAATGGGTCTTGTGCAATCAACAGTTGTGAACCATGTCAGGCGGGCGCACCGAGCAGCATTAAGCGATGAGTCTGATGTGCCACGAGGGTGCCTGTTCCGAGCGAGAGCCACGGTTAACGCATATGCCGCCATGTTCAGAGTGAGGTGTATGATCTTATTTTGTACCTTGTCTCTTTATTTACGCGCACACGCGCGATGGTTGAAGAAGGGAGAACGATATGCATCAGGCGTTATACAGAAAATGGAGACCGAAAAGCTTCGACTCGGTATGGGGTCAGGAGCATATAACCTCCGTTCTGAGATATGAGATAAAAACAGGAAAATACAGTCACGCCTACCTTTTCTGCGGTTCTCACGGAGTTGGAAAGACTACCTGCGCAAAGCTGCTTTCCAAGGCTGTAAACTGCCTTGATCCGCAAAACGGAGATCCTTGCGGAAAATGCGAGGCTTGCCGCGCGATAGACAGCGAGCTTGCTACGGACGTAGTCGAGATGGACGCAGCTTCCAACACGGGCGTTGATTACATAAGAGACATTCGTGAAACGGTAATGTACGCGCCGTCGGCACTCAAAAACAGAGTTTATATCATCGACGAGGTCCACATGCTCACGCAAAGCGCGTTCAACGCGCTCCTCAAAACTCTCGAAGAGCCTCCGTCAAACGTAGTATTCATTCTTGCTACAACAGAGCAGCAGAAGATACCCGCGACCATTCTTTCAAGGTGTCAGAAGTTTGAATTCAGAAAGATAGCTTCTCAGGTAATAGCGGACAGGCTTCTCTATATCGCCGAAAATGAAGCTATAAACATAACCCCCGATGCCGCAAAAACGATAGCGAAAATGTCCCAAGGCGGAATGAGAGACGCTATAAGCCTGCTTGAACTTTGCGCGGGAGACGGAAAAGAGATAACCGTTCAGACGGTAAAAGCCGTAACAGGCGCGCTCGGACGCGATCAGGCAGTAAGAACAGCCGAGTCTGTCATAGCAAAGGACACGGACGCGATCTTCTCTATGACTGAGGAAATAGCGTCATCGGCAAAGGAGATTTCGGTGTTCTGGCAGGAGCTTGCCGACCTTTACCGCGATATGCTGGTATTCAAAACTACCAAGAACCCGTCGGCGTACCTTGACCTTACCGCTGACGAAACGGAGACCCTTTCAAAGCTTTCCGAGGCTCTCGGAGCACCTGCGATAATGCGTCACTGTAAGATAATAGAAAACGCTTTCGCCGATATGCAGAGAAACGGCGCGTCAAAACGCATCTGCGCCGAAATGGCTCTGCTCAAAATGTGTGACGAAAAGCTTGACACCTTACCCGAGGGTATAGTTTCAAGAATATCCGCACTTGAAGAAAAGATTGCGGTTCTTTCCGCAGGCGGCATTCTTACCCAGACCGTTCAGGCTACCGCGCCAGCCGTTAAAGGCAACGAGGTGATGTTTAAAAAATCGGTAACTCCCGAAAAGATACCCGAAACAGTCTCGCCCGCGGAAAGCAAAAAGGCGGTACGCACAGGGCTTAAACCCGTCACATGGTGGATAGAAGCTGTAAAACGCACATCCGAGACCAATCCCTCAATGGCACCGTTTATGAAGCTTTCAAGAGCTTATGAGGACGGAAACAAAATACTTATACGAGTCGAGGGCGGTATCGCGGCAGTAATGCTCGATACACCCGAAATGAAGAAATCTCTTTCAGACCTTTCAGCGATAATTACAGGAAATTCCATTCCCGCAAACTCATTTGAGTTTCAAGAGGTCGCAAGAGACGAAAATGCCTCACCGATAGACGAGCTTACGGAAGATTTTTCCGTTTAATATTTAGAACACAAGGAGAATACCACCCATGAAAGCAAGAATACCGAAGGAATATACAAGTGGACCCGCAAATATGCAGAATATGATCAAGCAGGCTCAGAGGATGCAGGAACAGATGGCTGAGACTCAGGCTGAGCTTGAAGCAAAGGAATATGAGATAAAGGCAGGCGGCGGAGCTGTCGTAGTCAAGATAAACGGCAAAAAGGAGATACTCTCCATCGACATAAGCCCCGATATAGTTGATCCCGACGATATTGAGACGCTTTCTGACGTTATAACGGCAGGCGTAAACGAGGCTATCAAGACCGTCGAGGACGCTTCTAACGCCGAAATGTCCAAGATCACAGGCGGTATGGGCGGCTTAGGTATGCCCGGTCTTTTCTGATAAAATATGGGAGAATTTATACTTCCGCTTGAAAAAATGGTAGAGGCGTTCCGCAGACTTCCGGGAGTCGGCAGAAAAAGCGCGGAACGAATGGCATTTGGAATACTCGAAATGTCGGACGAGCAGGTCTCCGACTTCCTTTCCGCGATAGATAGCGGAAAAGCCTCTATCCATCCGTGTACGGAATGCGGAAACATAACCTCGGGCGAGCTTTGCCCTATATGCTCGGATAACGACCGTGACCGCACGCTGATATGCGTAGTCGAGGACTCAAAGGCAGTCCAATCATTTGAAAAGATAAAGGAATACAAGGGTGTTTATCACGTTCTCGGCGGTTGCCTTTCGCCCCGTAACGGAAAAGGACCTGAGGATCTGAACATAGCCTCACTCGTTAAAAGGATACAGGCGGACGGCGTTACTGAGGTAATGATAGCCACTAACGCGACAGTCGAGGGCGAAACGACCGCCATGTATCTTTCGCGTATAATAAAGCCTCTCGGCGCGAAAATAACGCGTCTCGCCTACGGTATCCCCGTCGGCGCGGACATAGAGTACGCGGACAAGCTCACGCTTTTAAGAGCTATCGAGGGCAGACGCG
Organism: Eubacteriales bacterium; assembly: GCA_045658525.1. Lineage (GTDB taxonomy): Bacteria > Bacillota > Clostridia > Oscillospirales > CAG-272 > SIG673. Next base: position 25,456 of record JAZOVD010000055.1, read on the forward strand.
AATTTCTCTGATAAACCAAAAGCACGGACTTTTCGCCTTACCGAGAAGTCCGCTGTTCTTTTGACCAACTTTGAAGGTAAAACGGTAATTAAATGAAAAACGAAAGATTTACAATAGCAAAGCGTAAGCTTTTCGACAAGCTTTACGACCATCTTAATGAAAAACAGCGTGAGGCTGTATTCAAGGTAAACGGACCCCTGCTCATACTCGCGGGCGCGGGAAGCGGAAAGACCACGGTTCTTGTTAACCGTATCGGATATATGATACGTTACGGAAACGCGTATTTAAGCGAGGATGCCCCCGATGGAATAAGCGAAAGCGAGATAGCGGGTCTTGAAAACGCAATAAGACTTGATAAAAAGGATATTGCCGTTCTGCTTGACCGTTACGCGTGCCGCAAGGTTCCTGCTTGGAGCATTCTTAGCATAACGTTTACCAACAAGGCGGCAAACGAGATGAAGGCTCGTCTTGAAAAGCAGATAGGCGAGGCAGCGTCAGAGATATGGGCGGGAACGTTCCACTCGATCTGCGTAAGGCTTTTACGCCGTTTCGCCGAAAAGACCGACTACGGTCCGGGATTTACGATATACGATACGGACGATCAGAAAAAGCTTATGATCTCCGTTTTAAAGGACACGAACACCGACGACAAGATGTTCCAGCCAAAATCCGTTCTCGGATACGTCAGCCGCGCAAAGGACAGACTTATGACGCCGTCTGACTGTTCAAGCGAAGCAAAGGATTTCAGAGAAAGCAAGATGGCGGTACTTTATTCCGAATACCAGAAGCGTCTGAAAGCCGCAAACGCGCTCGATTTCGACGACATAATAATGCAAACGGTCCGCCTGTTGCAAAACGACAGCGAGGTGCTTTCCTACTGCCAGAACCGTTTTAAATACGTTTGCGTTGACGAGTATCAGGATACCAACCACGCTCAGTTCGTGCTGACCGAGCTTATCTCCCACGAGCACGGCAACATAATGGTCGTAGGAGACGACGACCAAAGTATATACCGTTTCCGCGGCGCGGATATTGAAAATATACTTAACTTTGACAAGGATATAAAGGGCGCGCACACCATAAAGCTTGAACAGAATTACCGTTCAACGAAGTCTATACTCGACGCGGCAAACTCTATTATCCGTAACAACGTAAACCGTCACGGTAAGGAGCTTTGGACAAGCAAGGACGAGGGTACTCCCGTATCTCTCCGCAGACTCGAAAACCAGAACGACGAAGCGCGTTACATAGTTGATACTATAACAGAGCTGAAAAAGACAGAGGGGCGTTCGCTCAACGACTTCGCCATACTTTACAGAATAAACGCTATGTCGAACAGTCTCGAAGGAGCGTTCGCGAGAAGCGGACTTCCTTACAGAGTGCTCGGCGGACTCCGTTTCTACGAGCGCAAGGAAATAAAGGATATTCTGGCGTACCTCTGTGTAATAAACAACCCGTCGGACAACCTCAGACTTCAACGTATAATCAACGAGCCAAAGCGTAAGATAGGCGATTCCACCGTGAACGCCGTGGCAGACCTCGCAAAGTATCATAATAAGTCAATGTTCGACGTAATGCGAAACGCCGACTCCGCTGACTACCCATCACTTGCAAAGGTCGCGCCAAAGCTCAAAGAGTTTACCCGACTTATACTCGGACTGCGCGAGATAGCCGAGTCCGAGAAGCTCGACGTGCTTATCGACAAGGTGCTTGATCTCACAGGATACCGCGCAATGCTCAAAGCAGCGGCTGAGGACGAGGGCGAAACGAGACTTGAAAACGTTGAGGAGCTTATCTCAAACGCCGTTGAGTTTACCGAAACACGAGACGACCCTTCTCTTAACGCATTCCTTGAAGAAGTCGCGCTTGTCGCGGATATAGACAACTATGATCCGGAAGCCGAGGCAGTAGTTCTTATGACGGTACACAGCGCAAAGGGTCTGGAATTTCCCGTGGTATTCCTGCCGGGACTTGAAGAAGGCATCTTCCCCTCACAGCAGTCATCTTACGATCCTATTGAGCTTGAAGAAGAACGCCGTCTCGCATACGTTGCCGTGACCCGCGCAAAGGAAAAGCTGTTCCTTACGCATACAAAAGAGCGTCTTATGTACGGAAAAACTCAGTACAGTAAGCTTTCAAGATTTGTTTCCGAGATACCAAACGAGCTTCTTGATCTCAAAAAAGAAGCAGAAGGCTCTGCCGTATTACAGCACCAGAACCGCATAATAACGCCGTTAAACAAGCCAAAGCCGAGAGTATCGGACGAGCTTATCAAAAAGCCGTTCGCAGGAGTAAGCACGAACGGAAAACAGCTTGAGGTGTTCGCGGTAGGAGATATAGTTGATCACCCTATGTTCGGAGTTGGAATGATAACCGCCGCGCAGAAGCTCGGTCCCGACACTATGTATGAGATCGCCTTTGATAACTTCGGAACTAAAAAAATGATGGCGACTTATGCTAAGATAAAGCGTCACCAAGGTTAAAAAAGTTTTTATTTTACTAAACTCTATTGACAAAGACTTTAAATAGTGATATTATTTAGATAACATACGAACCTAAGGAGTTATTCACCATGAAAAAGAATGTTACCGTAATAGGATATGGCGGACAGGGCGGCTGGCACGCCGATCACGCGCTGAAAAGTGACGTTGTTTCCCTTCTCGGAATCTATGATATAGACGAAAAGAAAATAGATCTCGCAAAATCAAGAGGTATAAATACATACACCTCGCTTGATGAAGCGCTTGCCGATCCGAAATGTGATATAATCGTAGTCGCAACACCTAACGACTCGCACGAGGAGATCGTTGTAAAGGCTCTTGAAGCCGGAAAGAACGTCGTCTGCGAAAAGCCTGTCGAAATGAGTGTCGCATCTCTTGACAGAATGCTTGACGCGGCAAAGAAGAGCGGTAAGCTCTTTACCGTTCATCAGAACAGACGTTGGGACGTTGACTACCTCGCTATGAAGCAGATAATAGCTGACGGCGACATAGGCGATGTTATTCGCATAGAATCGAGAATACACGGTTCAAGAGGTATTCCCTCAGACTGGAGATGCCACAAGCCTCACGGAGGCGGAATGATACTTGACTGGGGAGTTCACCTCATAGACCAGATGCTCCAGCTTATTCCCGATAAAATAAAAAAGGTATCCTGTGATATAACTAACATAACCACCGATGAGGTCGATGACGGCTTCCGTCTCAATCTTTATTTTGAGACCGGAAAGACCGCCTACGTCGAGGTAGGAACTTACAACTTCATTCCGCTCCCGAGATTTTATATGCAGTGCAAGAACGGAAGCGCTAAGATCGAGGATTGGAGACAGAACGCGGTCGTAGCTAAGTGTCTTGCATGGCACGAGAGCGACGTAGTTCCCGTTCAGACCGCCGCAGGCATAACCAAGACGATGGCTCCGAGAGACGAGATAACCCTCAAAACCTACGAGGCTGAGCGTCCTGTTTCAGACGTACACGACTTTTACAGAAACCTTGTAAAGGCTGTTGACGGTAAAGAGGAGCAGATAGTAAAGCACAGCGAAATAAGACGCGTTCTTTCCGTAATGGAAGCATGCTTTAAGTCTGCCGAGCTTGGAAGACCTGTTGATTTCGAGTAATTAAATATATTAAAAAGTCCGTGGGATCTCCACGGACTTTTTATACGCAAAAAAGAATACGGTTCGAAACGAACCGTATTCTTTTGTTTTTTAATTACAGAGTGATCTCTACGTCAAAATCGAAGTCGAATACTATGACGCCGAAGCTGTAATCAAGATCAATATTGAGGTTGATAACAGTGGAATCATCGGTAACTACCGGTACTACCTCGGCAACGATAAGAGAATTTATCTCAGCAAGTATATCGGTCTTTTCTCTGAGGTTAAGAGCAAGAGCGTTGTAGTCTATCTCCTCAAAGCCCTCGGGAAGCGGAATGAATCCGAGAACCTCAGCGAAGTCAACGTCGGTTATATCCTCCATAGCAAGATGTCCTATCGCGCTTATTACGTAGAGCATATACTTGATCTGAGGAACATCGTCGTAATCGCCGCTGTTAGCCATAGCGAGTATCTCGGGAGCGTTCTCAACTATTCTTTCGGGAGCTACTACGAGAGTTGCGAGAATGTCGCTAACGTCGTTATCAAATCCGGTATAGCTTGCTATAAACATCGCTACGAAAGATGCAACATCATCCTTTACAAGCTCGTAGAACGCCTCGTGAGTGGGATCCTCTTCGTCGGTGTACGCATCGAAGTAAGCTCCGAACATATCGGGATCAAGAGCGTTACCAACGTTAAGAACGTTGTAAACGTTGTCAAGAGGAGCATTCGCATCAGCCGCCAAGTAAGCGGTCAGATAAGCTTTAAGCGCCGTACCGAGCGCAGTCTTACGTGCAAGGAACTCATCGAGAGCAAGCGCACCCTCTACGTAATACTCATCGCCTTCAACATACTCAAAGTAGATGATACTGCTTATATCCTCTTCATCTTCGGGGGAAAGTATAAGATCAAGAAGCTCATCGTACTCCTCGTCGGTAAGCGTGAGCTTGATTATGAATTCAAGCATAACGCTGAACGGCATATTGATCTCGAAGTTCTTTTCAGCGTTCATGTAATACGCGTTAGCTACGAGAGCGGAAACCGCATAGGTGAGCTTATCGGTCATACCGTACTTTACTTCGAAAGCGGCTATATCAAGGGTGTTGAGATCAACTATTATGTGAGCCAGACGAGCGATAACACCAATGTTCTGTACATTAGCCATGTAATAGCTATTCTTCAAATAGTTGGTATAAGCGGCATCGGCAGCCTCGACCTTAGCTATGAGAGCAGCCTCAGCATCCGCAAGACCTTCCTCGTCAGCGTTAAGGTAGTTTACAAGAGCCATAACGAACTCGCCCATCGCTATAAGATCAACGACCTTCTCCTCAGGACCAAGCTCCTCAGTATCAGCCTCGGGATCATAGCCTACGTAATCATCGTAGAAGTACAGCGACTCGGAAAGAGCAAGATATATAAACGCTCCAGCTATCGCATCGGGATCTCCGCTTTCAATAGCGGCTTCAAGAGCTGCTATGTAGGTCTCGGCATCTTCGCCAATGCTGAGCGCGGTAAGAACAGCGATCACAATGCCATCCACCGTTACGGTATCAACGCCATCTTCAAGAGAAGCAGCGTAATCCTTTACGATGTTTACAAGCATTACTACCATTCCGTTTGCTTCCTCGCCCATCATAGCGAGAACGCTGTCGCAAAGAGCAACGAACTTAGCCTTTTCAAAGCCCTTATTTGCCATGTAGTAGTCAGCAAAGGACTTGATCTCAGCGCAAACGCCTTTTCCAAGGAATTTTTCGAGATACTCAACATTATCCTCGTCAGCGAGAAGATCGGAAACGACTTTAAGAACTACCTCAGAGAGATAATCACCAGTCTCGGATTCAAGGAATGCTTCCTCAGCGGCATTGACCGCGGAAGCGAAATCAGCAGTGAGCTTTCCTACCGCCTTATCGGTATATCCAAGCTCGGTGAGGGTCTCGCCGATCAGCTTTACACCACTGACGAAATCTGCTTTGAGAAGAAGTGTAGCGAGCGAATAATCGACAAAGCTGTCTGCGCCCATGCCTACCATGACAGGAATGTCGCTTGTCATAGCAAGCTCGACATTTCCATCGTCCTCGGGAGCATTGCCGCCAAGCATAACGCCCATAATCGTTCCGAACGAAACGCCGGTTTCGACTACGTCGTAAATGGTGATAGCTCCTTCAAGGACCGCAGTTTCGAGAAGAGTTGCACACTTGTTGTAGATCTCTACGATCGCCGCATCGTACTCAGCGGGATCGTATCCTATTACGCTGCAAATAACTCTCGCGTAAAGTTCAGCATCGGGATAAGCCGCCTCTGCCGCTTCAAGAGTTGCTCCTGCAAATACGAACGTTTCGGTATCAGCGTCGAAGTAAACGTATCCTACCGTCTCGCGCTCGGTATCAAAATGCATGCCGTCAGCAAGAACGTATTCGGTAGCGTCAGCGTTATAAAGCTTTCCGCCCTTTTCAAAAAGGAATACGTTTTCGTAAACCTCGTCAGCGTAGTTCTTGGAGTTGCTTACGAGCTTCTCCGCTACGAGCTGCGCTATCGCGTCACAGTAAACAAGAGCCAAAGCGCTGCCGTAGTCACCGTACGCAATGGGGGAATCCTCGCCCATAAGTATCTCGAATACACGGTCATCGAACTTAGCATCGTAACCGGTTATTTCGGGGTTAGCCTTTACAGCCTCATAGATAGCGGGAACAACGACTTCAAGAGCGTAATCGGCATCATCGGAAGCCGCAGCCTCAAGCTCAGCTATCTCCTCTGCCAAGGAAGCAACAAACGTATTTACGTCATCGTTTCCTACAAGCTCGCATACCTCCTTGACGTCACCGAGAACGTCGGAAAGGACCGCTCCTTTGAAAAGCTTCGTTATTATGTTGGATACAGGCTCTTCAAGCTCAGCTACGAGCGCGTCGTATGCCGCCTGATCAAAGAGTCTGCCCGTGTATGTGATCTTAGAATACATAACGGCTTCGGGATCAACAGGCTCGCCGGCTATAACGTATGTATCGTTTTCCTCATCATATACCGCAAGCTCATACATTCCAAGCTCTTCGTTCCAGAAGCAATAAGGATAGTTAACGGTCTCATCGTTAAACTCATACCAATTCATTTCTTCGATAAGCTCGTTGTTCTCGTCGTATATAACGTACTCCGCATCAACATATACAACGATGCTCTTTTCGGGAGCTATGACGTCAATTGCAAGATACGCAAGTCCCTCGGCAAGCATAGAGGTGATAAGAGTATCTGCAAGATAACCCTCAAGACCACCGAAATCCTTATCAAGATTTCCGCCAAAAGTACCGAAAGCGGATACGAGAGCTTCAAGAAGCTCCGAGGTCGTTTCATACTTTGTGTCCTCACCGGAAGCGAACGCAAGCTCCATTACAAGAGCCTTGACAAGGTCAGTAACGTCAACGTCATTAACGGTTATGTCGCTGAGCTCTTTTTCGAAATCCGGGATCTTGTAATCATCTACGCCAAGCGCGGGAGCTTTTATTGCGCCCTCGAACTTAGCCTTTACCGTAGCGTTCATCGTCGAAACTCCGGCAGCCTTGATCGCCGCGAGTATCTGAGCGTTCGTTAACGGAAGCTCGGGCTCATCAGGATCATCGGGTTCGCCGGGATCTTCGGGATTTTCAGGCTCCGAAGGAGTACTGGGTGTACTGGGTGTACTGGGTGTGCTGGGGGTACTTGGAGTGCTGGGTGTGCTCGGATCACCGTTATTAGGATCATCCGTCTTTTTGTTACACGCAGCAATCATGGTGAACATCATTACCGCTACTAAAAGTAACGCGACGACTCTCAACCATCTTTTCATAGTGTCACCTATCCTTTCTGTGTTGCCGGAGCCTTGCGTATCGGCTCCAAATAAATTTTACTTAGTATGTAGCCGCACTTTCGCGGCGTTTCGGACCTTTATCAGTCCTTTTTTTCTTCCTCGACCGTTTCATCAGCTTCGGGAGCCGCCTCAACAGTCTCTACCTCGTCGTCCGCCTCGTCATCGCTGTCACAAAGCTCGCACTCATCGCACTCGCCGTTACAGCAATCACATTCGTCAGCGTCGGATTCGTCGCATTTACAGCAAAGCTTCTTCTGCATCTTGCTTACAAAAGCGGCAACCGCGACTGCGACAGCGGCTATCGCGCCGAGTATAAGCAGAAACTTTACAATTCCCTTGGTCTTTTTGCTCATTACAGTTTCTCCTTTCGAAAACAGACCGTTATTAACGGACTTTTTGAAAATCATCAGAAGCGATTTTCCCATTGCTTTGCGCCCCTCGATTTCCTCGTGTGCTTATTATAACATATTTTTTTAGATTTGTCTATCTTTCTGAAAAGAAATTTGTAAACTTTATTTTAATAATTTAGTGTGTGCCTTTCATGAGGGCGATCGCCTCTTCCGGATCCTCAGCCTTAAATACCGCCGAGCCCGCTACCGCCACGGTCATTCCCTCTTTTATAAGCTCACTGATATTCTGCGGAGTTATTCCACCGTCCGCTTCTATTTCGGGACAAACACCAAGCTCTGAACAAAGCTTCACAGTCTCACCGATCTTGCTGACTGTCTCGGGAATGAGCTTCTGACCGCCGAAGCCCGGCTCAACAGTCATTATCAGTACAAGATCGCACAGTTCAAGATACGGTCTTATTTCCGAAACAGCGGTTCGGGGTTTGATTGAAAGCCCCGTTTTGAGTCCGGCGGCGCGTATCGCTTCAAGTGTTGCTTTTACGTCTGAGCACGCCTCGTAGTGGACTGTTATCCCATCAGCTCCCGCTTTTTTGTAATCCTCTATGTATCTTATCGGCTCATTTATCATCAAATGAACGTCAAAAAACATCTTCGATGATTTTCTGACCGAGGATATTACACACGGTCCGAATGATATATTAGGAACGAACGCTCCGTCCATTACGTCGAGATGCAACCATTCCGCTCCTGCCGCCTCGACCTTAGCTACCTCGCTTTCGAGCTTTCCGAAATCAGCCGCGAGCAACGACGGTGATATTTTTATCATAAACGTACCCTCTCTTAAAAATATTTTTTCGATTTGATCGTCCGTAAGTCGGGAAATTGGCGTTTTTTGTGACTCTTCGTCGCAAAAAACGTCAGATATGCTTTTGCTCACCAAAGTATGTAGGTGTCATACGCAAACGGTTTGCCATATTATATAAGGACGGAAATCCGCGCCGTAAAAAGCATTTTATGCGCTCGCGTGTACCGCGAGGAACAGTAAAATAACGGACGTGGAACAAAAACAGCGGTACACGCACGCTGTATATATATTCCGTTGCCCCAAGGTCTGCTAAAAAGCAGACCTTGGGGTCATTTTTACATAAATTCGTGATAAAGCGAATCTTTTGGCAGATACTCCGACGATATAGTATCTATACCGTCAAGAAATTCGAGTATATTTTGACTTTTTTCGTAATAAGGCGAGTTCGGGGTTATCTCCGAAAGTAATCTGTCAAGGTCCGCCTTCAGCATACCCTGCTCGTATCCGAGAAGCGAATTTATCTTGTAATCCGCGTTATCCGCAAACGGAAGAATGTTTTTATCCTCGTTTTTCGTAACGCCCTGCCAAAGGTAAAACGTAAACTCCGGGCTTGCACCGCGGTATCTGTAATCGCGCACTATCCGTCGCCAAAGCCTTATTTCGCGCGGTTCGATATACTTTCCTTTTATATTCAGTCCCGTAAGCGGACTTATATATATACCGATGACCTTTTCATTTTTCGGGAAAAGCTCGGTAAATACGGGGTATATCGCCTGTATCCCCTCAAAAACTATCGCGTCCGCGCCATCGGCGTGAAATTCACTATATCCCGTTCGTCTCGCTTCTTTGAAATCAAAATGCGGAAGCCGTGCCGTTCTGCCGTTGACAAGATCGGACATGAACTCGGAAAGGGCATCTATATCAAGTGCCTTTTCCGAATCAAAGTCAGGCACTCCGCCCCTCGCTTCCCTTTCAAGCTTGCTTCTGTCCCTGAAAAAATCGTCAAGCGAGATTATCTTGACCTTTCTTCCGCGCTCATCAAACTCGTGTATGAGCTTTTTGGACGCGGTGGTCTTTCCCGAGCAGGTAGGTCCGGAAAGCGTAAAAAACCGCGTTTCGGTATGTGTGCATATATCCTTCATTACGGCATCAAGCTGGTTTTCAAACGCCGTATCCCACATACTCACATATTCTCTTTTTTCCGCCTCCGAAGCGAAATTTAACTTTATATCCATATTTTAAATTCCTCCTTTTCGGAGCTTAAATGAATGTATGAAGCGACCCGCAAGCTCAGAAATACTCCTTTGAAAAGCTTTCTATAAGCTCATTCTTTTCTTTCGTGGCTCGCTCATACGTTTCGTCTCTGAGATATTCGTATGGATATTTCGGCATCGCGGCACGCTTTATAATACTTCTGTCACGAGAAACGAGCTTCGTTACCGCGCCCGCGCCCGCCGCGAATACGGAGTGGATCTCTTCCATCATATATATATTATAAAGTCCCTCCGCTCCGTCAAGCGCATATCCTACGTTTTCAAAGTTACCGACCGTGTTCTTCTGACGGTATATATAGTAAGGAACATATCCCGCAAGTCCCGTAGCGACCTGGGAATAATCGACACTCTTTCCTGTCTCGCCGCCCGAACGTGAATAGACCTCCGTTCCGTTACGCAGGAAATCCGACGCTTTTTTCACGCAGAACGTGTGAACGGTAACGTTATCGGGACGAAGCTTTATTATTTCGTCAACCGAACGCGAAAAGCTCGAAAAGCTCTCGCCCGGCAATCCGGCTATAAGATCGGTGTTTATATATTTTATGCCGCTTTCGCGCGCTATGCTGTATGCTCTGTAAAAATCCTCGGTGGTATGACGCCTGCCTATGCTTTCAAGCACCATATCGTTGAGTGTCTGAGGGTTCACGCTGACCCTCGTAACTCCAAACGACTTTATTATCTTCATCTTCTCCTCAGTCACCGTATCGGGACGTCCCGCCTCGTATGTAAATTCAAGAAGCTCGTCCGGCGAAACGTGAGAGGTTATCTTGCTAAGCAAAGAGGTTATCTGCTCTGGAGCAAGCACGGTAGGAGTTCCGCCGCCGACGTAAACGGTAAGAACTTTAAGCCCAAGACGCTTTATATCGGCAAACGTGCGATCAATATCGTCATAGAGGCGAACAAGATAGTCATCCGTCATTGAAAGGAGACGCTTTGTCGAATATGAAACGAACGAACAATACGCACATCTCGTGGGACAGAACGGTATCGAAATATACACAGAACAGGTATTCGGAGCGGTACGGCTTATTATTACCGCCTCTTTTTCCGCTATATCGGTAAGCAGAGCCGCTTTTTTGGGATTAAGGAAATATTCTCTCGAAAGAGCCTCGCGTATCTCCGCGGAGCTGAGTCCTTTATCAACAAACTGAGCCGCTATCTTAGCAGGACGGACTCCCGTAAGTATTCCCCAAGGCGGAGTACAGTCAAAAAGCTCCTCGCCGGCGGCAAGCACAGCGATGCCCGATGCTATTTTGGCGGTAGCGACCTTGGTAGAGCCGCTTCTGTACGCCTCAAATCTTTCACTTTTAGCTACTTTTCCCTCACTTTTCATCTCAACCTCAGCCTTAACTCCGTCGTCAAGATGAGTAACGGTCAGCGAAAGAACGTCTGTATCGTCTGTCAGCTCCTCGTCGGGAGAAAATTTCGCTCCCGGGAAAAATATCATACACAGCGTCTGCACATAGTAGCTGTTAATCTCTCCGTTGATAAACAATTTCATAAGAACTGTTTTCCCCTCAAAAATAATTAAAAATTAATGCGCCAGATCCTTTTCCGAATCGAGTATTATCGTTACCGGCCCGTCAAGCGAGGTCGATATTTGCATATCAGCACCGAAAACTCCGCTTTCGGCATGTACACCAAGCTCGTTGACCTTGGATATAAAACGCTCGTAAAGCTCGTTTGCTCTGTTCGGCTTTTCGGCGGCAAAGAAATCGGGACGCGTGCCGCGTCTGCAAGAGGCGCAAAGAGTAAAGTTAGATATTATCAGCATAGACGCTCCAACGTCGGCAGCCGAAAGGTTCATCTTACCGTTCTCGTCCTCAAAAACTCGCATCTTCACAAGCTTTTCAGCGATCTTATCGCAAATCTCCTCAGTATCTCCCTGCTTTACTCCGCAAAGCACAAGCAGTCCTTTTTCGGTCTGACCCGTTTTAACGCCGTCAGCAATTACCTCGGATCTGTTTACCCTCTGTATAACACAGACCATTTGTGAAAGCTCCCTTGTAAATGATCATGAGATCATATTCTTTTTTAAATTTTTGTATCTCGGAGTACCGAAAAGGTTTATTTTCTCCGTGCTTCTCGGAACGGATATTCGGTAAAGCTCCGTACAGCTTGCCCCGATTATCGGCAAAACTTCGAGCGCTATAAGTCCGACGTCGGAAAGTATTTCAAGCGCGAGCTTGAGCTTTGCGGGTCGCATCTCATCACAAGCTAAGCTTAATCTGTATAACGACGCGGTAAAGCCGTCATCTCCCGCCCTTGAACGCACCGCACGGTAAACCGACGCAAAGCTGTCTCTGTCGGGAAGAATGTCATCGAAGGCGTTAAAGCTTACGCCGTTTTCGACTTTTTTCAAAAAAGACGTATCGTTTGCGTAACTTTCGGAAACACCGCGAACGTGTATATCCGAAACAAGCATCTGTACGCTTTTATTGTTCCTGAACTCGTTTATATCGAGCTTGAACACTATATCGACTCTTTCGCCTGCGGATACGTCTGCCTCAGCTGCACCCGAGCCGAACATAAGCGCGGATATGTCTCCGTTTTCAAGTGCCAGCGTAAGCTTGGTATGCTTTCCGCCGCCTATACTCTCAACCGACGTTACAAGCGCGTCTTTCAAGAGAAATACGGGTTGCGGGTTACCTACTCCGCACGGCTCGAACAGCGAAAGCTCCTCGGCAAGCTCAAGAGTTATCTCTTTTTCAGACGTTTCGCAGTCTATTTCTATCGCCGATTCGACTCCATCGGGATCCATTTTTTCTCTTGCTATCTCGTTTATCTTTTCTCTGAAAGCATCTATATTCTCCGCGGAAACGGTAAGTCCCGCCGCAAGCTCGTGACCGCCGTAACGCATAAGAAGCTCCTTACACTCGCCGAGTGCTTCCATTATGTTGAGCCCCTTGATGCTGCGCCCCGAGCCCTTGCCGACACCGTCCTCGACGGAAATGAGTATGCTCGGGAGTCCGAAGCGTTCGGTAAGCCTTGACGAAACTATACCGATGACCCCGTGATGCCAGTTTTCACTCGCAAGCACCATTACCGGATCACGTCCGAACGCGTGAGTCTTCTCGGCAAGCTCTATCGCTTCCGTCGCTATCCTGTTTTCCTCGCTCTGACGCTTTACGTTAAGCTCGCAGAGCCTTTCCGCTATCTCCTCGGCTTTTTCCTCGGATTCAGAGGTGAAAAGCTCAACTCCAAGACTCGCGTCATCTATTCTTCCGGCGGCGTTTATCCTCGGCGCTATCGAAAAACCGATATATGACGTCGAGATCTTACGTTTTTTGGGGTATTTTTTGTTTTTCGTGTCAGAGGCAAGCTCCATAAGAGCGTTGACTCCCACTCTCGGAGCTCTCTCTATTATCGAAAGTCCCATCGAACAGATAAGTCTGTTCTCGTCCTCCAAGACCATAACGTCCGCAATAGTTCCAATTGCGACAAGATCTATGTATTTCTCGCATATCTCTCCGAGAAAATCACCCGCACCGCGCGAAACGAACTCGGAACAGCGTTCACGATACGGAAGTGACGTATATGAAGCATCGTTTTTGAGCGCAGGTATCTTGCTTTCCGTTACCGCGAAGTTGAGCGCGCTTATCAGCTTGAATACGACTCCTACACCCGCAAGCTCTTTAAAGGGATAGCTATCGTCCGGTCTTTGGGGATCTATGACCGCCTCCGCGTCCGGCAATTTCTCCTGACAGCGGTGATGATCCGTCACGACTATGCTCATTTCGAGCGAGTGGATCAGCTCCGTTTCCTCTATCGCCGTTATACCGGTATCGACAGTTATGATAAGAGACGTTCCTCTTTCTCTGAGCGTATTTATCGCCTCGGGGTTTACTCCGTAGCCCTCACCCGCGCGGTTCGGAATATAGTAATCAACGTCAGCTCCTATGCTTTTCAGGTACAATACGAGCGTACTGACCGAGGTGACTCCGTCAACGTCATAATCTCCGTAAACGGTTATCCTTTCTTTTGCCGACACGGCTTTCATTATCCTATCGACGCCCTTGTCCATATCCCGCATCATAAAAGGATTGTGAAAATACGTGCTTTCTTTCTTTATAAATCGCATAGCCTTCTCAGGCGTGTCGCAGCCTCTTAACGCAAGAAGCTTCGAGGTCACGGGTAAAAGACCGAGCTCCGCTTCGAGTCTTTTCGCGTCATCATCGCAAAAATCGGAAGCGTCCCTCAGCATCCATTTCTTAGGTTTTGGCATGTTATATATAATTCCTTTTTTAGTTTATACTGTGTCATTATCCCCGTCGCCCTTTGAAAAACGGCATTCGGGGTCAAGTCCGTCAGACCTCGGACTTTCTATCCTCGTTATCACGGGAAGGCTTATCGCTGTTTTTTTCTCTATTATAAGAGCCGCAAGATACGGCAAAGCAAAGCCGACGACCGCACCCACTATGGAGAGTACGTAGTTTACCTTCGCAAAAACAAAATATAGGATCGCCGCCAGAATTATAGGCGCGACAAAAAGAAGTGCGGCATATCCGAGCATAGCTCCGCTTTTCGCCTCCACCTCAACGGTATCCCCAACCTTTACCCCTATCGGATCGAAGACCTTGGAGACCACCTTTTTCGAGCTTCCGCAAAAATATCTGCCCGAGCAGCTCGCGCACGCTTCTTTTCTGAGTACCGACACCTTTGCCGTTCCCTCAGCTACCTCCGTGACCAAAGCTATCTGTTTCAATTTACAACTGACCCTTTCTTTTTTGCAAACAGCTGTTACTGTTTTTCAAAAGGAGCAAATCTGCTCATTATCTTCATAGAAACGGAAATTCCGTCCACCGCGGCACTGGTTATACCGCCCGCGTATCCCGCACCCTCACCGCACGGGTAAAGGTTTGCGTGTCCTACGGCGTGACAGTCGTCAAGCCTGAGTATCCTGTACGGCGCGCTCGTTCTCGTTTCCGCTCCGCTCAAAACCGCGTCGGGCGCGTCAAAACCTTTCATTCTCTTAGCGAAATGACGTATTCCCTTACGGAGCATATCGGTAACGTTATCGGGAAAAAGCGTATCGAGTCTCGCGAGCTTTACGTTGCCGTTACCGCCCATGTATGACGGAACGATCCTTGAAGGCTCGGAAAGCAGTTTGTTGCCGCTAAGAAAATCACCGACAGTCTCTATGGGTGCGGCGTAGCTTCCGCCGCCAAGCTCGTACGCGCGTCTTTCAAGCGTGCGACAGAACTCCATAGTTCCCCCGAACGCTCTGCATTCCTCCGGAGTTACCGAGACACATATCGCGCTGTTGGAGTTTTCACCGTCTCTTTTACTGCGACTCATACCGTTAACAACGACTCCGCCCTCCTCGCTCGCGCCCGCGACGACTTCACCGCCCGGACACATACAGAAGGTGTAAACTCCCCTGCCGTTTTCACGGTAAGAGTACGCGTATTCCGCGCTTCCGAGGAGCTTTTTGAATTTCGGGTCACGGCAAGCCTTGTCCATGACCTCTCTGCCAAAGAGCGCGTTTTCAATGTCTGCCCTTTTATGCTCTATCCTTACACCGACGCTAAGCGGCTTTTCCTCCATAGAAAAACCGTTCTGTCCCAGATAGGTATAAAGATCTCTCGCGCTGTGACCCGTGGCGAGTATAACAGCTCCGCACGGGATCTCGCCGTTAGAGGTCGTGACCGAAACGACGTTACCCGTAACGTCGCAAACCAAGCTTTTCAGCGCAGTTCTGAAATGTATCTCTCCGCCAAGCTCTCTTATCCTGTCGCGTATTCCGGCAACAGTACCTATAAGAAGATCTGTTCCTATATGAGGCTTAGCCTGTGTCATTATCTCCTCGGGCGCACCGAAATCGGCAAATCTTCTGAGAACGTAACGGCAACGGCTATCGTTTATTCTGGTCATAAGCTTACCGTCCGAAAACGTTCCCGCGCCGCCCGCACCAAACTGTATATTGCTTTCGGTATCGAGCTTACCCGTACTGTAAAAACGTCCGACTGCTTCAAGCCTTTCCTCGGTATCGTCACCGCGCTCTATAACTATCGGTCTGTATCCGTTTTCCGCAAGTATAAGCGCGGCAAACATTCCGGCAGGTCCGAATCCGACCACAAGCGGTCTTGCCGTCATTATCTCGCTTCCCTTTTCGACTTCAAGTCCACTGTCAGCCATGACCTGCATATCGGATTTTTCAAGCAGTTCACGTTTTGGAAGCTCATTTACTCCGACCGCGACCGACCAGACAACGGTTATATTCCCGCGTCTGCGCGCATCCACCGAACGTTTATAGACAGAGGCGCAAACGATATTAGCGCGATCGGTCACGGAAAGCATCTTTCTTTTGGCAAAGTCTGTTGCCGCCTCGGGAAGCTCCGTCAGCGGCAATCTGATGTCTTTTATAAGGATCCAGAACACAAATTTTTCCTTTCAAGATCAAATAAATACAAAAGCGGCGTTCTGAAAAACGCCGTATCAGCTCATATCGGAGATGATAACAGCCATACCGCAAAAGCAGCAAGCACGCTTACCACCGCCGCAACTATATCAAGCACCTTTGAAGGCTCGACTTTATAATCGTTCCTCGCGTCAGAACGCATAAGGAACGATCTGTGTCCGTGCTTTTTCTCATCATTCATCAGAGCTTTCCTCCGTTGTTCCTCTGGATTTTTTTACGGTCTTGTAGTAGTTTGAAAGTATAGAACGAAGCTCGTCTTCCGTTATACCGCGTTTAAGCTCTCCTCCGATAGCGTAAGAAACAGTTCCCGTCTCCTCACTTACCACTATAACGCCCGCGTCGCTCGAACGGCTCATACCTATCGCCGCTCTGTGTCTCGAACCGAATGACGAATTGAGTATGCGATCGGAATAGTTGGGGAGGAAACAGCCCGCAACGTATATTCTGCTTCCGCGTATTATTATAGCTCCGTCATGAAGCGGAGACATAGGGTAAAACAGATTGCAGATGATCTCCGTCGAAACGAGTGCATCTATCTTAACTCCGTTCTGACCTATATCCTCAACACCGGTATTACGCTCAAGAACTATAAGCGCACCTGTGCGTGTTTTCGAAAGACGGTTGACCGCCTGAGTTATAGCCTCGGTCTCACGGCTTCCGTAGGCGGGAGAGCGGTTTCCTAACAGGAATTTGAAGAAGCCTATTATCGTAGCTCCGATCTTTTCAAGAACGGAACGTATCTCCTGCTGGAATATAACGGCTATCATAAGTATCCCGGGGATACAGAACATATTCAAAAAGCCGTAGGATCCGGAAAAGCCGAGTGCAAGCAGTATCTCACGTACCAAAAGAAATCCCGCAACTCCTATGAGTATAGGCAGGGCACGGCGTCTGCGGATAAATCTGTATATTGCGAAAAAGAGCGCACCGAGCAGAAGTATATCGAACACATCGGCGACCCCGAACGATCTTAACCGTTGCATCATATTGTCAAGCATTGTTTCCCACATAAAGGCTACCCTTTCCAAGTCATAATTTTTATCCGCCAAAACGCATTTTTTGACGTATGCCCACTACTTATTATTAATACTAACATATTATATTTTATTAATTAAAAGCAATATGTTAATAAAATTAAAATTTTTATCTCAAAATACCTACTTCTCTTTATTTTGCGACAAATATGTGATATAATTATGTCACGGCGTTCTCATAAACTAACTCATTTCGCCGTAAAAAGTACAAAATCCCGAAAGGAAATCTTTCGAATGAGATCAAAAAAACTTACGCTCGCCGCCAAAATAGCCGATATTCTCACCCACATACGCCCGATACGCATACGCGTCAGCGCTATAATTCTCGCCGCAGGATCGGGCACAAGAATGGGAACGGAAAGCGGCTCGACCAAGCAATGGCTTGAAATAGACGGTATCCCCGCAGTCGTGCGTTCTCTTTCCGTTTTCCAATCGTGCAAGCACGTTAAGGAAATAATAGTTTGCGCAAAATCCGACGAGCTATCAATGTACAACGGATTAAAGGACAAATACGGGATAACAAAGCTCAAATGCGTGATCCCCGGCGGAAAGACCCGTATGCTTTCAGCGTTTGAGGGCTTTAAGCGCATCTCGAATAACACGACGCACGTAGCGGTCCACGATGCCGCAAGATGCCTTTTGACCAACAAAATGCTCGATGATACGATAACGGAAGCCGTTCATCTCGGCGCAGCCTGCGCAGCCACAAAGGCGACAGATACGGTAAAGCTTGAAAAACGCGGTCACTACATTGAAAGCTCCCCCGAACGCGGCAAGGTCTGGCTTGCACAGACTCCGCAGATCTTTGAAACGGAGATATACCGCGCCTCCGTCTATGTCGCGATACGCGACGGCATCGAGGTAACGGACGACTGTTCTATGGCGGAAAACGCGGGATTTGCCGTAAAGCTCGTTGACTGCGGAAAGGAAAACATCAAGTTGACCGAACCCATAGACGTTTATATCGCGGAAGCCATACTCAAAAAACGTAACGACGATAAAACAAAGGGGAACTGACAATGGCGAAATTCAGAATAGGTCACGGTTACGACGTCCACAAGCTTGTTCCGAACAGAAGGCTGATACTCGGAGGAGTTGAGATACCGCACGAGACAGGACTTCTCGGACATTCCGATGCCGACGTTCTCTTACACGCCGTGATGGATGCCGTATTCGGCGCTTTGGGAGAAGGCGACATAGGGCGTCATTTTCCGGACACAGACGGAAGCTACAAGGATATATCGAGTATGTTGCTCGCGGAAAAATGCGCCGACATAATGAAGAAAAAGGGTTATTCAATAGGAAATATCGACATCACCGTGATAGCACAGCGTCCAAAGCTTGCTCCGTACATCGACAAAATGCGTGAAAACGTCGCACGCGTATTCGGCGCAGAGCTTTCGCTTGTAAACATAAAAGCAACGACCGAGGAAGGACTCGGCTTTACGGGAAGAAAAGAAGGTATATCGGTACATAGCGTAGTTCTTCTTGAAGCCTGAATTCCCGTTTGTGGGTCACAGAAAGAAAGCGAAATTATGACAGAAATAAAAGAAAAAGCCGATCTTCTCGGCATGACCTATGAGGAAGCGGAGAGCTTTATCGTCTCCGTAGGCTATCCGCGTTTCCGCGCCAAGCAGATATACGAATGGTTATATCGCGGACGCGACTTCTCAGAGATGACAAACCTCCCCGCAAAAATGCGCGAGGAGCTTTCGGAAATAGCTGAGATAAACGCACCCCAAATCGAGAAAAAGCTCGTTTCCGAGGTTGACGGAACGGTAAAATATCTGTTCAGATTGCGCGACGGAAACTTCATCGAAAGTGTACTTATGAGGTATCACTACGGACTCTCGATCTGTATTTCATCGCAGTGCGGTTGCAGAATGGGATGCCGTTTTTGCGCGTCAACCATTGATGGAAAGGTGCGCGATCTTCTTCCGTCAGAGCTTATCGGACAGATAGTTATGGCGTCAAGAGATGCGGGAGAACGCATATCTCACGTCGTAATGATGGGCATAGGAGAGCCGCTCGACAACTACGATAACGTCATCAAATTTTTAAAGCTTGTGAACAATTCTGACGGTTTGGGGATAAGTTATCGAAATATTTCCGTCTCCACCTGCGGAATAGTTCCAAGGATACTCACGCTTGCCGACGAAGGATTCCCGATAACCCTTTCCATTTCTCTCCACGCCCCCGACGACGCCACCCGCTCGGAGATAATGCCCGTAAACAACAGCTGGGGCATCGACGCTCTGCTCTCGGCTTGTAACGAATATTTTAAACGTACCGGAAGGCGTATCTCGTTTGAATACACGCTGATTTCAGGCAAGAACGACAGCCGCTCCGAGGCGGAAAAGCTCGCACGCATACTTAAAAAGCATTTGAAAAACGGGGTCCACGTCAATCTGATACCGTTAAACCCCGTAGCCGAGCGCGACTATAAGACAGTTGACCGCACCTCGGCAAATAAATTCTGCGAAATATTAAATTCTCTCGGAATAAACGCGACAGTTCGCCGCACGTTAGGCCCTGACATCAACGCCTCCTGCGGTCAGCTCCGACGTCAAAGCTCTAAGTCTCAAACCAACTGAACAGAGCCGTGGTCACAAAGCGGCTCACCCTTCGGATAAAGCACCTTATAACCGTGTTCTTCACAGAACGCGGTTATTTTTTTGCCATCAGGATGCGCCGTTACATCGCCGAAAAAGACAACTGTTTTTTCGCGTTCAAGCACCGCGCTCGCCCCGCCTATAAAGCCGTAACCGTACCCCGGGAGCGTTATATTCCCATCGGAGATACGCATTGCATCTAACCCGCAACTCGCGAAAGCATCACAAAGCCCTCCGTCAGCGCTTAGCGCACCATTAAGGAGCATAAGCGTCGAGCAACGCGCATAGCCCTGTTTAACGTTCTTTTTTATCGGATAATCGGCTAGTAATTCCGGCGCGGTATATTCAAGCCTTCCGAATAGCGTATCGCCGTTATGGGCTGCGTCGAAAAGAATATCGTTTGGATATTCGGGAGATAACGCCCGTTCACTGACACGTATCTCGGTAAGCTTTTCAAGACGAGAAAAAAACTCCGCGTTATCCTCTCTATAAGCCTTATCGGTAAGCAGACTTCCGTCCTTCAAAGCCGAAAAAAGCATATCGGGGTGCGATCTTACGGGATACGCAAGACCTTTACAGGGAGGAACGCAGAGCGTCTCGTAATCTGAAGCTTGAAATATTTTTTTAACCTTGTCCGAAAGCAACGGACTGCAAAGTAATACCATACTAAAAAACCTTTACTTTTTGTCCCGACGTTTCTTTTTGACTGCATAGCCAAGCTGAGCTACGGGCTTTACAAGCTCATAATAATTGCCGTGCGCGTATGCCGCGAGACGGCATTTTTCAAGCATAAGCCTGCCGTTTTCGTCTATAAGCTCCTCATCAACCCTGACTGCGGTTATATCCGCTAAAAACATATCGTGGCTTCCGAGCGGTATAATATCAAAAACCTTACATTCAAGACAAAGCGGACTCTCGGCTATCGACGGTGCCGAGACCGTTTCGGATGCCTCGGGGGTGAGTCCGCACATAGCAAACTTATCCTTGTTCTTACCCGTATATACGCCGCATTTATCCGCCGCGCGGATAAGCTCGGACGTGGTAAGATTTATAACAAACTCTCCGCTGTTCTTTATAAGATCGTACGAATATCGTGACGGTCTTACTGAAACGTAAGTTCTTGGAGGCACGGTATTTATTATACCCGTCCAGCCTATCGTAAGCACGTTTGGCTTTTCGAGCGTACCGCAGGACACGAGAACCGCGGGAGTAGGAGAAAGAAGCGCGCCGCCGCGCCATACCTGTTTTGCCATTTTGGTTATTCCTTTACTTTGCGAGCTTTGAAGCCGCCTTAGCCATAAACTTTTCGTTTGTAACTACAAATCTTTCGTGCTTGCCCTCTCCGATAACGTCAACGCTATCAGTTACCTTCAAGCTGAACACAAGTCTGCGGCGATCCACCTCTACAAGCTCGCTTTCGCAGGTAACTGTATCGCCAACGGGGGTAGCGGCGAGATGCTTGACGTCAAGCGAGATACCGACCGTGCTTTCGCCCTCGGCAAGATACGGAGCAACGCTCTCCCAAGCCGTTTTTTCCATAAGTGCTATCATAGCAGGCGTCGAGAAAACATTCAGCGTTCCGCTACCGAGTGCCGCCGCAGTGTTTTCATTCGTTACCTTTATACTGAGCTTACCTTTTATTCCTGTTTCCATTTTGATCTCACCCTGTTTAATCATAAGTATCGTAAATATGCTCTATATCCTTAGCTCTCTTTTTCCATTCTGACGGAGAAAGACCCGTTATACGTCTGAAAAAGCTACTGAAATAATTTCTGTTTATAAACCCAAGAATATCCGAGGCCTCTCCAACGCTTTTTCCGCTATGGAGCAGCTTCTTGGCTTCGGATACCGTAACCATGTTACAGTAAGACGATATTCCGCAGCCCGCGTACTTTGAAAACACGCGCTTGGCGTTACTTGCGCTCATATTACATTTTGCGGCTATATCCTCTATGCTGGGGCGTTCTTTTATAGTCGTAAAAATAGTTTCTATGAGCCTCGTATAGTTTTCCTCAGTTCCAGAGGAATTTCCAAACGGTGACTGACTGTCACCCACAAGAGACATAGTGAGTATATATTCAAGCCTGCTGACAAGAAGCGTAAGCTCGTTTTTCTTACCGGGCTTTACGCCCTTGACAAGCGTTCCGCGCCTACCCTCAAACTCCAATATGTTCTCAGCCTCGTAACGAAGACTTTGGAAAAGCTTTATCATCTCATCGGAGAGCTTAAATGCTTTACCGGTTACATCAGCCTTTACAGTTCCGTGGAAGCTGAACACGCCAAGAAGCAACGTTTTGTCTCCGTCTGTTTTTACGCTGTGGAACTCTCCGGGTCTGTGCCACATCGCCCAACCCTTTCCAAGGTGGTATATCTTATCGTCCGCACAGATGACCGCTCTGCCGTCGAGAACTACGACAAATTCCCAAAAGTTATGGCTCTCACCCGTAAAAACGAACCCCGGCGGGTCTAAATGACAGAAAAAAGATACCATTTCTCTTATAAATATACTGCGCTCAACTGCAAAAGAAGAATACTCTCTCATAAAACTTCTCCCCGCTTATTTCAAATATATGTCCTGCTTACTTTATATCCTCAACCACAGTCTCAGGCGGAACGTCAAGCTCGTTCGGATGCTTCAAAAGATAATCCATAGTCTTGAACGCGCTGGCATAATAATGACCGTCGGTTATTCTTTCGTCAACAACGACCGTGTAGTCTATATACTTTTTGACCGTCTCCTTGCCCTCAGCGTCACGCGCTTTCTGTCTGTACATAGCACCAAAGGTTATAAACACAGGCAGGTTTCCGAAATTATAGAGGTGGTGATAGATCGGCGGAATACCGAGCGATCCAAGGTTTGATATAAAGAACGATGCGTGGAAGGGCGACGCGCTATCAATAAACTTAGGCATAAGACCTATATAGTCAAGTCCGCGCATAAGAGCTATAAATCCTCTGAAAAGAAGAGCGGGGAGCGCGAACAATGCTCTCGCCACACGGTCAAAGCCGTTTGAATCCCCCGCCTTACGGGCAATAGCTATCTTCTCCTCCATCTTATCATACACGTCGTATATTGTATCCTTGGGGTCGAAGATGACCTTTATCATTCCCTCCTGTGCGTTAAGCTCCATACTCTTTTTAACAACCATAGAGAGTCTTATATCGTCTCTTTTGTATATTCTCTGACCCGCTATAAAACGGTTAAGAGCAGGCTTTTGCGAAATAAGACGAACGTAAGCCGCCGCCATAATGTGCATAAAACCGAGACCCTTGCAGTCCTTTTTCTTGTCTCTTAAATATTCCTCTATTATATCCATATCGACACGGCTCTTAAAATAGTTCTGAGCGTCGCATCTATCCTTCATAATAAAAGGAACTACGTACATCATAGGAGGCAAGGTGCGTACACGTCTTCCGTCGCGGCGGTCACCAAGTCTCTTGCGAGGCTTTTTGACCTTTACCTTTTTCTCTTTGACCTTTTTTTCTTTTTTCTTCATAAAATTTTCCGCCTTTAAAATTTTGGTGGTTAATATTTTTCTTCGGTTAGTCCGCGCCTGTTGTCGGTCTTTGCACATACGAGTCCCGTAACGCTGCTTGCTCCCGCTTTTTTAAGAAGCAAAGCGCACACGCCCATACTTGCCCCACTGGTAACTATATCGTCTATAAGTATAACGTTTTTATTCAAAAAGCGTTCTCTTTCGCAAATTATACCATAATTTTCCTCAGCATTTTCGCTACGCTTGACCTTGTTCAAGGTCTTTTGCGAGGCTTCGCTTATATTGGAAAACACGTTCGAAAACTCAACTTCGAGCTTTTTGGAAACGAACCTCGCAAGCTCCTCCGCCTGATCGTGACCCGCTTTCCGTTTTGCGTTCTCGCTTCTTGGAACGTATGTCACGAGCAAAGAGCTTTTAGCTTTCAAAAAGCCAAGCTCGTCCCTGTCCAAAAGCGCGCGTGTCATCTCGTCAGCGAGAAACTCGAACACCTGCGACTGATTTTCGCCCTTTATTCCAAGCACTATATTTCTGCTTGCCGAGTTGCGCTTCAAGCTGTATGACGTAACGTGTACAAAAGGAAATGAATATCCCTTATAGTTTATTCTGCAAACGCATTTCGGATGCGGATAACCGCAGACCGTACATCGCATCTTGCTTTCCGTATAGTACATCTTCATACAATCGACACACATCACTCTTTCTTTGTCGGGCAGCGCGATACCGCACGATGCGCATTTCGGAACGAATATAAGATCAAGCAGAGCAGATACAATATTTCTCATTCTGTCGTTTCTTTTCTTGCGTAAGCGTTTTCGTGGTTTGATAATATATACCGCAGTCCGGTATAACGCTTGGTCTGTCTGTTATTCTGTACCATCTGGTGAACCAGCTGAGCGTTTCCTACGAGTATGACCATACTCTGCGCTCTCGTTACCGCCGTATAGAGAAGATTTCTCGTAAGCAGTCTATCTCCGCAGTTATAAACGGGGATTATAACGTAAGGATATTCACTTCCCTGACTTTTATGGACCGTTATCGCGTATGCGTGTTCCAGCTCGTCAAGCATAGTGAAATCGTATCTCGTAAGACGTCCCTCAAAGTCTATGAGCAAGCACTCGTCCTCACTAAGAACCGAGATGACCGTTCCTATATCTCCGTTAAATATGCCGCAGCCCGATTCTCCGTCCTTTTCCCATATTATATCGTAATCGTTCTTTATCTGCATAACGCGGTCGCCCTCACGAAATACCGTTTCGCGAAACTTTTTTTCGCGTTTGCGCGGAGACGGTGGGTTCACCGCCCTCTGTAAAAGAATATTAAGAGCGTCCGTACCAGCCGCGCCCTTATGCGACGGAGTTATTACCTGTATCTGACCAAAAAGGTCGCTTCCGTATTTTTTCGGAAGTCTGTTTACGTAGAGCTGAGCCACCGTGTCGGCTATTGCTCTTTCGTCCTCGCGGGAAATAAAGAAGAAGTCGTTATTTTTACAGAAAAGCTCAGGGTCCTCACCCGCGTTTATAGCGTGAGCGTTGGTAACTATCAGACTTTCACCCGCTTGACGGAATATCTTTTTAAGAACTACCGTTCTGTATCTTTCGGAACGAAGTATCTCCGAAAGAACGTTTCCTGCTCCAACCGACGGAAGCTGATCCGAGTCACCTATAAGTATTATTCTGCTTCCGGGTCTTACAGCTTTAAGAAGCGACGCCATAAGAAGCGTATCGACCATAGAAGCCTCGTCTATTATTATCAGATCCTCGTCAAGAGGATTGTTACTGTCTCTCGTAAATGACGGCTCACTATCATCCTTATAGACCATTTCAAGCATACGGTGTATGGTCTTTGCCTCATATCCCGTTGCTTCCGTCATTCGTTTTGCTGCACGGCCTGTTGGCGCGGCAAGCGTAAAGCTCTTTTTAAGACTTGTAAAAAGGTCTGTTATACCCTTTATTACGGTGGTTTTACCCGTTCCGGGACCTCCCGTAAGGACAAGCACTCCGCCGAGCAGAGAGTGCATTATAGCCTTTCTCTGCATAGTGTCGTAAACTATTCCGAGTCGTGCTTCGGTCGCTTTTATAAGCTCCTCCGCTTTTTCCTGCGATTGCGGATCGCAGACCGCTTCGAGCATATCCAGCTTATCCTTTATATAGTATTCGGCGTCTCGGTAGGCTTTAAGATAAACACACTCCCTGCCGCCTATCCTTTCACATACCACTCTGCTCTTGTCCGCAAGAACGTCTATTGCGTTCTGACAGTCGATCGCGTCAACTTCAAGCAACGCGCAGGAAAGCTCTACCAGTCTGTCGCGCGGAACGAGCGTATGACCGTTATGGCGCGCGTTATAATTCAGTACGTAAAGGATACCGCTTCTCACGCGCTGAGGAGAATCGCCCTCTATACCGAGATTTTTTGCTACCTTATCGGCTTTTTCAAAGCCGATACCGCTTATCTCGTCGCAAAGCATATAGGGGTTCTGCTTCATCATATCGACAGCCGCGCCGCCCCAACGCTTATATATCTTGACCGCCGTTGACGGCCCGAAATAGTCGCGGCAGAACATCATAACGGCTCTGACGCCGAACTGCTCCTTAAAGCTTTCGCTTATAGAGTTCGCCTTCGTAATCGATATTCCCGGTATCTTAGCCAGCCTTGCCGGATCCTTTTCTATTATCTCAAAGGTATTTTCCCCGAAAGCGGCTACTATCTTTACCGCCATCTTCGGTCCTATACCCTTAACTGCTCTTGACGAAAGATATTGAAGTATGGCGGATGTGGATGTTGGAAGATGCTTTTCAAAGTACTCCACCGAAAACTGCCTGCCAAACGTCTGATGAAAGCTCCACTTTCCGATAGCGTTCAAGGTTTCTCCGACAGTTACCGTCGGCATTATACCAACGAGCGTAACTATCTCGGTCTCTCCGTTTTCTGCCTCTCGTGAGATCTGACAGACCGTATATCCGTTTTCTTCATTTCTGTAAGTGACGTGCTCTACCGCTCCGCTTACAGTATCCTTATCAAGCGTATTTTCTTCGTTTATTACAGCCATACTCAAAGAGCGAAGGCTTTTGCAAGCTTATCCGCAAGATCGGTCTTTTCCCACGGAGCGTCGAGATCCTCTCTGCCCATATGACCGTAAGCGGCTAATTTGCCGTATATCGGACGGCGAAGTCCGAAGCTCTTTATTATAGCAGAGGGTCTGAGATCAAACAGCTCGCAGGCTTTATCAGCGAGCTTTTCCTCGTCAACCTTACCCGTACCAAATGTTTCTACCATTACCGATACAGGCTTAGCTACTCCGATAGCATACGCTATCTCAACCTCGCACTTATCCGC
The DNA here is from genome assembly GCA_045658525.1 of Eubacteriales bacterium. GTDB lineage: Bacteria > Bacillota > Clostridia > Oscillospirales > CAG-272 > SIG673. The sequence continues at coordinate 52,212 of JAZOVD010000055.1, forward strand.
GAGTCCCGCCTTAACTATGTTCTTAGCAAGGTATCTTGCGGCATAAGCGGCAGTTCTATCGACCTTAGTCGGGTCTTTACCCGAGAACGCTCCGCCGCCGTGACGAGACCAGCCGCCGTATGTATCGACTATTATCTTTCTTCCCGTAAGTCCGGAGTCTCCCATAGGGCCGCCTATAACGAATCTGCCCGTGGGGTTTACGAATATCTTCATCTCGCCCTTGCAAAGCTCTGCGGGAATTATCGGCTTTATTACCTGCTCTATTATCTCACTTCTGAGCTGCTCCATAGATACCTTATCGGAGTGCTGAGAGGATACGACAACGGTATCGACCGCTACCGGCTTTCCGTCCTCATAAATGACCGTTACCTGAGTCTTTCCGTCGGGACGGAGATACGGAAGTGTTCCGTTCTTTCTTACCTCAGTAAGTCTCTTTGCGAGCTTATGCGCAAGCGAAATAGGAAGCGGCATAAGCTCAGGGGTATCGTTACAGGCGTAACCGAACATCATACCCTGATCTCCCGCACCGTTATCAAGACCGTCGCTCATCTCTCCTGACTTCGCTTCGAGTGCCTTATCAACGCCCATAGCTATATCGGGAGACTGTGTGTGTATAAGATTCATAACGGAACAGGTATTACCGTCAAAGCCGTATTCGGCGTTATCATAGCCTATCTCACATACAGTTTTTCTTACTATACTCTGATAATCAACGTTAGCCTTTGTGGTTATCTCGCCCATAATGCTGACAACACCCGTCGTGGTAGTCGTCTCACAGGCGACTCTTGACATAGGGTCTTGTTCGAGAAGCGCGTCAAGCACCGCGTCGGAAACGCAGTCGCATATTTTATCGGGATGACCTTCCGTCACCGATTCTGATGTAAAATACATTTTCTTGCTCATTTTTATATCCTCTTATAGTTTTAATTTGTTCTTTAAATTTTCAGATCCCAAGGCTACGCCTTGCCCTACGGGTTCGATTTCGAGCCGCTCTGTCATTCTGAGTGAAGGACAAAGTCAAATTTTACCGCAAGCAGAATCTCGCGGCTCTCCTCTCAGGATGACGGGAAAGGGAAATGCGAAGTAAAAAAGCTTCCCGAGTTCTCGGGAAGCTTTTTTCTGACATATATCAATATAGATCAGTCTCATCTTCCCGGGAATTAGCACCTTGCATAAAAAGCAGGTTGCCGGGCTTCACAGGGCCTGTCCCTCCGCCACTCTTGATAAGACCGCCGGTGTGACCGACGAAATTCAGTGTGACATAAGTCACACAAACTTACATATCATACAAACATTGTATCATATATATGATGAAAAATCAATACTTTTTTCGATATTTAACGACACTTCGCGTAAAAACGTTATCGGAAATATCAGGCAACTATCTTTATGACTCCGTAAGTCACGAGCGTAACTATTGCCGCAGCTATACCGACACCTATAGCTATCGGTATCGTTGCCTTATGGAGTCTCATCTGCATAAGACCCGCTACCATCGATGCCGTCCACGCGCCTGTTCCGGGAAGAGGGACCGCAACGAACAGCATAAGTCCTACAAACACCCAGTTTTCGATCTTGCGTGAGTTTTTTACCGCGCGTTTTTCAAGCCAGTCCGCTATCTTCGCAGTCGGCTTCAATTTGCGCATAAGATGAAGTATCTTATTAAAAAGAATGATAACGAACGGAATGATAATTACGTTTCCGCTTATACTAAGAAGCAACGTTTCCCAAAGCGGAAGCTTGAAAGCAAAGCCAAACGGTATAGCTCCCCTAAGCTCTATTACCGGGACCATTGATAAGAAAAAAACTATTAAACGTTCAACCACCTTTATACATCCTCCACCTGAATTTTATATCCCCCATTCGAGTCTCGCTCCCATAACAACGAAGAATATCACCAGACTTCCCGCCATTATCAAAGCCGAAACGAGCATTGTAAGCACGCTTTTTTTGTCGAGCTTATAGCCTTCCGCAGAAACGCTCGATTTCTTTATCGCTCCCGCCCGACGCAAAGCCGTAACTATCGGCTTATATATTATCATAACGAGCGAGGCGTTCAGTATGCCTTTTATAAAGTTAAACGGGAAAAAGAGCTTAGGTATAAGCTTTGCGACCTCGCCCGCGGTAACTCCCATATAAAACGGAGTTATCAAAAGGTTAAAGAGCAGCATAGCCGCGGTTACGGCAAAAACTCCGCTTATCAGACCAAGCACCGCTCCGAGCAGATTTCTTTTATACTTATACACAAGCGACGCCACGGCGGTAAAGGCTACCGACGAAAGCACGTTCATTACAAATCCATAAAAATACGTTTCGCTTATGGTAAACATCTCTATAAGAGACACAACTACCGAGATAACGACCGCCGAGAGCGGACCGTAAAGCATTCCAGCAACGGCTATGAGCGCGTCCTTTATATCAAATGTAAGAAACAATACCTTTATGTGAAAAACGCATACCGCAACGTATGAGAGCGCGGTAAACATAGCAAGAACAACGAGATTTGAAACGTTAAAGCGTTTATTTTTATCCATACTAAGATCTTCTCCTAACTGTGTAAGGAAGACGGTCATTTGTTACACAAACAAAAAACTCCCGCAAAACGTCTTTTCGACATTTTCGGGGGCAAGCTCACGCACAGCAAAACCTTGTCTTCTCTCATCCGGACTATACCGTCGGTACAGGAATCTCACCTGTTCGGCACGTTTTTATTACGCGCTCGCGGACTTTTACCGCCGATGTGGAATCACACCAACCCCTGAAAAACACTTTTATTTGTTTAACAAATAACCCCGGAGGAGGTTAGTCTCCTCCGGGGATTCTTTGTTCTGATCCTTTTCTGCTGTCAAAGGCAGTGACCGTTTTCTCCATTTTGTAGGCATTCAGTTTCGTCGATCGTAACTTCAAGCTGACACCTGAACACGATTTCATTGGGCGAAGCGTCGACTCAACGCCCGCTGTCATTGTATTTCAGCGTTCGCTTTCCGTAAAAGCTTCCGAAAAGATGCCGTTTCCGCGGTAAAACAGAATAAACGGTACCGCATTAACATTATATGCAGTTAAGAAATAAATTCCCGAACTATTTAATTAGTCGGCAACAGCGGTAACAACTCCGGAACCAACGGTTCTACCACCCTCACGGATAGCGAAACGGAGTCCAACCTCCATAGCGATAGGAGTGATGAGCTCAACGTCCATAACTACGTTATCGCCAGGCTTGCACATCTCAACGTCATCAGGAAGCTTGATGTTTCCGGTAACGTCGGTTGTTCTGAAATAGAACTGAGGTCTGTAACCGGTGAAGAAGGGCTTTTTACGGCCGCCTTCCTTCTCGGTAAGAACGTAAACCTGTCCCTTGAACTTGGTGTAAGGATGAACGGATCCTACCTTACAGAGAACCTGTCCTCTTTCGATCTCGTTCTTCTGGATACCACGGAGAAGAGCTCCGATGTTGTCTCCTGCCTCAGCCTGGGGAAGAAGCTTTCTGAACATCTCAACTCCGGTAACGGTGGTCTGCTTAGCCTCATCGGCAAGACCTACGATCTCAACAACGTCGTTAACCTTGATGGTTCCTCTCTCAACACGGCCCGTAGCAACGGTTCCACGGCCGGTTATGGAGAATACGTCCTCAACAGGCATAAGGAAGGGCTCGTCAGACTTTCTTGCGGGAGTAGGAATGTAGCTATCTACTTCGCTCATAAGCTCAAGGATAGGAGCATACTCGGGAGAGTTGATATCGGTGCTAGCGGACTCAAGAGCCTCACGAGCAGAACCGCGAACGATCGGCAGATCGTCGGCGGGGAAGTCGTAGGAGGACAGCAGATCGCGGATCTCCATCTCAACGAGGTCGAGAAGTTC
>JAZOVD010000056.1:0-5053 GCA_045658525.1 Eubacteriales bacterium
CTTCTTGACCTCGGAATACGTCTCGGTCTCTGCGTTATAGCTGAGCTCGTAGAAGCGCTCATTTTCACCTGCGCAGAATATTACTGTACTGGGAACAGGCTTACCTGTATTGCCGTACTCGGGGAGATAAATATCTACGAGTACCTTATCGTACTCCTTGTGTACCGCGAGAGGTCTTATAGCTTCCGGAATAGCGAAGGTCGTACTATCAAGCTTTCCGACACGCAGGACCGCGGGAGCAACTTCGCCCTCATATTCGATATATCCGTTAGCGGGATAGTTCATTCCGTCAAAGCCGATGTCATATTTTCCGCTGAAATCGGTGATCGCGCCGTAACCGTCGGCAACGTATCTGTTGGTCTTTCCGCTTTCATCCTGAGCGAAGAAGGTCGCGCCAGCCTTGAAGCATCCGTCCTCGTAGTAGCGGATTATGTCGCCTTCTTTTACGAAGCCGTTTTTAAGAGTTACGGTGCTCATATCAACCGCGCCATCGGGAGCAGTTGCCTTGTAAATGTACATATTATCCAGATACAGAGAGGAATAATTCGTATTACCGCTCATCTGGAACAGACGAAGCTCCGACGGAGCGTATGAGCCTGTCTCAGAGGACTTCAAAAGGTAATCCTCTGCGAGCAGAACACCGTTTACGTAAGCGTCAATGGTAAGGTTATATCCATCTCCGTCCTCATCATTGCCGGGATCGACAACGAAGGAGAGCGAGGTGTATTCGGTGCTGCTGAGCTTGGTTATGTGCTTATCACCGCTAGGACTGGTAAGATAAATCACACCGTCCATCGTGGTATATGCAGCCGTTACGAAATTATTACCGCCGTCACGGTGAATGATCTCAAAGATAGTTCCAAAGCCGTTAAAGTTCTCACCGAGCTTGATGTCAACGTCAAATACAAGAGTCTCTTTAACGTTTTCTTTCAGGAACACGTTTATGTAGGAGTGCTCCTTTGTTCCGTTGTGACGGTACAGGTATGACTTATTTCCGTCTCCCTCATCTATCACCTCTCCAACGTCGTAACGCAGAATGTGCTGAACGTTTGCGCTGCTCGAAGCACTATTTAATATCGTAATAGCGGGCACAGACGTTCCGTTTCCGCGGAATGCATCGTCAAATCCGTTGAAATCGCCCGCAATGATATAATCGCCGTTGCGCTCAACCGTCTTATACGCGGCGGGAGCGGTATATCCATAGTAGGCACCCTTGCGGATGACTCTGCCGGAAGGAGATAAGCTGTAAATGGTTCCCTCTCCGTCAACGTATCTGCCGTTAGCGTCTCCGGTGACCTTAACACCGTTCTCGTAAACGTAGGAATATCCGTCAGTGCCTGTAAATACACCCGTGAATACACCCGTGATATTTCCGTTCTCGTCGAAATTGTAAACTATCGGATCTGCATCCTGATGTACCTCTGCCGCTTTGCTCTTGGCAAAGGTGTCGGTAACGGGATCGCGGTACATCGTAGCGCTCTCTCCGCTTGCAACGTCAAGGTAGCCTATAAGTCCGCTTCCGGGAAGCTCCTCTACCGACGCAGCATAGGTATCCTTATACTTAACGAATCTTACCGAGCCTATCGCCGCATCAGCGGGATCGTTGTACAGGACCCGAGTCGTTCCGTCGGATTTATACATATATGCGCGGTCGCCCCAGGTACTAAGACCGAGACTTACGCTTCCCAATTTAGCCTCGATAGTACCCGCATTGTACTGTTCCACAGCAAGCTTTATTCTCGAGCCCGTGTAGCTTGTCAGAGTATCGGGAATAACCTGATAGCTGACATTCCAGCCTTCTCCGAGAGCTTTAAAAGAAAGCGTCTTGCTCGCCTTAGCAGAGGCGTTGTAGTAGGTTCCGGATATATCCTCGGTACCTAAGTTCAGAGTGTAACCGAAATATGCGGGTTTCCACGAAGGCTTCTCCACGGTTCCCTCATTAACACTACCGAAGTTGAGCATAAAATACACAAGCGCAGCAGACTGCGGAGACGGCGTATAGGTCGTAAGCTCTATCGCGTCGTACGTAACAGCGTCGGCAACGTTTTGCACCACGGAGTTTGCGCTTCTTCCTATCGATGCGCTGTTGAAGTGATCAGAGGTGCGGAACCAATACAGACCGCCGTCCTCCTTGCTGTATCTGAAGTTACCCGCGTCGATATTCGCGCCCGTTGTAGTGTACAGAGCATCATTGGTTGTCGGGTTATCGATAACAGCCGCTTTGCTGTCGATACCGTAAATTCTACCCGCGCGGTCTAACTTCATCGCGATACCGTCTATTACCGCTGCGTCTCCGACCGCAAGCTTTGAAGCTCTTGTGCCGTTATAAACGTAGTAGAAAGCATCTCCGTCCTTTACGAAGCCGTTTGTATAATCGGTCTTATCCTCACCTACAAGCGTAAGCTTATCGGCTGCCTTGGTATCCTTATAATAAAGGAAGAAATCATCGAAGTAAGCGGATTTTCCTCCATTAGAGCCATTCGTTCCCGCGGCAGGGTTGAGCTGCCATATACGGATGCCTTCAAGAGAGTAATACTCGGGCTTGTACTGGTAAAGCTTAACGCCGGTAAGCTCACCATAGTCGAAGGTCGTACCGTCTGTTGTAGCCATGCTGTACTTGCTATCTAAGCTCGCTCCGTTGCTTCCCGTAGTACTGATTCCCTTGGAATAATCGGATATATTCGAAGCGCTGAGGAAGGTGTATCCAGCGTCATTTGCGCAGACACCGTTTAAGTAAACGTAGTACTTATTAGCCGCAGCGTCAAGTCTTACCGCGATAGCGGTATAGGTCTGGGAGTTGAGGTATCCGATCATTTGACCCCCGGCGCTCAGGCTACCGTCGCCACCAAGAGCGACAAGTGATACCGACTTAGCTCCGCTGAAAGCCTTTCCGCTGAAACGGGTAACGAAGCTTATAAGGCTTCCACCCCACGGAACAGCGGTCTCGTCAAGCTTCATAGAAACTCCGAAGACGATATCCTGACCGACAGTGTTGGGTCCCTTGGGCTGCAGATATACCTCCTGTCCCGTGGTCTTACTGTCAGGGTCGTTGATTATTTTCAGCGACTTATTGCCGTCATTCTCCAGCATGTAGAACATTGAGGAATTGACACTCTTGTTTATGAGCTGGAAATTATTGACGGGATAATACTCATTCGAGATAGGGAATGAGGTTCCCGCGGTGCTTGCAGTGAAGTTTTCGAGATTGACCGTCGTTGTAGTTTTATCGCTATTCGTGTGAGTATATGAGGTCAGGACCTCCTCGAAATCCTCGATAAACTGTGTTGTAGCACCTATTGCTGTGATCTGTTCTGAGGTAGGCAGAGCCCCAGGCTTACCGCTGTGGTAATTGAAGCCCGCACCAGCCCCCGTATCGCCCACAGCTGCTTCTGTTCCTGTTGCGAGAAGTGACAGCGGCATCATTCCCACAAGCGTGAGCAGAACCAACAGAAGCGATACTATACGTGTTGATTTCTTCATACTTTTTTCTCCTTTACAGAAAAATTTATTTTGAAGTGAGTGTATATATATTATATACGCTCCAATTATATACCCATTTTTTGCGTTTGTCAAGGCGGTAATCGGATTTTCGTAAATGTTGTTTACATCTCAAAGCATTTTTTGTGCATATTATACAACCGGCTTCATCGAATAAAAATAAGCAGGGCTGAAAGGCTCTGCTTATTTTATATCTCATATCAACAGCATTATAAGCTCGCAAACAAACACCGCTCCGCACGCGCCTGCCGCGACTGTAACGAGGCTTTTTTCAAAGTACGCGAGTATAAGCGCTACGGCAAAGCCCACAACCGCGGAAATAAGCGACGAGGTTGCGTAAAGAATAGCGGGAACGGTCATAACGGTAAGCACCGTATATGGAACGTAATAGAGGAACGAGACGATGAACTTGTTTTCTATTTTGTGTCTGACCGCAACGAGCGGTATCGTTCTTATCAGGTAAGTAACTCCCGCCATAACCGCGAGATACAGAAGGAATTTAAGTATCGGCATTTCGGGGTTCTCCTTCCTGCTTTATCGGAGCTAACAACGCAAATATCGCGCTGACAACGACAGCGCAGATTATTATCACAAATCCGCTTGGAACTTTATTAAGCACGGGTGTATATTTAAACAAACAGCTCATAGCTATCGCCGAAAGCACGCAAAGTGCCGTCGCGCGGCTCTTTTTCGCCTCGGGAACGACTATCGCGATAAACATTCCGTATATCGCCACACCGAACGCCGACAGCACCATAGCGGGGAGTATATTACCCGCAAGCGCGCCTATGAGCGTTCCACCCGACCAACCAAGGTAGGGCGTAAGCATAAGCCCATACATATATTTTTTGCCGACGTTTCCGTTTTGCGAGGCAGATACGGCGAAGATCTCGTCGGTAACGCCGAAGCCGATCAGGAAGCGGTTGTGCATTTTAACGCTTTTTCCGAGCTTTTGCGAAAGCGAAACGGACATAAGCGAGTAACGAAGATTTATTATGAGCTGGGTCGCGGCAAGCTCTATAAGTGACCCCGAGGCGGCGATTATGGGCGCGCCCGCGAGCTGACCCGCCGACGTTAAGTTAGTCATAGAGATAAGTAACGTTTCGGGCACGGACAGTCCGAGTCCTACCGCGAATATGCCAAAGGCGAACGAAACGGCGAGATAACCGAGACATATCGGCACACCGTCGCGCACGCCAAGGGCGAAGCTATTGTTTTCTTTCATTTTGGGTTGTTTCCTTTTAGTGAAGTTTACTTAGCGATTATTCTGTATCCTCTATCGAATTGATAATCATATCATCTTCATATACAGGTTTATATTTTGGATTACTCAATATAGTATCTTGCAATGATTTTTTGAGTTTGTCGCAACAAGGTTTGAAAGAAAGATATGTAATCCCGCCACCAAGAACAGCTCCAACAACAAAAATAGCATTTTTAAAGAAACCCGCAAATATTTCCTTTGTCATCTTTACACCAAACCATTTGGCGATACTCTTAACAATAGGGTACACCTTTCCTTTTGTTAGAGCTTTTTTTAAAAGTTGCTTTTCCA
>JAZOVD010000057.1:0-8720 GCA_045658525.1 Eubacteriales bacterium
CCTGCGGCAAGCTCTTCTCTACACTCTTTGGCGCACCCTATTGGGCAATGATGCTCATCGGCGCGGCGTTCGTATTAGCATATACTATCATAGGCGGATTCCTTGCTGAAAGCGCTTCTGACTTTATGCAGAGCATCGTTATGATAACCGCACTTGTGCTTATAGTTATCATAAGCACTGTCAGCGCAGGCGGTGTCGGCGCGGTAATCAACAACGCCAAAAACATTCCCGGATTCCTTGAATTCTTCGGTATAGCTAACCCCGCCGTAGTGGACGGTGTACAGCTTACCGTTGGAAACACCGCCGTATTCGGAGCAAAATCACCCTACTCGCTTCTCACGATCTGCTCACTCCTTGCTTGGGGTCTCGGTTACTTCGGTATGCCTCAGGTGCTTCTCCGCTTTATGGCAATACGCAAAGAGGACGAGCTTAAAGTTTCCAGACGTATCGCAATGATATGGGTGGTCATCTCTCTCGGCGTTGCCGTTTTCATCGGTATAGTGGGCAGACAGCTCTATCCCATTGAATTCCTCACAAAATCAAGCGCTGAGAACATCTTTATCAAGCTCGCACAGTCCTCACTTCCTCCGCTTCTCGCGGGATTCGTTATGGCGGGTATCCTTGCCGCTACGATAAGCTCCTCCGACTCATATCTCCTTATTGCCGCTTCATCTGTATCCAAAAACATTTTCCAGGGTATAGTCAAAAAGGAAGCCACGGACAAGCAGGTCATGTGGGTATCGAGAATAACTCTGCTCGTTATAGCGATCATCGCGGCTGTTATCGCGCTTGATGAAAAGAGTGTAATCTTCACGATCGTATCGTTTGCCTGGGCAGGCTTCGGCGCTACCTTCGGTCCACTTATGCTGTTCTCCCTCTTTTGGAAGAGAACGACCAGAGCCGGTGCTATTGCGGGTATGATAGGCGGTGGCTCGATGGTATTCATCTGGAAGTTCCTTATCGCAAAGCTCGGCGGAGTATTTGCTATCTACGAGCTTCTTCCCGCGTTCATATTCTCCGCTATACTTATCGTAGTCGTATCGCTTCTTACCGAGAAGCCCTCAAAGGAGATCGAGGACGACTTCGATGCAGTTCAAAACGGAGCTGTTGAAGAAGCGTAATTAAATAACCAATAAAAAAACGGCTGATTCATTCAGCCGTTTTTTTATTAAAGTTCAATGGAAATCTCTTTTCCCATAAGTCCCGTAAAGTCAAAGGAATACTCTTTTTCATTATATTTAACGGTAACGTTTTCAAGCTTTTGGGTAACGTCACAAGCGTAAATTCTTCCGTCCTTAACGCATACGAGGAGCGGAGCATCTACCGTAAGCCCGAAGTACTCCCCAGCGTTATGTATCACAAAATAGGTATCTCCGTTCGCATTTACGCGTACTATCTGGGCGTTTTTGCTGTTTTCGAGTATGCTGAACGGAAGCTCGTCACAAAACGCTTTCGCTTTTTCAGTGTCAGCGTTAGCTAAGACCGCATACGCATATCCTTCGTTCTTTGGGTTAACTCCGTGCTGCCACAGTATCTCGTTAAACGCCGGCTCTCCGTCCGTCCTTTTCAAGGTAAGCGTGTGCTTTTCGGGCAAGCAGTACGCCATTCTTCCGACCGTTACGTACTCCACGTCCGAAAACTCGGTATCGCATGCCGTAAGCGTTACTTTTTTACCGTTCACCGTGATCTCGCTTTCAGCGTGTCCCTTGATCTTACCGTTTTCAAACATATATGCGTCCTTTCGGTTATCAAGAACGGTATAAACAGGCGCGTTATCCTCTGAATTTATCTCGCTTCCAAGGCATACGACATAACCCCCAAGGAAGAAATAAGCCTTTTTAGCGATAAGCGTAGATGTATGGGCGGGCGGAGCGCTTCCGTACGCTCCCGAGGGATTATAAAATCTCGCGCTTATAAGCTGACCGTCGCTATGGTATGATTCAAGCTGCATTACCGCAACTCCCGTATCACCAACACCAAGACCTCCGACAAGATCCTTACTTGAAAGATATTCGTTAGCCTGCGCTATGCTGACCTCCGCGCGTTCGCGGTTATCTGCGGTAGTTCCGGGCATTCTGTAATGGTTTACGCCATTCCAGTATTCAGTATCGTAATCAAGACCGTTATAGTAGCAGTAAAGCATTCCGTCGCCGTGATACCAGCCCTTCATATTGCGGAAGTTTATACATTCGTAGTTATATATACGCGATGATGACATAGCAAGAACGAACGCCTGCTCCTCCTCGTGACAAACTACTCTATCCATCTGGTTAAACGTTTTAAATCCGCAAAGCTCGACTGTTTCCTCGCTTATCGGCTCGTTCATAAGCTCTCGGTAGCTGAGATACTCACTTATGGTAAGAGTTCCGAAAAATTCGGAACATTCACCGTTTTCAAAAAGCGGGTGCTTTTCTATCAGCTTACGGAAAAGCGTCGCAAGCTTTATTTTCCAATCCGCGTCGCTTATAGCGTAAAGCCTTACTATCGTTCCAAGGAAAATATGAGCCTTAGAGTTTTCGGGGTATCTGCCGCAGACCGCGCTTACTATCTCGCCGTTACGGTAGAACGGCAAAAAGTTGTCATAAAGCCAAGTATAAAGTATATCTTTATATTCCTTTTTTACCGAAAACGCGGAGTCATTCAGAACGGTAGTCAGTTTTATAGCGGCATTAAGGTGTTCAAGACCGTAACAGGCGTTTTGAGAGTGACGGGTATGGAATATATACGAGCCGTCACGGTAAAAGCCCTGACCGTCATTTACGTTTCCGTCAGCGTAGAGATAGGTATTTTCTATACCGTCTCTGCCGCACGTTATACGTTCCTCTCTTTCGGTAAGAAGTCCGCTCTGCGCTATAAGGCGTCCGAAATTGACCTTGTTAGCGGCATAATCCGTCGGTACTTTTACAAGCATATCGAAAAGCGCGAGATAGTCGCGTTTCTGGTCGAGAGTAAGATGCTCATCTACCACGAGCATAACGTCCATAAGGGCTCTCGGCGAAGCTATCTTCCAATCGTGCCAGTTGAACGCTCTCGTGTCTCTCCAACCCTTATTCTCCATTTCCGCTTTACCGTAGTAATGACGGTAGCACCAATCCAGCGCCCAAAGTATATCGTCGAGCATTTCCTTATTCTGATAACATACCGTTCCGTAAGTGCCGTAGCCGAGCGCTATCTTACGAAGCGTTTCGTATTCGCGGCTCATTTCTATACTTTCCGTTATTGGAGTATCTCTGAAAAGAGCCACTGTCTCCTCGCCTTTTTTATGAGCTTTCAGTGTTTCCCACGTTTTTATCGCGACGTTTCCGCAGACCTCGACTCTTTTCCTTACAGCCTCATCTCCGTTTTTGACGTCACAAGGCTCGCCTACGAGCATTTTCTTCCACGATGCTTTACATATATCAAATGAATTCATAGCGTTTCTCCTTACAAGCCGTACTGTGTTGATTATACCACAAAAAAATCGCTTTTGCAATAGTGCAAAAGCGATTTTCTATATTCGTATTATATTACTCGTTTACCTCAGCGGTTTCCTCAACAACTGCTTCCTCCGCGACAGCCTCGTCCTCAACTACCTCGTCGCCTTCAAGCAGCGCGCGGATAGAAAGGGATACCTTCTTATTCTCGGTATCTATATCGGTGATCTTAGCGTCAACTACGTCACCTACGTGGAGAACCTCAGCGGGGTTGCCAAGTCTCTTGTTAGCTATCTGAGAAATGTGGATAAGTCCGTCAACGCCCTCTATGATCTCAGCGAACGCGCCGTAGGTCATGATGCTCGCGATCTTAACGGAAACAACGTCGTCAACGTTATACTGTCCGACGAATATGTTCCAAGGATTGCTTTCGGCGGTCTTGCAGCCGAGAGATATACGCTTCTTCTCGGGGTTGAGATCCTTGATATATACGGTAAGCTTATCACCGACGGATACGATGTCCGCAGGAATACGGAAACGCTTCCAGGAAAGCTCGGTCTTGTGGACCATTCCATCAACGGGACCTATGTTTACGAATACACCGTAATCGGTCATAGACTTAACAGTTCCCTCGAATACCTGACCCTCGGAAAGAGTTGCCCAGAACGCCTCTATCTCAGCGTTTCTTTCTTCTCTCGCTACAACGGAGAAGGATGCAACGGCACGTCTGCCCGCTCCGCCCATCTCGGTTATCTTAGCCTTCTGTACGGTGCCAAGGAGAACGGAGATGTCCTCGCCCTTAGCTATACCGGTCTGAGAAGCGGGTACGAAGAACTTGGTGGCAAGCGCGGAGAATACGAGTCCCTTAGCAACGCCTTCCTTATTCTTGGCAACCTCTGTTACCTTACCCTCTATGATCTCACCGTTAGCGTAAGCCTCAGCGATCTTACCCTTGCTGGCACGGTTGTCAGCCTGCTTCTTGGAAAGCATAGCAACACCCTCAGAGTCGCTGGTCTTGGTTACAACTGCCTCTATCTCATCGCCCACGTTAAAAGCCTCAGTAAGCTTTACATTATCCTCGGATGCCTCGCTCGAAGGGATTATTCCCGTAAGGTTCGCGCCAAGGTCAACCTGAATAAAGCGGTCGTCGATGCCAAGAATGACACCCTTGATAAGCTGACCTGTCTTTATCGTGTGCATTTCACTTTCGTTAAGTAATGCCTCAAAATCTTCTGTGTTGTTGAATGTTTCGCTCATAGCCTTAATAGCCTCCTCAATTAAACTGTCGGGCGTCGAAGCTCCCGCAGTAATTCCCATTTTATTGTTCGGATCGATGCATTCCAAAGGTAATTCACCGATACGTTCAACAAAGAAAGTATTAGGCTGAATCTTCTTTGATATTTCAAATAACTTATTGGTGTTTGAGCTGTCCCTGCCACCGAGTATCAACATAATATCGGAGACTTCGGCAAGCTTTTCAACTTCGGTTTGACGTTCTTCCGTAACTTTACAGATTGTATCATATATTTTTGCGCTTGTAAATAGATTTAATAAATAATTTTGACATAATTTACATTCTGTTAGTTTTTGAGTTGTCTGCGCCACGCACACAACTCTTTTTTTGTCGATTTTCAGCGCTTTGAGTTCTTCAAGAGTCGAACAAACGGCGCACTCGCACGTGCAGTAGCTCCGTATCGCCTTGACCTCGGGATGGTTCGGATCTCCTATTATCACGAGGAAGGAGTTCTCGCTATCCTCCGCGCTCTCCCTTGCGACTATTCCGTGTATCTTTGAAACACACGGACAGGTGCAGTCAACGTAATCGAAATACTGATTTTGTTCCTTGTAGCCTTTAAGCTTCTCGCAAAGCTCATTGGGTATTCCGTGGGTTCGCAGAACGACCGTTACCTTAGAGCTTTCCGACGCGCTCTCAGCAAGCGACGGCAGTTCATCCTCCGTGACCACCGGAACTCCTCTGCTTTTAAGCTCCTCGACTATAAGTGGATTATGCACGAAGCTGCCGAGCGTACATATCCTGTCGCCCTCTCGCCTCGCGGCTATCTGTTCTTCAAGTATCTTATATGCGCGGCGTACCCCAAAGCAAAAGCCCGCACCCTTAGCAACGGTTATCTTCATTTATCCTCACTCCCGTCCTTTTCAGACTCCGGAAGCGCTCCCGCGCTCTTATTTCCTGTCGGAAGCGCAAGCGTGCTGTCGGTAAGATCACATATCCTTCCAAACACATGCGACGCTATACGCTCGTAATCAGTTTTGTTGCCGAGCATCTCCCCGTATTCAGAAAACTCTATCGGCTTACCGATAGTTATAAACGTCTTACGGAAAAACCTCATACGGAATTTTTTAGCGGTTATCGAGACAGGCAGAACCGTGACCTTGGCTCTCGCCGTTATCATTCCTATTCCCGGCTTTACCTCGGTCTCAGACGGATGCTTACCAGGACAGCGATGTCCCTGCGGAAAAAATCCTATGACCTCTCCGTCTTCAAGCATTTTTATAGTCTTTTTTATTGCTCCCACATCACCGCGTCCGCGTTCTATCGGATAAGCTCCGAGAGAGTTTACCAGTCCCGAAAGAAGCGGTACCTTGAAAAGCTCCGCTTTTGCGGCAAATCTTATCTGGTGCTTAAAGCACGCCGCAAGTAATACTACGTCGTGATTTGACAAGTGATTGGCGCAAACCACGAAAGGGCCGTTTTCGGGTTCGTTTTCCGCGCCCGTTACCCTTACTCTGTAAAGCCTACGGACTATACCTCCAAGGCATTTATGGATAAAACCGTAAAGCTTGCTCATAGCTCTATTCTGTCCTTTATTATTTTGAGAGCCGCATAGACGGTATCCTCGATAGAAAGTCCTGAGTTATCAAGGAATATCGCGTCACTTGCGGGGATAGCCGGCGCTTCCTTACGCGTGCGGTCGTTTACGTCACGGGTCTCCATATCGGAAAGGACCTTTTCAAGAGTTACGTTTTCACCCTTTTCGACCAGCTCCTTGTGACGGCGCTCCGCCCTTGCCTGATTTCCCGCGGTAAGGAATATCTTTACCTCGGCGTTCGGGAATATGACCGTTCCTATATCGCGGCCGTCCATTATGACGTTACTTACCTTTGCCATATTCCTCTGTGTATCAAGAAGAAACGCTCTTACCTCGGGTATCGCGGACACCTTTGATGCCGCCGCGGACACCTCGGACGTTCTTATTCTGTCACCAACGTCTGTGCCGTTGAGAAAAACGTGCTGTACTCCGCCTGTATCGTGCTTCATTTCAAGCTTTATACCGCCAAGCGCACCTATTACTTTACCGTTATCGGATATATCTACACCGTTTTCGAGCATATAAAGAGCTACCGAACGGTAGAGCGCACCCGTATCGACGTAAACGTATCCCATACGCTTTGCCAGAGCCTTGGCAAGCGTGCTTTTTCCCGACCCCGAAGGTCCGTCTATCGCTATCTTTATCATCTTTTTATTCCTCACTTTCGTCAGCGGCGGCAATTCCCGCGCATCTTCCCGTTGAGAACGCTATTTGCAGGTTAAATCCACCCGTAAACGCGTCAACGTCTATTATCTCACCCGCAAAATACAGTCCTGATACTATTTTCGACTCCATTGTTTTGGGATTTATTTCCTTTACAGAAACTCCGCCCGATGTTATTATCGCTTCGGAGAGCGGACGAAATTCCGAAAGCGTGAGCGGAAACGCTTTTATCACTCCGCAAAGCTTCTGTCTTTCCGCTTTGGTTATCTCATACACCTTTTTATATTCCGATATACCGCTCATACCTATGATTATCGGTATCAGCTTTATCGGGAGCAGGTCGCCAAGCGCGTTGCCGAAATTTTTGTTACTGTATTTCTCAAAATCCGAAAGGACCCGCTTATCAAGTGTATTCATATCAAGCGCCGGCTTTAAATCTATCGACGCCGTATATTCTTTGGCCTTAGCCTTATTCATAAGCGACGATGCCGAAAGCACCAGCGGACCGCTTATTCCCGTATGGGTAAACAGCATCTCGCCCTGCTCGGAATACACCTTTTTGCCGTTAAGCGAGATGTTAAGAGTAACGTTTTTCAGTGAAAGCCCCGCAAGGTCGTAACAAAATCTATCGCTTGTATCTATCGGTATAAGCGCGGGGCGCAGGGGCGTTACCGTGTGTCCTACGGATCTTGCAAACTTATATCCGTCACCGTCCGAGCCTGTAAGCGGATAAGACGCTCCGCCTGTACATATTATCACCGCATCGGCTTCAACAAACCCCTTTTCGGTATTTACACCGTTCACTCTGCCGTCGGAGACCGAGATCCCCGTGACCCTTTCGTGAACGATATTACATCTCGAAGCGTATGCGCCGAGCGCGTCAACTATATCATAAGCTCTGTCCGATTCGGGAAATACTCTGCCACCTCTTTCGGTTTTCAGCCTGACCTTACGGGCTTCAAAAAACTCCATAGTATCAGCGGGAGAAAAAACGTTTATCGCACTGTAAAGGAAGCGGGAATTGGTAACTACGTTATTCAAAAACTCCTGCGGAGTACAGTTATTGGTTACGTTACATCTTCCCTTTCCTGTTATCGCGACCTTTCTCGCAAGCTTGGGATTTTTTTCAAACAGCGTAACTGACGCGCCGTTTTCGTGCGCCGTTCCCGCCGCCATAAGTCCGGCAGCTCCGCCGCCGATGACCGCTATCCTTTTCATTCTTTTCTCCGTCCTCGGTTATACACAAATTTTCTCTTATATCATTATACCTTAAATACACAAATGTGTCAAGTAAATAAAAGTAAAATATTGTGGCTCGTTCATTTTGTGCATCGTGCGGTATTGACAAAATACAAAATAAATGCTACAATAATTATTATGAGTGTTTTTCAAAAATTATAAAGACGCCTGAACACGGCGCGAAAGGATATACAGTTATGGATAAGAAGCTCAAAGTTGGCGTTATAGGAGCAACGGGTATGGTAGGACAGCGTTTCCTTACACTCCTCGACAATCACCCTTATTATGAAGTTACCGCTGTCGCGGCAAGCGCGCGTTCCGCGGGAAAGACCTATGAAGAATCCGTCGGTCAGAGATGGAAGCTCGCCGCTCCTATGCCCGAATACGTAAAGAAGATGGTAGTTCTCGACGCTTCCAACGTTGAGGCAGTCTCCTCTCTCGTTGATTTCGTATTCTGCGCGGTAGATATGCCCAAGGACGAGATAAAGGCTCTCGAATACGCTTACGCTAAGGCGGAAACTCCCGTTGTTTCCAACAACTCCGCTCACCGTTGGACACCCGACGTTCCTATGGT
>JAZOVD010000058.1:0-3896 GCA_045658525.1 Eubacteriales bacterium
CCCACGGGACCCATTTATGGGTGGTAAGTAACAATTGCATGGCTGGCAGGCCAATCTAAAACGCACTTGTGCGTAGCCAGTACTATTAGGGCTATGCCCGAAACTGAAATACCCCCCGTTTTACGGGGGGATATTTATTATACGTTTATTTCATATATTTCAAATTTATCGGGTCTTACCGTTTTATCTGCACTAACGGATACGTAAGGCAAATTGTAGTCGCATATAAACGGTGTGGCGAACAGTATCTTGCCACCGTCCGCAAATATCTCTATCGAGCAGCGGTCGACTACCATACGAATATCAATGCTTTTCTTTGAGAGTGAAAGCGGCATCTTGTTTTTGCCGAACGCAATGACGTTGTTTACCGTATCTACGGTGACAACGTTCCCGAATATACGCATTTTTATCCTTGCGCCGTCTATGTAAGGCGCTTTGAAAACGATATCCAAAGGAGCGTTTGAAAGCGGTATCTTGAGTTCGGGGTTAGTTTCAAGCTCGGATATTGATGAAACCACGCGTCTGTAAGCGTTAAGCTCGCGTACGGGGAGCGCGGAAAGGTAGTATTCTCCGTTCTCCTTTGTGAGTGACATTTCCACGGGAATACTCATCTGTTGGGTAACCTTGTCTGAGGGGATTCCGCATCTCTGCCAATAAATACGTATCGCACGCCCGTCGTCTATCCCGGAAAAGCTCTGTGCGGCGTAGCTCATTCCACCGACTGAAAGGCGTTTGACTGAACCCGCAGTCTCGAATTTGCCGTTTACAAAGCGCCCGACTGTGTAGTAGTCGCTTGCGCCCGAAAGCACCCAAAGCTTTTCGCCCTCGCATTCAAGGGAATATATATCGGGACACTCACGGTCGGGGAAGATGTCAACATTCTGGAATTCTTCCCAATTTATCAGATCGTCCGAAACGAAGAAGCGGAAACGCTTTTCTGTAAGATAAAGCGCAAGCAGATATTTGCTAAGCTCCTCGACCCATACGACCTTCGGGTCTCGGTTGCCGCCCTCTATATGAGGTATTATGGGATTGTTTTCGTATTTTTCTATCTTGCCGTCTTGCATAACAGCCAAGCACTGAGTGTACTTTTTACCTGCCGAAAGCAGATTGTTAGCCGCGGCGGTGTAATAGAGAAGAACGGGAGCTTCCTCAGATGATGGATCACCTAACCCCGAAACGCGATTTTTGTCCTCAAAGGCACAGCCTGAGTACATAGTTCCGTGCTCGTCGGGGAAAAGCGCTGTGTCAAGCTCTTGCCATTTTATGAGATCGCTGCTTATAGCGTGACCCCAATGCATATTTCCCCAATCGGAGCAGCAAGGGTTGTACTGATAGAATAAATGGTACACACCGTTATGCTTTATAAGACCGTTGGGGTCGTTGTTCCAGCCGTTTTTAACGGTGAAATGTATCTTTGGACGGTAAGGCTCGTTTTCCGCCTCGGGAGCGAAAACGTCGGTAGTGCCAACAGAAAACTCCATTTCGGGGTCACATTTAAGCTCTGTTTCGCAACCATTGAATATAGAAGTGTCGACGTACGCGGTGAAGTTAGGGGAGATGTTATCTAACTTTACGTCAAGGTCAAATAAAAGCTTGCTTTCGCCCGCTTTGTAAAATTTGAGCTTTTTGACGGAAGCGTGTGTGTTTACGGGGAGCGTGAGATATTTTTTGTACGCTTGTATTAACATAACGCTACCTCTTTATTTTACCATTTCAAGAATTTCCGCCTTGGAACGCACCCCTACCGCCTGATCTGCTATCTTTCCGTCCTTTACTACGACAAGAGTGGGTATGCTCATTATGCGGAACGCCTCTGCAAGCTCGCCCTCCTCATCGACGTTTACCTTTCCCACGAGTATAGAGGCTTCCTCCTCGGCTATCGCGTCTATTATGGGGGAGACCATTCTGCAAGGACCGCACCAGCTTGCCCAGAAGTCGAGAAGCACCGGTTTTTCGCTTTTTAATACTACGTTTTCAAAATTATCCTTGTTTACGGTTATTACTGCCATATCATTTCTCGCTTTCTTTTTATTATATTTTTTCCGCTAAGCGGAGTTTCGCGCTCTTTGAACGCGGGTTTGCGTCCATTTCCTCTTCGCTTGGAAGTATTGCCTTTCCGATAGGCTTTAATTCCGGCTTTTTTCCGCATACGCATATAGGTAGCTTGGGCGGACAGACACAACCCTTGGCAAGCGCGGCGTATGTCTGCTTTACTATCCTGTCTTCAAGAGAGTGGAAGGTTATTACCGAAAGGCGTCCGCCGGGCTTTAAAAGCTCGGTGAGCATCCTTATAGTGGGTTCGATAACTTCAAGCTCTCCGTTTACCTCTATGCGTATTGCCTGAAAGGTTCTTTTTGCGGGGTGACCCGCGTCTCTTGGCGCGAGCGGTCCGACTGACTTTTTTACTATATCGGCAAGCTCGGATGTGGTCTTTATGGGTGAATTTTCTCTTGCGCGGAGAATGTAAGAAACTATCTTCGGCGCAAGACGTTCCTCACCGTAGTCGCGGAGTATTTTTATAAGCTCCTCTTTTCCGTAACCGTTTACAACGTCATAAGCGCTTTTCGTATCGTTTTGGTTCATACGCATATCGAGCGGCGCATCCTTCATATACGAGAAACCGCGTTCCGCGTTATCGAGCTGATATGATGAGACACCGAGGTCTATTATCGCTCCGTTTAAGCCTATGCCTTCAAGCTCGTTTCCGATCTCCGAAAAATTCTTGTTGATAAAGGTTACTTTATCTCCGAATACAGAGAGACGCTTTTTAGCGGCGTTTATCGCCTCGGGGTCTCTGTCGAAGCAGAAAAGATGTCCTTTTTCCGAAAGCCTTGAAGCTATCTCAAAACTGTGTCCGCCGCCGCCCGTGGTACAGTCCGCGTAATATCCGTCGGGATCTATATTAAGTCCGTCAACAGCTGGGAAAAGCATTACGGGAATATGACTGAATTCCATATATCGTGTTCCTTGTAGCAATATTTGTCTTGTTTATTATATTTCTTTTGATTTTTCTTCGAACATACGGAGAACACAGTCCGGGACGTAAGCGCTTATGTCCTCTCCGTGACTGCGAAGAGCCTTAATGGTGCTGGAGCTTATATCCTCAACGTCAGGGGATGAGGGGAGCAGGAGTGTTTCGCAGCCTTCGTATATTTTTTTGTTCGTCTTTGCCATAGTTATTTCGTAATCGCAGTCGGTCATATTGCGAACGCCCTTGACGACTGCGGTTATTCCGTTCTTCTCGACGTATCTCGCGACAAGACCTGAGCATATTCTGACCTCGACGTTATCAAAGTCCTTTAAAGCCTCGGTAAGCATCTTCAAGCGTTCTGTCTCGCTGAAATAATATTTTTTACCCGAGTTTACGAATATTCCGACTATTACCGTGTCGAATAGAGCGGCGGTGCGTCTGACAAGATCGATATGTCCGTTGGTCACGGGGTCAAAGCTTCCACTGATAAGTGCTTTCATTGACTTATTCTCCTTCCTCGTCTGTTTTGTTTTCATATACTGTAACAAATGTTTTTCCGTAATGGTTATGCTTGCGTATATTGAGCTTGGGATGCTCGAACGGAGTTTCCTCGTCGCTTTCGCATATTATGATTCCGTTATCGGAAAGAAGGTCGGCATCAAGTACACGCTTTACCGCATCCTGAGTGAGCTTTGCGGCATACGGAGCGTCGCAGAAAACTATATCGAACTTTTCTCCGCCGGAAAGCTGTCTGATAGCGGTCTTGTAGTCGCTTACTATCACCTTTGTCTGTAAAAACAGCTTGGTCTTTACAGCGTTTCGGCGTATTATCTCCGCCGCTTCTTTTGAAGCGTCTATGAGTACCGCTTCTCTTGCGCCGCGGCTGAAGTCGGATCGTAGCCATGTCGTTCTGTGGGCCAAG
>JAZOVD010000059.1:0-9939 GCA_045658525.1 Eubacteriales bacterium
AGAGAAGCGACGGAAACGGAAAGCTTTCCAAGGATCAGAACTGACCTTGAAGATATGGCAACGGCACTTTATATGTGCGATGTAGCGGAGGAGGTCTGCGTTGAGAACGGCGACGAGGCGGAGATGCTTCAACTGATGTTAAATACCCTGTACGCGCTCGATAGACAGTTAAAGCCGAGAAGACTGATAAAAGCCGCGTTTGAGTTAAGAACGGCGGCGGTCTGCGGATTTACCCCCGACCTTGTCGGGTGCGCGGAATGCGGCAAGGAAAACGACGAGGTTATGTACCTTGACGTTATGGACGGAAATATGCATTGCTCGGAGTGTAGGAAAAAGCATAACTCCGACGCTCCGCGAGAGGGGCACACGACGCTTCTTATGACGCTCGATAAGCCGCTTCTCGACTGTATGCGCTACATAAGCTACTCAAACGCGAAAAGATATTTATCCTTTGAAATTTCCGAAAATTATATTCAGCAGTTCTGCTACTACTGCGAAAAATACCTTTTAAACCATCTCGGAAAGGGCTTTCGCTCACTTGATTTTCTTCATTCTCTCGGAGAGTGAAGCACTGATTAGAAAAAATAAAAATACAGATACAAAACCCTGAAAGGAAGACGAAAAATGAATTACGTAAGCACAAGAGGAAACGGCGGCGTTACCACCGCGGCAGGAGCTATAAAAAGAGGACTTGCCTCAGACGGCGGACTTTTTATGCCCGAGAGCATTCCCGCTCTTGAAAACGGCGAGATAGAAAAGCTCGCTAAGATGAGCTATCCCGAAAGAGCGGCGACCGTTCTTTCGAAGTTCCTCACCGACTACACCTACGACGAGCTTCTTGCGGACTGCAAGGAAGCGTACAGCGAGGCGCGTTTCCCGGGCGGAGCGGCTCCCGTTGCGGCTCTTGGAAATAAGATGAGAATACTTGAACTCTGGCACGGCCCTACGTCTGCGTTTAAGGATATGGCACTTCAAATAATGCCCAGACTTTTCGTCCGCGCTCTCAAAAAGACGGGCGAGGATAAGACCGCGCTGATACTCGTTGCTACCTCGGGAGATACGGGTAAGGCGGCGCTTGAAGGCTATAAGGACGTTGACGGAGTAAAAATAGCGGTATTCTATCCCGTTGACGGAGTAAGCCGTGTACAGATGCTCCAAATGGCAACGCAGGAAGGAAAGAACGTTGACGTTTTCGCGGTCAAGGGTAACTTTGACGACGCACAGAGCGGAGTCAAGAAGATATTTTCCGACCCCGAAATGGTAGAAAAGCTCGCTGATAAGGGCTACTTCTTCTCGTCCGCTAACTCCATAAACTGGGGTAGGCTCGCTCCTCAGATAGTTTATTACATCTCGGCTTACTGCGACCTTGTCAAGGCTGGCGATATAGAGAACGGTGAAAAGGTCGATGTATGTGTTCCGACAGGTAACTTCGGTAACATTTTCGCGGCATATATAGCAAAGCGTATGGGACTTCCCGTAGGCAAGCTCGTCTGCGCGTCTAACAAGAACAACATACTTACCGATTTCCTCCGCACGGGTACTTACGACAGAAACCGCGCGTTCCATACCACGATGTCCCCCTCAATGGATATACTTATATCCTCTAACCTCGAAAGACTGCTCTATCTCCTTGCGGGAAGCGAGGAGACCGCTTCTTATATGAAGCAGCTCGCCGAAAACGGCAAATATACCGTAAGCGACGAGCTTAAAGCAAAAATAGCCGAGGATTTCTGCGGCTACTTCTGCGACGAGGAGGGTACGTCAAAGACCATAAAGGATATATACACCGGTTATAATTATCTTTCAGATACACATTCAGCGGTAGCTATAAGCAGCGCGGAGCAGTACCTTGCGGACGAGAAGAACGCGGCAAAGCGTATAATAATCGCTTCCACCGCAAGCCCCTATAAGTTTGCTTCGTCCGTTTACGAGTCTCTTACCGATAAGACCGCTCCCGAAGGACCTGCCGCGCTTGACGCGCTTTCCGCGCTTACGGGTGTGGAGATAACCGCTCCGCTCGCGGGTCTTGACAAAAAGACCGTGCGCTTCAAGAGAGTTATCGAAAGCGCGGATATGCCCAAGGTAACGCTTGAAATACTTGACTGACGCTCAGCCGTCGGTAACGACGTTATGTGGCTTAAACGTCGCGCAGACTGTCTCGGTACAGCTTGACGCCTGCATAGGACCTATCGAAATTTGAGAAGCGGTGCAATGACTGTCACCATCGTGATAGGTACAGCTTATAACGTCGCATACTACCCCTTTTATGGGCTTGTTCTTCTTTTGTTCGTTCATAATAGACTCCTCTGAAATCGAATTTTTTGACAATTTGGCTCCCTTGTGTAAAGGGAGCTGTCGCCGAAGGTGACTGAGGGATTGCAAACAACCCTTCCGTCTTGCTTCGCAAGCCACCTTCCCTTGCACAGGGAAGGCTAAAAATTAATCGTTTATCACGATACGGTATTATGTAATAATAGTTTTCCCAAAAATTCACCGTCTATACGAAAGGAGCATAAAAGATGTCGATATTTGCAATAGCGGACACGCATCTTTCGCTTCGTGTTCCAAAGCCTATGGATGTTTTCGGATCACGCTGGAACGGTTGGACGGAAAAGCTGTGCGAAAATTGGAAAAGCACAGTTGGTGAAAACGATACGGTGATAATTCCGGGCGATATATCGTGGGCGATGACTATGGACGAGGCAGAGGACGACCTCAAACTGCTTGACGCGCTTCCCGGCAAGAAGATAATAGGTCGCGGAAACCACGATTATTGGTGGGGAACGCTCTCTAAAATAGAGAAATTCTTTTCAGATGCGGGGATAACGAGCATCGAGGTGCTTTATAATAACGCGTTTAAGTGTGAAAACAGCATCATTTGCGGAAGCAGAGGCTGGTATATAGACGAGAAAAACGCGCCCAAGGACGCCGATTACGATAAGATAGTGGCGAGAGAAGCCGCAAGGCTTGAAATAAGCCTGAAAGCCGCGAACGCTATCGACGAAAATAAGAAAAAATTAGCGTTTTTTCACTTTCCGCCGTTTTTCGAGCCGTTTACGTGCCGTGAAATAATAGACGTTCTGCATAAGTACGGAGTAAAAGACTGCTTTTACGGTCATATTCACGGAAAATACACGATCCCTCAGCAAACCGAGTTCGAGGGGATAACGTTTACGCTTATCTCGGCAGACTATCTTGATTTTACTCCGTACAAAATATTGTAGGGTAAATCTTGAACGAAATATAAATTTTACTTAAAAGTGGTTGACATTTTTCACCGAATGAGTAAAATATATAAGGTATAGAAATATAAAGGAATACGCAAAATGAAAGGAGCGAAGCCGTTTTAATATCCAATTTTAAACGGCTGAGTAAAGACTATGTCTCTTATCAAAACTGAAAAGCTCGAAAAGAGCCGCGCCGAAATACAGTTCGGCATCGACAAGGCTGCGCTTGACGCAGAGATCAAAAACGTTTACAAAAAGCAGGTCGGCAAGATGAATATCCCCGGCTTCCGTAAGGGAAAGGCACCCCTTTCCATAATCGAGAAGCTTTACGGTAAGGGAGTATTTACCGACGAGGCTCTCAATAACCTTCTTCCCGACGCTTACGAGGCGGCGGTAAAGGAGTCCGGACTTGCGGTAGTTTCCCGTCCTGAGTTCGATATAGTATCTATGGACGAGGGCGAGCAGGTCGTTCTTAAAGCCGTATTTGATATTAAGCCCGAGGTAACCGTAAAGGAGTACAAGGGACTTAAAGCTGAGCGCGAGGTAACCGAGGTTACAGATGAGATGGTCGATCGCGACGTAAAGGCTGCTCAGAAGAGAGCCGCAAGAGAAGTAGAGGTCACCGACCGTGCTTCCGAGATGGGCGATACCGCTGAGATAGACTTCGAGGGCTTCGTTGACGGTGTTGCTTTCGAGGGCGGAAAGGGCGAAAAGCATAAGCTTACCCTTGGTTCAGGTCAGTTCATACCCGGCTTTGAGGAGCAGGTAGCAGGTAAGAATATCGGCGAGGAGTTCGACGTAAACGTTACGTTCCCCGAGGACTACGGCTCAAAGGATCTCGCGGGCAAGGCGGCTGTATTTAAGTGCAAGCTCCACTCCATAACCAAAGAGGAGCTTCCCGAGCTTGACGACGAGTTCGCAAAGGATATGTCCTTCGACACTATGGACGCATATAAGGCTGATGTTCGCGCAAAGCTTACCGAGAGATATGAGAAGGCTGCTGATCAGGTTCTTGAAAACAGAGTTCTTGATGCGCTTCTTGAAAATATGGAGGCTGAGATACCCGAGTCTATGTATGTAAACGAGGTAGAGAACCAGCTCCGTGAGTACGATATGCAGCTCCGTTCCAACGGACTCGATCTCAATACCTACTTCAAGTACACAGGTCAGAACCTTGACCAGCTCCGCGAGAACTTCCGTCCCCGCGCTGAGCGTTCTGTAAAGGTACGTCTTGCTCTTGAAGCGGTAGTAAAGGCTGAGAACATAGCCGCTACCGACGAGGAGATCGAGGCTGAGTACACCCGTATGGCGGAGATGTACGGCGTTGAGGCTGATAAGGTAAAGGAAGCAATAGCTAAAGAGGACGTAGCGGCTGATCTCAACGTTCAGGCAGCTCTCAAGCTCGTCAAGGATAACGCGGTAGTTACCGATAAAAAATCCGCTGACGCTGAATAATAATCAAAAAAAGTAAGCATAATCGAAAAAGTGATCGCCTAATACGGTGATACAACGGAAAGGAGAAGTAACAACATGGCTCTTGTCCCAACTGTCATACAACAGACAAATCACGGTGAGCGCGCGTACGATATATATTCCCGCCTTCTCACCGACAGAATAGTATTTCTTTCTGACGAAGTAAACGACGTTACCGCGTCTCTCGTAGTAGCACAGCTTCTGTTTCTTGAATCGCAGGACGCTGATAAGGATATATCCTTCTATATAAACAGTCCCGGCGGATCGGTCTCGGCAGGACTCGCGATATACGATACGATGAACTTTATAAAGTGTGACGTTTCCACGATATGCGTGGGAATGGCGGCAAGTATGGGAGCGTACCTTCTTTCCGCAGGTGCTAAGGGTAAGCGTTTCGCGCTCCCCAACAGCGAGATAATGATACATCAGCCGCTCGGCGGTTATCAGGGTCAGGCGTCGGATATAAAGATACATTCCGACCACATTCTGCGTACTAAGGATAAGCTCAATCGCATCATAGCGATGAATACCGGTAAGCCTCTTGAAGTCGTGGAAAGAGATACGGACAGGGATAACTTCCTCACCGCTCAGCAGGCACTTGAATACGGACTGATAGATAAGGTCATCGAAAAGAGACTGTAATAAAGGTCAGCTTTAAAGCATAGTTATGTAATTAAGCATACTTACAAAAAATCGAATTTCAATGAAATTCGATTTTTTGTGATTATTAAGAAAAAGCAAAACGAAAGGCAGTTTTTGAAATGTCAAATACCAAAAACGGCGGAACGCAGTCACAAAGACACTGTATATTCTGCGGCAGACACGAAAGACAGGTCGAGTTTCTTATCCCATCGCCAACGGGACTCTATATCTGTAATAACTGTGTCGATACCTGTAACGAAATAATACGCGAGGCTGAGATAACGGAAAACGTATGCTCACTCACATACGAGACGCTTCCCAAGCCTCAGAGTATAAAAAAGATACTTGACGATTACGTTATCGGTCAGGAGGACGCCAAAAAGGCTCTTGCCGTCGCGGTATATAACCACTATAAGAGAATACTTCAAAACAACGACCGTCGCACCCGCAGTCGAGGAAATAGTCGTAAAAAGGACACCGACGAGGTAGAGATACAAAAAAGCAACGTTCTTTTGCTCGGGCCTACGGGAGTAGGAAAGACGTATCTTGCGCAGACGCTCGCAAAGACGCTTAAAGTGCCGTTTGCGATAGCCGACGCGACGACGCTTACAGAAGCGGGATACGTTGGTGAGGACGTTGAAAATATACTGCTGAGACTTATTCAGGCGGCGGATTACGATATAGAGCTTGCCGAGATGGGTATCATCTATATAGACGAGATAGACAAGATCTCCAGACGCTCGGAGAACCGTTCCATTACGCGTGACGTTTCGGGTGAGGGAGTACAGCAGGCACTTCTCAAAATACTTGAAGGCACGACCGCAAACGTTCCCCCGCAGGGCGGAAGAAAGCACCCCAATCAGGAGTTTATCCGTATAAACACTGAGAATATACTCTTTATCTGCGGCGGCGCGTTCGATACGATACAGGATATAGTCGAGACCCGTAAGGGCGGTTCGGCTATCGGCTTTAACAGTACGGTAATGACAAAGGCGGAGAAGCTTTCAAAGTCTCCGTATAAGGACGTTACCGCGCACGACGTGGTAAAGTTCGGACTTATTCCCGAGCTTGTGGGTCGTTTGCCCGTTATAGTTGGGCTTGATAACCTTGACAGCGATGCGCTCGTAAGGATACTCAGCGAACCCAAAAACTCGCTTGTAAAGCAGTATAAGAAGCTTTTTGCGCTTGACGGAAACGAGCTTGAATTTACCGACGGTGCGCTTAAAGAGATAGCATCCAAGGCTATCGAAAGAAATACAGGCGCGCGCGGACTTCGCGCTATACTCGAAGAAACGATGCTTGATATAATGTACGAGACACCCTCAAAGGAAGGCTCGGAAAAGGTCGTTATAACGGAAGAGACCGTAAAGAAAAATTCTATTGCTTAAATAAGAAACGTTTGCTTTTAAAAGCAAACGTTTTTTGTATTTGAGGGGACTTGACTAAACGGGAAAAATGTCTTATAATATTAGAAAATAAGTTAAACAGGGATGAATGAAATGAAGCATAACTATCACACCCATACCGCACGGTGCAAGCACGCGAGCGGTACGGAGGAGGAATATCTGCAAAAAGCGATCGACGCGGGTTTTGAGACGTTCGGTTTTTCCGATCATGCCCCGTTTGTTTTTGTCGGCGACTATGTTTCTCCGTGCAGAATGGATATGAACGAAATAGATAACTATTTTGATACGTTGCTCGGCTTGAAAGAAAAATACAGAAGCTATATAGACGTTAAGATAGGCTTTGAGATAGAGTATTATCCGAGACTGTGGGACAGAGCGATAGAAAAATACAGAAATTATCCGCTTGATTATCTGATACTCGGAGAGCATATGATCGGAAACGAATCGCTTTCCTGTATCAATGCGTTTGCGCCCACAAACGACGAGAGAGTTCTTTCCGATTTTGTCGATCACTGTATCAGCGCTATAAATACGGACAGGATAACTTATGTGTGTCACCCCGATAATATAAATTTTACGGGAGACGACGCTGTATATGTAAAAGAAATGAGCCGACTTATCAAAGCGTGCAATGAAAAAAGCATTCCGCTTGAAATAAACCTGTACGGTATTCGGGACGGCAGACATTACCCAAAAAGGCTGTTCTGGGAAACAGCGTCAAGGCTTGGTGCGACTGCTGTGCTCGGTCAGGACTGTCATAAAATATCTCACGTTTGCGTAAAAGAGGAAATAGAAAAGGCTGAGGCTTTTGCGGACACGCTCGGCATAAAGCTTATAGATAAGGTAGAACTTAAAGATCCTTTATTTTAAATAAAACAAACGCGCTCTCAATGCTTTGAGAGCGCGTTTGTTTTTTTATTTTATTATTCCTCGTCGTTAGAGGTATCTACGGTGTAGTCGCCGTTCTCATCGAATATATACTCAACGTTGTCTATGGTGAGAGTTTCGCTTTCGGCTCTCTTGCAGTCGCTCTTGAAGTAGTGCTTCTTTTGGGAGTGAGCGCCTTCGCCCTCGCCCTCGACTACCTCATACCACTTGCTCTTATACGCATAACCCTTTCTGTCAGGATCGAAGTAGTAGGTTCCAGCGTTGTCGCCCTCAGTCTCGGTGTGGAAGCCCGTAACGAGCTTTCCGTCAGCATCGAAGTAACGGAGACCGTCAAGGTTCTCAAAGAAGCCTGTCGCGGTTCCGAGAGCCTTACCGTCCTTGTCGAACTTCTCGTAAACTCCGTCGCCATCAACGTCTATTGCGTCGGAAACTACCATATAACCGTTATTGTTGGGGTCGAAGTAAACGGTGATGTTTTCGGTCTCGGAATTATTATCGTGGTCAATGTCCTTATATCCGACCTGAAGCGCGCCTTCCACGAAGAGTCTCGTGCCGGTGCTATCCTTTATAAGACCGTTAGCTAAGCCTACGCGCTTACCGTCAGTTCCAAAGTCATAGTAGAAATCGCCGACCTTGGTTATTCCGGTAGCCATATAACCGGTAGTAGGATCGTAGTAATAAGTTCCCTTATCCTCGTCCTTGCCTGTGGGAGAGAACTCCTCTTTAAGTCCTGTGGTCGCTACACCTTCAACTATGTGGAGAGTACCGGTTCCGTCGTTGTGAACGCCGCTGAACAGACCGTTATAGAGACCGTTTGCGCCAAAGCTGAGATACTTTGCGGTCTCCTCACCCTCGGGTTTCATAAGAGCGCATACCTTGGGAGCATAGCCCGTTTCCTCGTTGAAGTAGTACTTGGCAAACGTTCCGTCTCCGTCGGGGTCAAGAGAGAGCCAGCCCTTCTTCATTTCATTGTCCTCGTAGTAGCGAGTGCCGTTACGGTCGGTAACGAAGCCGTTTTTGGTAACGTCATCGTTAAGAACGTGCTTTTCGTAGAGATAGTCCATAACGACTTCGTTATAGATGGAGATTTCCAGACCCTTAGCACCAAAATCCTTCTTGAATTTCTTCAAGGACTTGGTGTATGAGCCGTCAGCTACGTATTCGTCGTAAAGCTCCTTGACCTTAGCCTCAAAAGCCTCGTCGCTGAGTCTGAGATCGGGCTTTTCTTCAAGAAGCGTGAGAACGAGAAGCTCCTGCTTTACGCTGCTCTTAGCCTGCTGTGCGAGTGCCTGATAGAAGCTTGCAAGGGTGGAGTAACCCATATAAGAGGTAACGTAATCTTCAAGTGTTATTACGTAGCCGTACATAGCGGAGAGACTGGAAACGCTCTGCTTGTACTGGGAAATGCTGGTTTCGTAATATTTTCTGACTTCCTTTTCGGGAACCTTGATCATCTTACTGTCAGAATAAAATTCCTGCCAGATGAGGTTCTTTTCGACTTCTTTTCTCGTATCCTTTTCGAAATCCTCGACAGCCTTCTCGGAATCCTTGTAAGCGGTTACGTACTTCTTTACGTTATCGTTGTTGAATTCGGGATAGGTTGATCTTGAAAAGGAGTTTATAGTTACGTCGAACACAACGTCCTTACCTGCGTATTCGGTGTTGCTGTAATTCTTGGGGAACGTGAGGTTAAGAGATACCTTATCTCCCGCGGTGTAGCCTATAAGACCTTCCTCAAAGCCCGTAATGAACGTACCGGAGCCGATAACGAGAGAGTAGCCCTTGCTGCTTCCGCCCTCGAACTCCTTGCCGTCTATCTTACCGACAAAGTCGATGTTAAGGGTGTCCTTCTGGGTGTAGGTGAGATCCTCTATGAGAGGCTTGTTTTCGGTGGCAGACTTGTACTCGGCCTTCTTGATGACCTTGTCCTTGTCCTCTTTTGCGGCGGAGTCGGCGCTCTCTACAGCCTCGTGGTACTTTTCAGCCATACCGTTCTCTATGTAAGAGAGCTGGATCTCTATGCCTTCGTATTTTCCGAGCTTCAAGTATTCCTTGTAGCTGGAATAGTCGTAAAGCTTAGTCGCGCAGCCTGTGAGAACGAGCGCAACCGTTACGACCGCAAGCAAAAGCGATACTATTCTTTTTTTCATGGTGTGTGTTTCCTTTCGGTGTTTTGTAGTTCGTGTATATTTACGCAACTGATATTATAACATAATTAATATAAAAAATCAAGAGAAGAGACAATTATTTTAAAATTAGTAATATTCATTTCACACTATGACGATTTTTCGCAGCAAAGAAGT
>JAZOVD010000060.1:0-20423 GCA_045658525.1 Eubacteriales bacterium
TGAATATAACGTCGTGATCCAGCCGTCCGAATTCCTCTATGGTGCTGGCCTTAAGCCCTCTCTCTTCGGCGAGTGCAAGTGCCGATTCTCGCCTTGCATATACCGTTACATCTCCCTTGTTGGCTTTGATTATCTCACCGAGAGCCACTCCGATGCGTCCGTATCCCAAAACGGCAAAATCAGCGTGTCTTATATCGATTTCAAGCTCCTGCATAGCTATAAGGCATATAGGAAGCACGGCGGTCGAGGGACTCAAATCCCGACCTATAATAGACATAGCCGTTGCTGTACGTTCGTTTGACGACGTTACTCCGTTCTTCGACGCTATGGAGACACTCGGTTACCACCACAAGCCCGAGGCTGACACGGAGACGCAGATATTCTTCACCTCGCAGAAAAACAGACTCAACGTTTACGTTCACGCGGTAATATACGAGAAAACGCTCTGGAACTCCTACGTTGCCTTTTGCGACTGCTTGAAAAACGACCGCGATGTACGTTCAAAATACGAGGCGTTGAAGGAGTCGCTCGCGAGCCGTTTCGCATTTGACAGACGTTCATATACGATAGGTAAATCGGAGTTCGTTCGCAGGATACTGAGAACGAAATGCGACATAAAAGAACGCTCCTGCGGAGCGGTAGTATGGAGAAAACGCGGCGGCAGACGTCACTATCTTATAATCCAGAACCGTTCAGGTCACAACGGATTTCCAAAAGGACACATGGAATACGGCGAGACAGAGGTACAGACAGCCGAGCGAGAGATCCTCGAAGAAACAGGACTTAAAGTAAAGCTTGACACTTCCTTTAAAGCTGAGTACAGGTATCTCGTTGACGGATATATACACAAAAGCGCGCTTTATTTCCTTGCCAGCTATGACGATGGAAGCTTCCGTCCGCAAAAGGGCGAGGTTTACGGTATATGGCTTCTCCCCTATGAGGAAGCTCTTGAACAGCTCGACTACGAGCAGGACAGACGCGTTTTGCGTCTCGCTGAGAAAAAATTATCATCAGAATAACGAAAAATATTCTCCCGCGAAACGGGGGAATATTTTTTTGTAAAAACTACGTTTTACGTACTCGCGTTTAACATAACAGTCTATTTTTTAAATATATTTTTTAACGTTTTATATTGCTTTTTAACTAATTGTAGGCTATAATAGAGTTAAATAAAGCTCGGAGGTTTTTATGGGTAGAATTTTTGAAGAACATTTGATCAGACAGGTAAGATCGTTAAACGGTGTTTGGAGATTCCGTAAAGATCCGAACGACTGCGGAAAAAACGCTGATTGGTTCTTGGCTATACCCGAGTCGGAAAGCACAGTCGTTCCCTCGGTCTGGAATACAGACAAGGGTAACTTGACATACGAGGGCGTGGCTTGGTACGAAAAAAGCTTCCATACCGATGGAGGATGTCTGCGTTTTTGCTTTGGCTCGATAATGACCGAGTCCGACGTCTGGCTCGATGGAATACATATCGGCTCGCATTACGGTGGCTTCACTCAATTTGAGATAATAACACCGGACGTAAAAGCAGGCGAGCACCGTCTCACCGTCCGCGTAGATAACCGTTTTGATGAGCACTCGATACCGCAGGCAAAAACCGACTGGTATCACTACGGCGGAATACCGCGCGACGTTTCGGTGGAAACGCTTAAAGGTATCTGTGTTCTTTCCAACCGATTTGAATACACCCTTTCAGACGATTTCAGCTCGGCAGACGGAAAATTCGTACTTGAGCTTTATAACGCCGAAAAAGAAAAGGCTTCAACAGATATTACTGTAACACTTGCGGAAAGTACCGTTGTCCGCACCTCGGTCGAGCTTGACGGAAACGCTCACCTTACCTTAACGCTCCCCGAATTTCAAGTAAGCGGTATAGAGCTTTGGGATATAGGAAAACCGAAGCTTTACGACGTTTCGATCTCCAGCGCCACGGACGATCTTCGTGACAGAGTAGGTTTCAGAAAAATAGAAGTAAAGGATCAAAAAGTATTCCTCAACGGACGTTCCGTTGAGTTCAGAGGCGTTAACCGTCACGAGGAGCACCCCGACTGGGGCTTCGCCTTACCGCTCAACATCGAAAAGCGCGATATAGACCTCGCTTTGGAGATGGGCTGTAACGCCATACGCGGCTCTCACTATCCGAACGCTCAGGAGTTCGTCGATCTTCTTGACGAGCGCGGAATGATGTTTTGGAGCGAGATCCCGATATGGGGCGGAGGCTTTTCCGAAGAAGCACTTGCTGATCCTACCGTGATCGAGCGCGGACTTGAAATGCACCGCGAGATGCTCAGATATTACTACAATCACCCCTGTATCGTAATATGGGGACTTCATAACGAGATCCTGCTTGCCACGCAGGCGGCTTACAATATTTCAAAAAAGTATTACGGTTATCTTAAAGAAAACGGCGGTAACCGTTTGGTCGTATATGCCTCGGATAAGCCTATGGACGACGTCTGCTTTGAATTTTGCGACGTTATCTGCCTCAATCAGTATTTTGGTTGGTACTACGGCTTTGAGCCTGACGCATGGGAAAATTTTCTCGAAAGGTTCTGCGAGCGAAGAAAAGCTCTCGGAATGGAAAATAAGCCTATAATATTCAGCGAATTTGGTTGTGCCGCGCTTTACGGCTGCCACGATGACGAGGACATTCTGTGGAGCGAGGAAAACCAAGCCAAGCAGATCTCACACTGCTTGGAGGTATTCCACGAGCATCCCGCCGTTGTCGGAAGCTTTATATGGCAGTTCTGCGATATACGCACCTGCTTTGAAATGGGAATAAATCGCGCTCGCGGATTTAACAACAAAGGATTATTAAACGAATACCGTAAGCCTAAGCTCGCCTATCATGCGGCTCGCAGGCTTTACAATAAATTTAAAGGAGATTAAGACATGAAACCGATAAAAGTTATTCAGTTCGGAGAGGGCGGATTTTTACGCGGATTTGCAGATTGGATGCTTCAAAAGCTTAACGATAAAGGCTTATTTAACGGAAGCGTTGCCGTCGTACAGCCTATACAGAACGGTCTTTGCGATATGCTTTCCGCACAAAACTGTGTATATACTCACATAATCCGCGGCGCCGAGGGCGTTGAGACAACAAAAATAGACGTTATATCGAAGTGCGTAAAGCCTTATGATGACTTTGACGCCTACCTTGATCTCGCGAAAAATCCCGATGCTCGTTTTATAATCTCTAACACGACCGAGTCGGGAATAGTGTTCTCTGCCGATGACAAGCCTACCGACGTTCCGCCGAAGTCCTTCCCCGCTAAGCTCACGCTTCTGCTTAAACGCCGTTTCGATCTCGGTCTTAACGGATTTATATTCCTCCCCTGCGAGCTTATCGACCGTAACGGCGACAACCTCAAAAAAACTGTTTTACAGTACGCTGAGCTTTGGGGCTATGAAAAAGCGTTTGTCGAATGGATAGAAAAAGAAAACGTGTTCTGTAACACGCTCGTGGATAGAATAAACACCGGTTACCCTAAGGACGAGAAGTTTGACCTCGGATACGAGGACAATATGATAAACACCTCTGAATTTTTCCACCTTTGGGTAATAGAAACGGATATTGAGCTTGAAAAAGAGCTTCCGTTCTCAAAAGCAGGCTTGAACGTTATAGTTACGAAGGACGCGCTTGAACGTTACCGCACAAGAAAGGTTCGCATCCTTAACGGCGCTCACACCTCTTTCGTACCGTATGCCCTTCTTTCGGGATTTGACACGGTAAAATCCTGTATGGACGACGAGAAGATGCGTTCGTTCATACGCACCTGTCTGTTCGAGGAGATAATCCCCACGCTCGATCTCCCGAAAGCCGAGCTTGAAGAATACGCCGAAAACGTTCTTGTCCGTTTCTCAAACCCCTACATAAAGCATTATCTCTCATCTATCGCGCTTAACTCCGTAAGCAAATTTAAGGTTCGCGTTCTGCCCTCTATCTTAGAATACAAAGCGAGATTCGGCACTTACCCGAAGAATCTTATCTTCTCCTTTGGAAAGCTCATAGAATTTTATAAAAACGGAACACCTAACGATGCTCCCGAGGTAATGGAGCTGATGAAAAAACGAACAGTTTCGGAAATACTCGCGGACAAAAACCTTTGGGGCGAGGATCTTTCCGATATGGCATCGGAGGTAGAAAAATATGCAGATACATCCTCTCGATAACGTCGAGGTCCGAAACGACGGTCAGAAATACGCTCTTACTTTTATAAAGAGCGGAGAAAACGTTATAAAATACGGTTTTCCCATCGGCTCGGCAAAGCAGGATATAGAAAAAGGCGAACAGGTCTCCCCAAAAAACATACGTTCCAATCTCTCGGGACTTGGGGGTTGGAGCTATATCAAATCCGAAACATCGGATTTTGCAACACAAAACGGCTATTTCACAGCGTTCAAGCGCAAGAACGGTGATTTTGGTATCCGTAACGACCTTTGGATAATTCCAACTGTCGGCTGTATAAACGACGTAGCAAAGCAGCTTGCCGAGGAAAGCGGAGCTAAGGCTCTGCTTCATCCATACGGCTGTTCTCAGCTTGGAGGAGATCTTCTTACTACTCAAAAAATACTCTGCGGACTGATAAAGCATCCAAACGCGGGCGGCGTTCTGGTTTTGGGTCTCGGTTGCGAAAACAACGGAATAGACGAAATGAAAAAGGTGCTTGGCGAATACGATACCGAGCGAGTAAGATTCTTAAATATCCAAGACGTTGAGGACGAGCTTTCCACGGGAACGCAGATCATAAACGAATTACGCTCAATAATGGAAAACGACCACCGCGAGCCTATTCCGCTTTCAAAGCTCAGGGTAGCGGTAAAATGCGGCGGAAGCGACGGTTACAGCGGTATAACGGCAAATCCGCTCGTTGGAAGAGCTATGGACATATTCTCTACGTTCGGCAGTACCGTTCTTATGACGGAAATTCCAGAGGTTTTCGGAGCGGAGCAGATACTTCTTTCAAGAAGTAAGGATAAAGAGGTATTTGACAGCGTTTCTTCGATGATACAGGCATTCCGTCAATATTTTATAGATCACGGCGAGGGTATCGCTGACAATCCTTCCCCGGGAAATATCGCGGGCGGCATATCAACTCTTGAAGAAAAATCGCTCGGCTGCGTTCAAAAGGCGGGAAAAGTCCCTCTTTGCGGCGCGCTTAACTTCGGAGAAGTCCCAAGTGACGGCGGTCTTTACCTCGTAAACGGTCCCGGTAACGATATGGTGGCTGTAACTAATCTTGCGGCATCCGGCGCGCACCTGATACTTTTCACCACGGGACGCGGAACGCCTCTTTCATCAGTCGTTCCAACGTTAAAGATCTCGACCAATACTCCTCTTGCAACCAAAAAGCCGCATTGGATAGACTTCGACGCGGGCGTACTGCTTGACGGAGCTGATGCGAGCGAGCTTGCAAACGAGCTTTTCAAGCTTTGTCTTGCGGTAGCTAACGGCGCGCATACGAAAAGCGAAAGCAATGGGTACTACGACATAGCTATATTCAAGGACGGCGTAACTCTCTAAAAATAAAAATCGGCGGTGTGGCACTCTCTTGCCACACCGCCTTTCACATAGTCGGACAGACATCACCTCTTCTGTCCACTTATTATATTCAGTTATTCGGAACTTGCTTTTCCGACCGACTCTTACGCATCATCCCCTTTCTAACTCATCATATTATACGTCTTTCGGGACTATCAAGCCGTAATTTCCATCCTTACGGAGATATACGACGTTCATCTGACCCGTGGTATCGCTCAGGAACACGAAAAACTGGTGTCCGAGCATATTCATCTGCAAAATGGCCTCATCCGTTGACATCGGCTTAAAGACGAATTCCTTTACTCTGACCGGTGATTCTTTCTCTATCACGGTCTCGATCGGTGCTACCTCCTCTACGTGATCCGCGGGATATTCTTTAAATACTCCTTCACGGAGACGTTTTCCGAGCTTCGTCTTATTCTTGCGAAGCTGTCTTTCAATAGAGTCCATAACAGCGTCAAGCGCGTTCTGGAAGGTGCTGTCCTCCTCCTCGCCGCGGAACATCATACCGCTACTCGTTATAGTTACTTCAAGTATTTCGAGATTTTTACGTTTACGCAGTGTGATATGCGCGGTTGCGTCCTCTTTGAAGAACTTATCATACTTCGAGAGCTTCTTGTCAGCAAGCTCGTAAAAGCCCTTCGGCACGTCCATCTGTCTGCCTACAACGGTGATTTTCATAACTAAGACCATTCCTTTCTTACAGGACTCGCTTTTTGGCCCTTTCGGTTTTGATGGGCTGAGCTTTGATAGCCGAAAACAACGAAAGCCGATCCAAAATCTGCGTGCCCCTTTTGGAGATATTGTCATTGGGCTTCCCCTTTGACACCTAAATTATAACAGAAAAACGCTCTGCAATCAATAAACGTTTTGTGAATAATATACAAATTCAAAAGTTACAATTAAATTTATCCGTCATTATTGACAAAAGGAATATTTTGTGATATAATTTATTTATGCGTTGACGCTTTCTGAAGAAAGCTTAGCAAAGACTTTTCTATGGGTAACACCGTATAAACGTTGATATAGTATCACAGAGTGACGGTACTATATCTTATTTTTTTATCT
The DNA here is from genome assembly GCA_045658525.1 of Eubacteriales bacterium. Lineage (GTDB taxonomy): Bacteria > Bacillota > Clostridia > Oscillospirales > CAG-272 > SIG673. The sequence goes on from JAZOVD010000060.1 coordinate 6,617, forward strand.
TCATTTCTTTTTCCTTCTTTGTAAAGAAAGAAAAAGAAACGAAGCAAAGAAAAAGAAAAAAACTTACAGTCGAACTCTTGCTTCCACCTTGAACAATTTTCACTTCCGAGGAGTTCACATAGAGATAAAGCATGGATAATAATTTATATCCCATTTTTTCAAAGAAAAAATAAAAACACTTCCCTCACACGCGCCTTATCAAGGTTGCGTGTGAGGGAAGTTCTTTTGCTACTTTTCTTTCAAGAAAAGTAGGTTATTAATAATATCTCATCCTCTTTCTCTTTTGAACGGCACGGAAGACGAAGAATGCGACTATTGTCGCAGCTATAACGCCGCAGGTTATATACAGTCCCACGCCCGTAGAGGAATCTATCTTCAACTCCTCCCAAAGCGAGTTCATATTTTCAAGTGTACCCTCATCAAGGTTTTTATAGTACGAACGAACGTAGCTTTCATCAAACTCAGGATCAAGATACTCCATCGCGTTCTCGTGGACAGATGTCATATAATCTATATATTCGGGATCTTCGTTTACCAGCTTGTTCGGTGTGGCGTAATAGACCATTTCGGCGTTAGCGACAGCCGCGTCCTTGGTAAGCATAAAGTTTATATACTTCTCCGCTATATCCTTATTCTGACTTCCCTTTGGAATACACATTCCGTCAAAGAAAACGTTCGTGCCTTCCTTCGGGAAATAAAACGCGAGGTTTTCGTTTTCCTCATACATTGAAAGGAAATCCCCCGCATAGTAAGCGGCTATATAAGCGGATTCGTTCTTCATCTTATTAAAGATCTCGTCCATAACGTAGCTCTGTACGAGCGGCTTCTGCGCCTTTAATTCTTCAAGACAGCTTTTCCAAGTCTCACCGTCGGTCATATTGACGTCAACGCCGTTCTTGTACATGACCGTACCGAAAGCGTCACGAGGGTTATTGAACTGCAATATCTTTCCCTTATATTTCGGGTTAAACAGCAGATCCCAGCTCTTATCCGCCACGTCCTCAGGATCCACGTACTGAGTATTGTATATTATTCCGACGTAGCCGCAGAAATACGGAACGTAATACACGTTTTCTGGATCGACAGCGGAGCCGTCAAGCGTTTTAAATTCGTCGTAAACGTTGCCATAGTTTGCGATATTACCGAGATTTATAGGTTCAAGCATATCCTCGGCTATCATTCTCTCGATCATATACTCCGAGGGAAAAACGACGTCGTAGGTAACAGCACCGCTCTTTAACTTATTGTACAAGCTTTCGTTAGAGTCAAACGTCGTATAATTGACCTTTACGTTAAGCCCGTACTCATTCTTGCAATATTCCTCAAAGCTCTTGTTTACGTCAAGCGAGTCCTCAGAGCCGTCTGAGATATATTCTCCCCAGTTATAAACGTTAAGGACTATCGGCTTTTCGCCTCTGCCCGACATGATCACCGCCACGATAAATATAACGGCAAGGGAAGCTACGCCCGACCAAGCAAGTATCTTACCTCTTTTCGTATTCTTTTCCTTTTCGGGGGCTTTTTCTTTTCTTATATTCGTCACAAGGATCAGCATAAAGATAGCCGCCATAACGAGCGTTGAAAGCGCGTACATATCGGGGGTAACTTCCTTCTTCGTCATAGAATATATGAGAAGCGGAAGCGTCTGGAAATCGCTGCCCGAGGTAAAGAAGCTTATAACGAAGTCGTCAAGCGAAAGCGTGAACGCCATCATCATTCCCGTGATTATTCCCGGAAGTATCGCGTGAAGCTCTACCTTAAAGAACGCTTGAAGCGGTGTACATCCGAGGTCCATTGCCGCCTCGGGAAGATTTTTGTCCATCTGTCTGAGCTTCGGAAGAACAGACAGTATGACGTAAGGCAGATTAAACGTGATGTGAGCTATGAGCATAGTCCAGAACGAAAGAGAATCTCTCGTTCCGACAAACGCACCCACGAACACGAAAAGCAGCATCATTGAAATACCCGTAACTATATCGGGATTCATCATGGGAACGTTAGTTACCGACATTACCGAGGTTTTCAGATATTTCCTTTTCATCTTGTTGATGCCGACTGCCGCCATCGTACCAATAACCGTGGCTATCAACGCTGAGCATACCGCGAGCAGTATCGTGTTACGAAGCGCAATGAAGGTCGGGGGCGTCGAAAACACCTCTACATACCCTTTCACTGAAAATCCGCCAAAGCTTGCCGTGCTTTTTGACGCGTTAAACGAAAACAGCACGAGTATCGCCATAGGTATATAAAGTATTCCGAAAACAAGTATAAGGAACGCTCTTGTAAGTGCTTTCATACTATAACACCTCCCGAGCCGTCACTTTCATCATCGGAAAAACGGTTCATTATCGCTACCGATATGAGAATAAGTATCATCATTACAAGCGATATAGCCGCACCGACGTTATAGGTAGCTCTGTTCTGGAACTGCATCTCTATCGTATCTCCGATAAGGAATATAGTTCCTCCACCGAGCTTTTGGGAAATATAGAACGTGCTTATGGACGGAACGAACACCATCGTTATTCCCGACACCATACCGGGAACAGAAAGCGGGAGCGTGACCTTGAAATGCGCGCCGAGACGGTGACAGCCGAGGTCATACGCCGCCTCGATAAGGCGGTCGTCCTGCTTGGACATAACGGAATATATCGGAAGCACCATATATGGCAAAAAATCATAAACCATTCCGAATATTACCGCTCCGTAAGTTCCGATAACGTGTATCTCACCAAGTCCGACAGCACCGAGAAACGCGTTGACAAGTCCGCCGTCGTCAAGTATCGCCATAAGCGAATAGGTTCTTATTAGCAGGTTCATCCACATCGGAACCATAAGAAGCATAAGCAGTATGCCCTGACGCTTTTTGGGCGCGCGGGATATAGCGAACGCCAAGGGATAGCCTATGAGAAGGCATATAAGCGTGGCTATAAACGCAAAGCATACGGAAAGAGCAAACGTTTCCGCGTGCTGAGAAAGCGCCGCTATATTGGCAAACGTGAACTTACCCTTAGAATCGGTAAACGCGTAATAGCACACGAATATAAGCGGAGCTACTATGAAAAGCACAGACCACACTATGTGTGGCGAAGCCGCTATCCACGAAAGGTCGATCTTTTTCTTTTCGCTCGGAGGGACGGCTTTTTCTTTGATCTCTTTATTCATCGTCACTCTCCTCCTCGGTATCGGACAAATGATCCATCTCGTCGGAGAAGGAGGAATAGTCTCCGAACTTATCGGAGTACTCGGATTTCTTCATAACGTGGATCGCGTCCGGCTCTATATAAAGTCCGATAACGCTTCCTACCTCAACACCGTCTGTTGACTGTATCATCCACTTGAATCCGTTTATATCTACGATTATCTCGTAATAATCGCCCTTGAACGTAGCCTGAGTTACCGTGCCCGAAAGCATTCCCTTTTCCACTTCAACCACGTCAACGTCCTCGGGACGGACTACTATATCGACCTGCTCGTTCTTTGCAAAGCCCTTGTCAAGACAGTCGAAAACGTGTCCCGCGAACTTAGCTTTATAATCCGACGGCATAGTTCCGTCAAGAATATTACTTTCTCCGATAAAGTCGGCAACGAAAGCGTTTACAGGCTCGTTATATATATCCGTGGGAGAGCCTATCTGCTGTATCTTACCGTCAGCCATAACGACAACGGTATCAGACATAGACAGAGCCTCCTCCTGGTCGTGGGTAACGAATATAAACGTTATACCCGTCATATGCTGTATATTTTTCAGCTCGTTCTGCATATCCTTACGGAGTTTGAGGTCAAGCGCTCCGAGAGGCTCGTCAAGAAGCAATACCTTTGGACGGTTTACCAAAGCTCTGGCTATCGCGACTCTCTGCTGCTGACCACCCGAAAGACGCTCGGTGCTTCTGCGTTCAAAGCCGCTGAGGTTAACCATTTTAAGCGCTTCCTTGACTCTTACCGCTATATCATCCTCAGGAAGCTTTTTCAGACGAAGTCCGAACGCTACGTTCTCGAAAACGTTGAGGTGCGGAAAAAGCGCGTATTTCTGAAAAACAGTATTAAGCTCTCTTTTATACGGAGGAAGATCGTTTATTCTAACTCCGTCAAACATTACGTCGCCGCTGTCGGGAGTCTCAAATCCCGCGATTATACGCAGCGTAGTGGTTTTGCCGCAGCCCGATGGACCCAGCAGGGTGACAAACTCGTTGTCGTGAATATCAAGACTGATTTCACTTAGCACCTGTTCACCGTTAAATTCCTTTGAAATAGCTTTAAGCTCAATGATTTTGTTTTTGTTCATTTGCGAACTCCTTATTAGAATACTGAAATATAAAGATAAAATATGGAGACGGCGCTTTTTACAGAGTGTCGGCTTTTCCTCTATCCTAATTTTCCGCGCACCCGCACCGTTTTTGTTACAAGAAAAAAACACCTATGAAATAAGCTTTGCACTTTATTAAACAAAACACAGGTGAAAAACAAATCTTGTAACCGCGTATGAAAAACGTAACATACGCTAAGGAATTAAAGGTAAATCTGTCCCATTCCCCCTTATTCTATAATATAAATAAAAATTCAAGTTAATTATATCAAACATTTTCAAAATATGCAATAGTTTTTCAAAAATATTTTCCACGCTCGAAAAAAATATTTTTTTGTCGATATTACATAACAAAGCAGTAGATAACGAGATCGACCGCTATCGCTCCGAGGACCGCCACAATAACGGGCAAACGCTTCCACGAAAGAAGAAATGCCGTTGCCGCCCCCGCGAGTCCTATATATATCCTTTCCGGGTCGGTATTTATTACCGCGGGAAAGATGAGCGCGGACATAGCCGTATAAGGTATGAGTTTAAGAAACTTTTCAAATTTCTCACCGAATCTCACCTTATCGACTATTATACCCGGAAGCGTGCGCGGAATGTAAGTGACGAGAGCCATACCGAGAAACATTATAATAAATTCCGTCCTCATACCGCGCCCTCCGTTTCTTTACCGTCGGGATCTACAAAGAATACGCCGACAAACGCACCCACAAGCGTCGATATAATGACCGCGTGCGCGCTTTCAAGGAATAGTGAAAGCAACGTATTAAGTCCTGCCGTAAGCAAAACGAGAAGTCCGAGTCTGAGATTGCCCTTTATGCCCGGAACGATAAGACCTATAAACATAGCGTAGAGCGCTATACCGAAGCTAAGCGACAGTATCTCGGGCATAAAATTTGCCGCCACCACTCCGATGACCGCACCTGCAACCCACGAAACATACGTCGTATATGTCATTGAGACAAAAAACGAGTACGAGCTTTCGCCGTCCTTACGGGTAGTAAATATGGCAAAGCTCTCATCCGTAACACCGAAGCCCGCGATCAGCTTTTTGCCTATCCCAACTCTGTCCATACGGCTGAATATACAGGTGCTCATTATAAGATGACGGAAATTCAGTATAAACGTAGCGAAAATTATAGCCGCTATTCCCGCGCCGCTTGCGTACATTCCGACTGCCATCATCTGACTCGCGCCCGCAAAAACGGTAACGGACATCATTATCGTTTCCGTTACCGAAAAGCCCGCCTGTCTTGCCATTATAGCGTAGGCAATACCGACGGGTATAAAACCGAGCACGGCGGGAATACCGGCTCGCATTCCCGCCATTATTTTTGTTAAAGCTTCATTTTTTCTCATTTTTTCTTTGTTTCCGAATATTTTTTCGCCGTCGGAACGAATTTTCTGCGTTCCTTTTCGGCGTACTGTGCCGCATACGAGCCTTCCTCGCCCGTAAACGATAAGCTCGGCGTTCCGTCAAAGGCGCGTCCGCCCATAAACTGTATCGAATCGGGCAATCTTACCGTTTCAAGAGCGGAGCAGTTTTCAAAAGCGAAGTTACCGATCTCAAAAAGTCCGTCCGGTATATAAACCTTCCTTAATCCGCTGCATTCCTCGAACGCGTAGTCGCCAATCGCTTCCACGCCTTCGCTTATCACAAGCTCTTTAATCGCGACACAGCCTCTGAAAGCGTTAGCTCCTATCTTTTTACAGCTTGAAGGAATAACGACCTTTTCAAGTGACGGACAGTACGCAAACGCGCTGTCCTCTACCGCCTCAACGCCCTCGGGAATATCAGCTTCCCTGAGTCCGCTTCCGTAGAACGAAAACGAGCTTAACGTTTTTACTCCCGACGGTATATTTATCTCCGCAGCGGGACAACCGCTGAACGCTTCCTTTTCGATCGAAGTCACGGTATCTGGAAGAACTATTTTTTCGCAGTTCTTACAGTTCATAAACGCCCTTGCGCCTATTCCGACCGTTCCCGTAGGAACGGTTATCTCTACCGAAAGACCGCTATACCTGACGACCGTGCCATTCTTGACCGTTATATCCTTTTCAGACTGAACGTTTGTCGTCGAGGTCTTCATATTGTCGCCGAGAAGTCCGGCGTTAACGTAGGTCTTTCTTACGTAGTCCGCGTTTTCTCCGAAAGGATACTTTATCCTTTCAGTCATCGGCTCTATGTTTATCTTGCCCTCTATCATAATGCGCATTGAAAAGCCGCTGCGCTCCATATCGTAGTTGACCCGTCCCTCTCCGTCCGTAACTATATCTACCGACGGTATCTCCTTTAACTTCTTATAATCGGTTATCCCGTAGTTAAGTGAATCAAGGATCAGATCTATGCTCTTTTCGTCTGTATATACACCGCGTTCTATCTTTTTACGTTTTCCTTGCTCCCGTGAAAATTTAAGACTCAGCGCAAGTGTAACAACAACAGTAGCCGCTGACATTATGACAAACGGGATCATCGACTCTTTTACCGAAAGAAGAAACGCGTCCAGAGCAAATTTGAGCGCGGCAAGGAAAAGCGGAATGAACGCGCTTATAACTATGACCGCGTTCGAGGCTTTATCCCTATGCCTTACGTGAGCGGCTATCTTTGAAAGACATTTTCCGCAAAAACGTCTCCTTATTATGCCGCAAACGTACTCCTCGTTTGAAACAAACACCTCGTCATATGTCTTTTCCTTTACTTTTTTGCTTTCCGTAACGAAGTAGTCCTTTATAAATTTAGCGGGCTGTCCGCATTTACATCTCGCGGTCGGCTTTACGCTGTCCGTATATGTATTTTGATCCATCGACTTACCTCCGCTTTTTGATCAAAGCTCTATGCCGTTTTCTTCACAAAACGCTTTAAGCTTATCGTACATTGCAGCCTTGACGTAGGCTTTCCATTCCGACTCGTCCTCGTTTTCCTCGACGAGCTTTATAAACTTAGCAGGCGCGGCGGCGTATTTCTTTCCGTTTTCGTGATACCGCTCCTCACAGAAGGATATTACCGCCTTTTTCATCTCACTTTCCGTAAGAGCAGGAAGCACGTAGAAAAGCTCGGGATTTTCAGTAAGCTCCATAGCGAGCATTATTTTCGCGTATTCGGTAGGTGAGCATTCCCTGTGCATAGAAACACTTCCCCATACTCCCGCTATTCTTATATGTGATTCACGAAGCTCAAAAACGTCCTTGGTCGTCTTATTCATAAATTGGAGCATAGCCGCTCTGCGTCCGCTGACAAAATCCAGAAGCTCATCAAATGAATTTATCTTCACGGTAACATCGGGAAGCTCGACTTCCTCCTCGGACTCTACAACGTCCTCATCCTCTTCGATAATATCTTCCTCGTAGTCAGCGTCACCTTCCGCTATTTCTTCAAGAAGCTCGTCTCTTTCTTCGCTTTCGTTTTCTTGCTCTTTCTTCTTTCTGTTCCAGAACATACAGTTTTCTCCGTTCGTTCAGTATTCTATTTTATTATAGCATAGCTTTTCGCAGTTTGTCAATCGCGTATAAAAACTTTTTAATATATAGACGGAATTTCGACTGTTTTTTTCGGTAACGCTCCCCTGTAAAGTAAAAATTTAATTTTTTTCAAAAAAAGTTTCGATAACCTATTGACAAATCGTTTTTTTTGTAGTATAATCTTTAACGTTGAGCGTGCGGGTGTAGTTCAATGGTAGAATCCCAGCCTTCCAAGCTGGTCGCGTGGGTTCGATTCCCATCACCCGCTCCATAGCGGTAAGATCAAACGATCTTACCGCTTTTATTTTTTCAAAAATAAAAATTAACTATATTTTCATAGAAATATCCAATTTATATCTATACAATGAAATCAAGGTGTACTCTATATGAGAAAGGAACGGTCAAAAATATGAAAAAATTCGATATTCCCACAGACTCTCTCCTGCTTTACTCAGACAAGCCCGCAAAGCTCTGGGAACAAGCCTATCCTCTCGGTAACGGAACTATCGGAGCGGTCGTATTCGGCGGAACGGAAAATGACCGCATCTGCCTTAACCACGACACTCTTTGGTCGGGTTATCCTCGCAAAGAGCAGTTCAGAGGCTCAAAAGAGGCTTATCTTAAAGCTCGCAAGCTCGTAAGCGAGGGCAAATACGCTGAAAGCGACAAGGCCCTTACGGAAGGATTTTCAAGCTACGGCTCGGAAATGTACGTTCCTATGGGCGAGCTTAACGTAACATACCTTGATACCGAAAACGAAGCGGTGACCGATTATTCAAGAACACTTGACCTTAGTCAAGCTCTTCATTCGGTAAGCTATCGAAACGGAAACGCTAAAATGAGCATACGCGCGTTTGTATCGCACCCCGATCAAGCGTTTTTGTACCGTGCGGAATGCGACGGCGCAAAATTCTCCTGCGACGTATCTCTTTCCTCGGTCCTTTATTCAAGGGTATTTACAGAAGAAAGATCACTTTTGCTTGAAGGTGAATGTCCACGTAATTCCGAGCAGAATATGAACCGTACCGATCGCACCGATTTTTACAGCGACAACCCCGATGAACGCGGTATGCGTTTTCTTACCAAGCTTTCCGTCAAAACAGACGGAAGCGTAACTCCGTGCGGATCTTATCTTTCCGTTAAAAGCTCTACCTACGTTGAATTATACCTCACCTGCGAAACGTCCTTTAACGGCTTTGACAAGCATCCTTTCCTTAACGGAAAAGAATACAAAGAGGCTTGCGCAAGACTTATGGATTCAGTTTTCGCGCGTGATTTTAACGATATTCTCAGCTCTCACTTAAAGGATTACAAGGAGTATTTCGACCGTGTAAGCATAGACCCCGGAAGCGAAAAGCTCTCAAAGCTCACCACAGAAGCGCGAATGAAGCGTTTTACGGTGGATAATAAGCCAGATCCCGCGCTCATCGCACTTCTCTTTAACTACGGACGTTACCTCACCATTTCAGGCTCTCGCCCCGGAACTCAGGCACTGAACCTGCAAGGAATATGGAATCATTATCTTATGCCGCCGTGGCATTCGAACTATACAGTCAACATCAACACGCAAATGAACTATTTTCCGACCCTTGCGGTAAACCTCTCCGAAATGTATCAGCCTCTCATAGAACTGATAAAGGAGGTCTCGGAAAACGGACGCTTGACTGCCTGGAAGCTTTACGGCGCGCCCGGTTGGGTCTGCCACCACAATACCGACATTTGGAGAACCACTCAGCCGGTAGCGGGAATGGCTGTCTATTCATTCTGGAATGCGTCAGGCGGTTGGTTCTGCCACCATCTCTTTGATTATTACGAATACACGCTTGACCTCGATTTTCTCCGCGATACAGCGTTTCCGATAATGCTCGAATCAGCGAAGTTCTATATTTCACAGCTTGAAACGTTACCCGACGGAAGCCGTGCCGTATTCCCATCGACCTCACCCGAAAACCGTTATTCTACGGACGAGGGATTATCCGCCGTTTCCGAAACGACCGAAATGACTATGGCTATCGTCCGAGAGCTTTTCGGAAACCTCATCAAGGCAGCGGATATTCTCGGTGTTGAAAACGATACGCTCGATACAGTAGCAAAGGAGCTTCCGCTTCTCTATGGCGCAAAGATAGGAAGCGACGGCAGAATGCTTGAATGGTATGGCGAAAGAAAGGAGCGCGAGATAACTCACAGACACATATCTCATCTTTACGGCTTGCATCCCGGCAACGAGTTTTCTCTCGAAAAGACTCCCGAGTTCGCCAACGCTTGCAGAAAAACGCTCGAAGCTCGCGGCGACGAAAGCACCGGTTGGAGTCTTGCGTGGAAAACGAACTGCTTTGCGCGCCTGCACGACGGAAACCACGCGCTCTCTCTTATAAAGCTTCAACTCCGTCTGTGTACCACGGTAGGAGTAAACTACACTCAGAAGGGCGGCACATATCCAAACCTTCTTTGCGCGCATCCGCCGTTCCAGATAGACGGTAATTTCGGAGCGACCTCGGGTATCTGCGAGATGCTTTTGCAGTCCGATCCCGATACGGTATCGATACTCCCCGCTTGCCCTGACGGTTGGTCAGACGTTTCTGTAAACGGACTCCGCGCCAAGGGAGGACGTACCGTAAGCTTTAAAACAGAGAACGGAAAGCTTACTTATTGCGAGATAAGCGGTCCGCGTCCTGCCAGAGTGCTTTTCAAAAACGCACCCATAACCGACAAAACTCTTATTTCTTACGTTTATTTAAATGATTCAAGAAAATAAAAAAATAACGGAGAGCCGACACGGTTCTCCGTTATTTTTTTGCTAAATCCAAGTATCACACATTTCGCATTGTCCGAAAACGAATATTTTATCTTGTCGTGTTCAAAACATTCAAATACGCATTAAAAGTGTTCATTTGCATTGACTTCAATGCAAAAAAACGCTATAATAGTCAAGTATTTTGAAAAATATGTGTTTTTTGAGGTCAGTGACATATAATTAATATTGGAGTAAATAAAGTAAAACGGAGAGATATATGGATAAAATAATATCAACACTTCTTTCATCCGAGCATAGTATAGCGTATGAGATTTTTGAGGGAAAGACGTACCCACACGAGGCACTTCCGAGCATTTCGGAATTTATATTAAAAAAGGGTACTTCTCTCGATCCCGAAATATTCGATAACCCGAGCGAGGGTATCTGGATCGCAAAAAGCGCTAAGATCGCGCCCACAGCTTGTATAGGAGCGCCGTGTATAATAGACGAAAACGCCGAGGTCAGACACTGCGCTTTCATACGAGGCTCGGCGATAGTCGGAAAGGGTGCGGTAGTCGGTAACAGCACAGAGCTTAAAAACGTTATTCTTTTCGACTGTGTTCAAGTCCCTCATTACAACTACGTAGGAGACGCCATACTCGGTTATAAGGCGCACATGGGCGCAAGCTCGATAACCTCAAACGTAAAGAGTGACAAAAGCAAGGTTGCCGTTTCATACGGCGGAGAGCGTTTTTCAACGGATATGAAGAAATTCGGAGCGATACTCGGAGATCACGCTGAGATCGGCTGCGGTTCTGTACTCAATCCCGGAAGTGTGATAGGTAAAAACGCCACGGTATATCCTCTTTCATCGGTTCGGGGATACGTGCCGAATGATTCTATATACAAAAAAGCAGGCGAGATAGTCGAAAAAAGACTTTGAGCCGAATAAATATTTGATCTGAAAGGAACGGTAATAAAATTTGGGAAGACTTTTCGGAACTGACGGAGTAAGAGGTATTGCAAACGATGAGCTTACCTGCGAGCTTGCTCTCTCGATAGGACGCGCAACGGCAGTCATACTCAGAAACAAAGACGGCAAGCAACCGAACGTCATAGTAGGCTGCGACACCCGTATCTCCTCCGATATGCTCGCCTCGGCTATTATGGCGGGACTTTGCTCAATGGGCGCGAACGCACTTTATCTTGGCGTTACCGCGACACCCGCAGTCGCTCATTTGGTAAAAAAGAACAAGGCTGACGCAGGAATAATGATCTCCGCGTCGCATAACCCGTCGGAATATAACGGAATAAAAATATTCTCCTCAGACGGCTTCAAGCTCCCCGACGCTCTTGAAGACAGAATAGAGACAATGATACTTATGCCCGATAAATATCTCGGTCATACGGTCAAAGAAACGGGCAGAGTCATCTATTCTTCAAAAGCGTTAAAGGACTATACCGAGCATATAATCGCAAGTGCCGGTACAGAGCTGTCAGGACTTAAAATAGCAATCGACTGCTCAAACGGAAGCGCGAGCCGTACCGCGCCCGAAATATTCAAAACACTCGGCGCTGAGGTTTCCGTCCTTTCCGCCGAGCCTGACGGTTACAATATCAACCGCGATTGCGGTTCGACTCATATAGAAGCACTCCGCGAATACGTCGTCAAAAACGGACTTGACGCGGGATTTGCCTTTGACGGAGACGCCGACCGCTGTCTATGTGTTGACGAAAAGGGTAACGTTATCGACGGTGATTTCGTTCTGGCTATATGCTCTCTCGACCTCAAAAAGCGCGGACTACTCAAAAACAACACCGTAGTCGGAACAGTAATGACCAACTTCGGATTTACAAAATTCTGCCGTGAGAATGAAATAAATTTCATTCCCACAAAGGTAGGCGACAGATACGTTCTTGAAGAAATGCTCGTTGGCGACTACAAGCTGGGCGGAGAGCAGTCGGGACACATAATCTTCCGTGATTTCGCGACCACGGGAGACGGTCAGCTTACAGCCGTACAGATACTTTCTCTTATGAAACGCAGTTCTGTCTCGCTTTCCAGCCTCGCTTCCGTAATGGAGCGTTCGCCCCAGGTGCTTATAAATATTTCGGTAGATGCTGAAAGCAAGCTCCGTTTCTATACCGACAGCGATATTCAGTCCGCTATAACGGAAGCCGAAACGCTTCTCGGAGAAAACGGAAGAATAGTTGTCCGCCCATCGGGAACAGAGCCCCTTATAAGAGTTATGACTGAGGGAAGCGACAAGGAGCTTATCACAAGGTGCGCTGAAAACGTATCAAATATTATAAAAAATAATTTAGGGTAAAAAAACAGAGCCACGGTGTGGCTCTGTTTTTTTACTGATTATCGTCGTCCTTTTTCTTTTCAGCGGTAAGCTTATTGAGAAGAAGTATCGAACCTATTATAACGCCCGTAACGATGAATATACAGAGAAGTCCCTGTCCCATATACTTAAAGCTTTCGAGAAACCAATCAAATCTCATTTTAAAATCCTCCACTCTGTATTTTTTAGCCGAAGAAGCTGAGTATCAGACCGCCCGCTATAACGGATGCTATCTGACCCGAAACGTTCGCACCTATGGAGTGCATAAGCAGGAAGTTTTGGTTATCCTCGTCAAGTCCCATCTTGTTAACTATTCTCGCCGACATCGGGAACGCGGAGATACCTGCCGCGCCTATCATCGGGTTGATCTTCTCTTTGAGGAAAAGATTGAGGAACTTAGCAAAGAGTACGCCGCCCGCGGTGTCGAATACGAACGCGACGAGACCGAGCGCGAGTATCATAAGTGTGTTAAGGTTAAGGAACGCGTCCGCCTTCATGCTTGCCGCAACGGTTATACCGAGGAGCAGGGTTATGAGGTTAGCGAGGACCTTCTGGGCCGTCTCGGAAAGAGAGCCGAGAACTCCGCACTCGCGGATAAGGTTACCGAACATCAAAAATCCTACGAGCGCTATCGCCTTAGGAGCAACAAGTCCGGCAACTATTGTAACGACTATCGGGAAAAGTATGCGGGTGGTCTTGGAAACAGAGCCCTGAACGTACTTCATTCTGATAAGGCGTTCCTTTTTGGTTGTAAGGAGCTTGATAACGGGGGGCTGAACTATCGGAACGAGCGCCATATAAGAGTACGCCGCAACGATTATAGCACCGAGGTAGTTAGATTTAAGAGCGTTAGCTATAACTATCGAGGTAGGACCGTCAGCCGCACCGATTATAGCGATTGATGCCGCGTCGTTCATCTCAAATCCGAAAAGACGCGCCATACTGAGGGTGAAG
>JAZOVD010000061.1:0-8896 GCA_045658525.1 Eubacteriales bacterium
ACGCTATTCCCTATCGTCACACTCGTTAGCCCTGTGCAACCCCCGAACGCACCTCTGCCTATGCTCGTTACGCCATTACCTATCGTTACACTTGTAAGTCCGTAGCAATTAGAGAACGCCTCATTGCCTATGCTCGTTACAGGTTTTCCGTTATAGCCATACGGAATTATGAGTTCAGTATCAGTGCAAGTTCCAATTCCATCAACGTAATAACAGGTTTCGTCATCACTTAATTCAAATTCCAGTCCCTCACTATATTTCCATTCCTCACCGCAAAGAGCGCATTTGTTTTCTACTGTGTAGTTATGTATTCCCTCCGGACAATCGTAACCACTATCACACGCCACAAAAATAGTGAGCGAAACCGCGATAAGTGCGATAAAGAGAAGTAAAAGTTTCTTTTTCATCTTCATTCTCCTCGAACTCTTAGTGATAGTTAAATTATACCATTGTTTATTATATTTGTCAAGTAAGAAAGCCCTCCCTTGTGTAAAGGAGGTGGATTTGCTGGAAGCAAAGACGGAGGGATTGTAGATACAACAATTTACAGTAAAACAATCCCTCAGTCGCCTACGGCGCCAGCTCCCTTTGCACAAGGGAGCCATTTATTTACTTTTGTAATACGCCACCGCAAGCTCTACGACAAGTCCGTAGCTCCTCGTGCCGCTCGTTTGTCCCTGTGATTGCAGATAGGAGTTGTTGACCGCGTTTGATACGTCGGACGCTACGTTGTCCTCGTACTTCTCAAAAAACTCCGAATACGCTATAAGCTCGCCCCTGACGTTATCCGAAATAAGCGTTATTATCTCCTTGTATTTTTCCTTATCAGCTTTGTAAAGGGCGTTCGTGAGGTACTCAAACATATTCAGATACGCGCTATAACGGATATAAGCGTCGTCACTTTCAAGACAGACTAAAAACGCAACGAAATTCGCTTCGTTCTCTCTCGCTATTCCCCTTTGGTGCGCCATTTCGTGCGCCATTGTGAACGGAAGCGTGTAGTCGGGGAAGTTTACGTTCAGGTTCGCTTCGCCCGTGAAAAAGGTGTAAACACCCGAAATGTGGGTGTATGTCATCGGCTCGCTGAGCAGCACGGCTTTTACGTTACTTTTCAGCTTTTGCAGAAAAGGATATTTCTCGCAAGCCTTGGCGTAGGCTGAGTTTAACTCTTTATTAAGTCCTCTATGCCCGTACGGCATTTCGGAAAATCCGTTTTCCTTGAATTTGACTGCTTTTTCCGCTTCGTTAAGCTCCGAAAGCACCTTCATTGAGGTCTCGTAAAGCTCGTCTGCGCTTAATTTTGCTCTTTCAAGCGAGAGCTTGGTATCAAGCGTGCTTCCTCTGTACGCGGTAGCGAACGTTAGCACGAAGCTGGAATAAATAAACGCAAGCACGGCAAGGAGCGAAGAAAGAAATCTTACTTTCGCACAGTTATCCTTTTTTAACTGCTTTACCGCTAAATATATGAGCAGTCCGACAATAACGGGAAGCAGTATTATCAGCATCTCCGCAAGCGAGAACGGTATAAACCCCGTCAGCTTTGCAAATATAAATCTGAAAAACGCCCCGACGGTTCTGTTAAAGAAGTCGGAAAAAGCGACCGAGCAGACCGAAATTATATGAATTACGGCGCAAAGTAACGCTATTCCCGCCATTATGAAACACCATAACGGCACGTATTTGGTTATTTTTTTCATATATGACCTACTTTTAGAAATCATTTTATAGATCCCGAGGCTATGCCACGCCCTTCGGGTTCGATTACGCACCGCCGTGTCATTCTGAGCGAAGGACGAATGTCCGTAGTCGAAATTTTGGCTTGCCAAAATCGCCGTAAGGCGGGATCTCGGCGGTGCTTCACTCAGGATGACCGCACCTACAAATTTATATCAAGTCCAAGCGTTTTCGCAAGCGTTTTTATATCGCTTGGAACGTCCGCTCTTACCGTTATCCGTTCTCCCGTCATAGGCGACGGAAACGTCAGCTCACAGGCGTGGAGCGCTTGTCTGGCGATAAGCTCACTCGGAGTACCGTACATAGTATCCCCGTATATCGGCGCGCCGATGGAAGAAAAATGTACCCGTAACTGATGCGTTCTGCCCGTTACGGGAGTAGCGATCACTACCGATGCTTCGTTCGAAGCAAATATGCGTTCGTAACGCGTAAGCGAGTAGTCCGAGCCTTCCGTTTCGGTCTCGCTCAGGGTACGCTTTATTATGCTTTCCCCTTCTCTCGATATGTAACCCTCTATTTCGCCCTTTTCGGGTATTTCTCCGTCAAGGATAGCGAGATATTTTTTGGAAAACTCTCCGTTTTCCATAGCTCTTGAAAGTATATTAGCATAATAACGGTTCTTTGCTATCAGCACCACTCCGCTTGTGTCGAGATCAAGCCTGTTCACCGCTCTGAAAACGAACGGCTGACCCTTTTTCGCGTAGTAAGCGCAGACGGAGTTGGCGAGACTGTCGTCTCTGTGTCCGTGAGAGGTATGTGTGGGCATACCGTAGGGCTTATTTATAGCGATGACCGCCTCATCCTCGTACACGATCTCGGGCATTTCGCCCTCGGCAGTAACGAACGGGTTCATCTCGTCCTCTCTGTCCTCAATGGCGAGCGTAAGAACGTCTCCGCTTTTTACCGTTACCGCTACCGTAACGTTTTTGCCGTTAAGCATTATTCCGTTATCCAGCTTTTTTAGCTTTATAAGCGTACTGCGCGAAACTCCGCATACCGTTCTTATAAACTCGGAAAGCCTCAGGTTATCATATTTTTCTTGCACGTTAAAAGTCATATTTCGTCCTTTACCGTTTAAATAACAACAAATATCGCCGCAAGCGAGGGTTTTATCACTGCGGCGACTTTTTTATTCTTAACTCAGCTTTTTGCGTTCATTTTGAGATACGCGTTTATAAATCCGTCTATCTCGCCGTCCATTACGGACTGAATGTTTCCGTCCTCGTAACCCGTCCTGTTATCCTTTGCGAGGGTGTATGGCATAAATACGTAGGAGCGTATCTGGCTTCCCCATTCGATATTGTACTTAGTACCCTTTATGTCCTCTATCTTTTCGAGGTTCTCGCGTATCTTTATTTCGAGGAGCTTGGCTTTGAGCATCTTCATTGCCGTCTCCTTATTTTGGAGCTGGCTGCGCTCAGTCTGACAACCGACTACTATTCCGGTAGGAAGATGGGTTATACGTATAGCCGAGTCGGTCTTGTTTATGTGCTGACCGCCCGCACCGCTTGAACGGTGCGCCACAACGTCTATATCCTCGGGGCGTATCTCTATGTTATTATCGTCGTCAAGCTCGGGCATTACCTCAACGGAAGCAAACGACGTATGACGTCTGCCAGAAGCGTCGAAGGGCGATACTCTTACCAATCTGTGTACGCCGTTTTCGCTTTTAAGGTAACCGTAAGCGTTAGTTCCCTCTATGCGGATAGTCGCGCTCTTTATTCCCGCTTCCTCTCCGTCGAGCCAGTCGAGGAGCTTAACGTTATAGTTATGTCTTTCACCCCATCTGGTGTACATTCTGTAAAGCATAAGCGCCCAGTCCTGAGCCTCAGTTCCGCCAGCACCCGGATGCAGCGTAAGAATAGCGTTATTGGCGTCGTATTCTCCCGCGAGAAGTATCTCTATTCTCTGTCTTGCTTCTTCTTCCTCTATCTCGGCAACCGCCGCGAGGACCTCCTCAGTAACGGATTCGTCCTCTTCCTCTATTGCCATTTCGGTAAGCACGAGTGTATCCTCGAGCTTGGAAGCAAGCGACTCGTACGCCGCTACTCTGTCTTTGAGATATTTCACTCTTTTGAGTATCGCGCCCGAATCGTCTCTGCCCCAGAAATCCGCTTCAAGGGTCTGCTTTTCAAGCTCCTCGGTCTCGGCTTTAAGCTCATCAAGTTTAAGAGCCGCTTTGAGCTCTTTTATATCCTCTTCCTTTTGTAATAAGGTTCTTTTTGCTTCATCAAGTTGAATTATCAAAGCTGTTCTCCTCTTAATATGTTATTTATTCCAAAAATCCCGTATTTTATATTATACCACAAATTTTCGATTTGTAAACACCTTTTACAAATTTTTCTATTCTTTCTTGAAAGAAAGAATCAAAGAACTTCTCTATGGGGACTATTACGTAGATTTTAATGTCGTATCATAGAGTGATGTTAAGCAACTGAGATAGTAGGACACCTTACCCGAAGCAAAGAACTTCCCCCACACGCCACATTGATAGGTAGCACGCAAGGGAAGTCTTGTTTTTAATTACTTAATTTCTACGGTAAAATCAAAGCTATTTGAGAGTTTTTTAAGTTTAAGGTCAACGATATACACTGTTTCTTCCTTATGCCCCGCCCTCATAAGCTGTTCGCTTGAAAATTCAACGTCAGCAAGTGTCTTATCGAAAACGAGAAGTGAATCGCCGCATTTTATTCCACCGTCGGTAAGCTCAAGCGGCAAAAGCGATACGAAACGCTCTGAAACACTGCTCGGAGTCTCGGAAAAATCGTATGTATCGGTTATCCTTACGCTGTCGTCAAGACACCAAACGTGACGTCTGAGAGAGTTGAGCGTATCTATTTTATAACCGTTTTCGATTGAGAACTCATATTCGTTCTCTTTTTCGGTAAATATAGTAGATCTAACGTTATTGACCACCTGACACTCACCGTTTATTATCGGCAGGCTGTGTCCTCTGCCCGAGCAAGCGATAAGAGTATAACGCTCAGGTCCAAAGTACTGTCTCGTATATTCTCCCGTTCCCGGGTCTGTAAACGTTACCTTGCCGTTCTTTGAAAGCACGAACGAGCCTACGTCATTATGGTTATGCGGTTCGTTATTGCTTCCCGCCTTACAAGCAAAATTATACTTATCCGAACGGTAAATGAACCACTGGTTATCGTGATAGATATGGGATTTGGGCTTCATCTGGCAGCTTGCAAGCTCAGGACGCATCCAGAAAATATAACGGAGTGCGCCTGTTGCGAGCTTATGACATTTAAATGTCGGTATCTCCATATCGGGATACTCGTTTTTAAGGAAATGCGACATCCAAGCGTTCGGACGGAAATACTGACCCGCGTCGGAGAAGCTTATAAGCTCTTTTTCGTTTATGCTCGCGTTCTGCTGGAACAGAGCTATGGCGTGTACCTTGGGATTTTTAAAGAGGTCTATCCTTCCGTCGGTATAGTCTCTCAGCATACTCGCAAACAGGCAGAAGAAGGAAAATCCGTAATTCCAGTATCCGTATCCCTCCTTACAGCAGCCGTCCTCCTCAAAGCCTTTGAGATAGGATTCAGCCGCAGCTATCATTCTGTCAAGCTGGGCGTCGGTCTCCTCTTTTGTTGCGAGATACGCGTAAGCGGCAAACACAGCACCTATACAGACAGCAGCCCAGTTATGCTCAGCGTGCTCCCAGCCCCAATCATGATCTCTGAATGACTCGATCACTCTTACTCTTACCTCGTTCTCCGCTCTTCTTCTTACAAGCTCGGGAAGCTTATCGCCTATGAAATAAAGCAGCTCGGCTATTCTGAATCCCATTATGGTGGAAGTAAGATCAAGGAAGGTCCTGCGTCTCTCTAACGTATATTCCTCTTTTACGTGCGCGGGAATAGTCCACGTTTCAAAATTACAGATATTCCAGATAATGTCCGCAAGCGGCTCTATGTACTTTTCGTCCTCTGTAAATATGTAAGCAAGGAAAAGGTTTCTCATTCTTGCTTCATAGTTACCGTAAACCGACTGGAATATCTCTCTGTTTCCTGTGGTAACAAACATGTGTATATGACTGAACTTTATTCTCGGCGGATCACTGTTGATATAATCCTCCGCCTGCTTTAATATAGCCGGAACGAGTCCTTCAAAATAGGGATCTGTCTTGATCTGCTCGATCTTCTCCTGATTAAATTCTCTGAAAAGCTTTCCCATTTTTCTTTTTTCCTTTCGTTTTTTAATCGTCGATAACGTTCGCTTTGGTTTCGTTTACCTCTTCCTCGTAGGAATTACGCTTGTAACCGCTCTGATCCTTATAGAGCATAAGCTCGCCGTTGTCCATCTTGTATATCTTATCGGCACGCTCCGCTATTTTAAGATCGTGAGTTACCATTACAAGCGTCTGTCCAAGCTGTTCTTTTGTGG
Organism: Eubacteriales bacterium; assembly: GCA_045658525.1. Classification (GTDB taxonomy): domain Bacteria; phylum Bacillota; class Clostridia; order Oscillospirales; family CAG-272; genus SIG673. The sequence goes on from JAZOVD010000061.1 coordinate 6,133, forward strand.
CAAGCAAAAGTTCAAGCACCTCGTCAGCGTTAGCTCTGTCGAGGTTACCCGTTGGCTCATCGGCAAAAAGAACCTGAGGTCTGTTTATCATAGCTCTCGCTATCGCCACGCGCTGCTGCTGTCCTCCCGAAAGCTCCGACGGCAGGTGATGGAGTCTGTCTCCGAGGTTAAGCGACTCAACTAATTTTTTAAGATGCTCCTCGTAGCTGAACTCATCTTTATTACACATCACGGTCGGAATGAGGATATTTTCAAGAGCGGTATATTGAGGTATGAGATTATGCTTCTGATAGACAAAGCCTATAAAGTTCCCTCTGAAACGGCTCAGCTCGTCCGACTTCATCTGCGTTATATCATTGCCTCTTATAAGCACTCTGCCGGAAGTAGGGCGATCAAGTCCCGCGCAAAGGTTAAGAAACGTACTTTTTCCAGAACCTGACGAGCCTATTATCGCCACGAACTCCCCGTCCTCTACCTTCATCGAGACGCGGTTTACGGCAGTTACGGTATTATCGTACTGCTTGAATTGCTTTATGACGTTTTCTGTTACAAGTATTGCCATATCTAAACTACCTTCTTATCTGACGAAGCGCGTTTTAGCGCTTTTTTTGTTTATTCCGTATGAGACGACCGATGCAAAGAACGCGCTGAATACAGTTACCGCCATCGCCGCCGCGAGCGGTATCCACGGCATCTTGAACGAATATCTTACTATCACGCTTTCCGCAAGGTAAGGCATTACCTTGACCGTGAAAAGGTATATAAGCGATATTCCCGCCGCGCTCATTATAGCGAGAGCTATACAGCCTGCGAGCGCCGCCACGATACCGTCGTAAATAAATATCTTTCTTATGGTCTTCTCCTGAGCGCCTATATCTCTGAGTATCTCAAACTCTCTTGCTCTCTTTTTATAGAACATTATCTGCGAGAAGAACCAGAACAAAGGCGCGAGTATCAAAAGCATCGCGGCAAACGTATAAAGGATCGGAAGCTTCTGCGTCTCCCTCTCCGCTCTGCCCTCCGCTAATGCGTTCAGGTGCGAGACGGTCGTATCCGAATACTGCTCAGCCCAGTATTTTATGTTATCGTGAAGCACGTCTATATCACTCTCGCCGAGCGTAGGATCGACATAGACCGAAACGGAGTTGTATATCGGCGTTTTTCCGGTTATCGAGATATAATCATCCTCTGACATAAATATGGGAAGATTTCCCGTGGTGTTCATATCCTTTATTACCGCGCATACGGTAAATTCCTTTTCCTCAAAAACACCGTTTTTTATAAGGTTTTGCAGGTATCTGTCGCCATCCGTTACGTTGTTTTTCAGCGGGTCCTTGGCGTTCTTCTTCGGTTCCTTGTATATGCGTACGGTTACAGTATCTCCCGGCTTTATTTTAAGCTCGCGGGAGTTGTTTACGCAATCGGAAATTATAATGTTGTTCTTAGACTGCGTTATGCCGAGAACGTTACCCTCGTAACTAAAATGAGTCTCTATAAACGTAAGTATATCGCTGTCAGCCGCGTAATAATCAGCGTAAAGCGTTACCTTTTCGGATGAATCGGACGGATTTTCTATAAAGCTGCCGAATTTCGTGTCCTTTTTATCGAAAGCGACATAAGTCGGTATCGTAAACGCCGTGGTCTTACAGTACTTATATATTCCCGTAACACCCGACATCTCTTTAAGCTCGATTCCCTTATCGTTAGTGTAAGTATCTCCGACAAGCTTTGTCTCCTCTACTTCGGTATAAGTAAGCTTGGCGGCTGAAATAGCTATTCCGTTTTCATTTTTTGTAAGCTTGTACTTTTTTGTATCAAAAAACTCTTCAAGCTTACTTACTACCGTATCACCTGCGTTTACTCCGCTTTTAAAGACCGCTGAGCGCGCCGCCGCATAGTCATTGTAAACGTTATCACCGGTAGCTATTTCCGTAACCTTGCTGACAAAGCCTGTCGAAACGCCTCTTTCTATCGTGTATTTAGACGTATCGTAATACTTTTCAAATTCACCTATCTCGGTTTTAGCGCCAACGTCCAATCCCGTTTTATATACGGCACGTCTCGCCGCGGTAAACGCTTCGGTAGCGTCCGTTTCGGTAACGACTTCCTTTTTGCTCGTCACCTCGTGCTGAGGGAAGCTGACCACAAACTCTTCTCTTTCCGTATCCATACCGTGGCTGTATATACCGCAGTAGAACGATATCCATACGAAAAGCGCGGACATAAGCACCGAGCTTAATATGAGCTGTGCCGCGTATTTACGGAATCTAACTACGCCTATACGCTCGTAAGATGACGGAAAACGCTTGACCTTCATAAACGACGAGGTATAAGGTGCGGTCACGAGGTTTGAGTTATCCTCCGCAAGCAAAAGCTTTACGGGTGGCTGGATAGCCGTGGTCTTTATCGGAACGAAAACCGAAACAAGAACTATCGGTAGCATAAATATCGGTGCGAAAAGTATGAGCTGAGGCGCGAACTGATACGTAAGCGCGGACGACTTGAAGAACATCCACGACGCCACGGTAGAAGCGGCTCCGGCAGGTATCAGGGTAAGCAAGGAAATAATATATATCTCCCAGAAGCAAGTACCGAACAGCTTTTTGGTATCCGCTCCGAACGACATATATATTCCGTACATAAACTTGAAATGGTTTATCCTTATACCGTACAGCAGTATCAGCGTTATTATAGACGCGCCCATCAGTACAAGAAGCCAGACTATACTGTTACTCAATATGCCGCAAGTCGGAGGCCAAGCGGT
>JAZOVD010000062.1:0-31785 GCA_045658525.1 Eubacteriales bacterium
AAGCTCGGTAGCGTTGAGGTCACGCCCGAAGCGTTTATGGCTGTCCTCAAATTGGACGACGAATGAGCAGAAAGCATCTCGGTATTTATATACACGTTCCGTTCTGTGTTTCAAAATGCGCGTACTGCGATTTTTATTCCCTGCCCTGCGCCGAGCGCGGTATAACGGACAACGCGAAACGCGCATATACGGGTGCGCTTATCCGTCATATCGAACAGATCTCTCAAAAATACAAAAACACGGTAATAGATACCGTTTTCGTAGGCGGCGGAACTCCGACACTTCTCCACTGTGACTCAATATACGAGCTTACGGGTGCGGTCAAACGTTGCTTTGACCTTTCGGAATTAAAGGAATTTACGTTTGAAGCGAACCCCGCGACCTTTGACGAAGAAAAACTTTCCGTAATGAGAGAATGTGGAGTTGACCGTCTCAGCATCGGTATGCAGAGCGCGTGCGAAAACGAGCTTTCCGCTCTTGGGCGGATACACACGTATAAAGACACCGAAAACTCGGTAAAGCTCGCCCGCAAATGCGGATTTAACAATATAAACCTCGATATTATGTACGGAATACCGTACCAGACCAAGGACAGCTTTATCTCAACTTTGAGAAACGCCGTCTCGCTTTCGCCGGAGCATCTTTCGGTTTACGGTCTGCAGATCGAGGAAGGAACACAGATATTCAAAAACAGAGAAAAATACGTATTTCCAAGCGAGGACGAGGAATACGAAATGACGTTTGCGATGCTCAGGCTGCTCAGAGAAAACGGTTACGAGCGTTACGAAATATCAAACTATTCTAAACCCGGATATGAATGTAAGCACAACCTCGCATACTGGACGAGAGGCGAATATCTCGGTTTCGGGTGCGGTGCGTACTCATTTTTTGACGGCAGGCGTTACTACTGCGAAAGGGATCTTGAAGCATACGTCAAATGCAAGGATTTTGACAGTATCACGGCAACCGACGAGGTACTTACCGAAAACGACGAAGCCGAGGAGTATATAATGCTCTCCCTGAGGCTTGCGCGCGGTTTCTCGGCAGACGTCCTCAGAGGTATGACTGAAAATGCCGATACGTATATAAAAAGAACCGAAAAATTCGTTGTCTCAGGTCTTATGCGGGAAAATAACGGCTTTTTGAGCTTCACAGACGAGGGATTTAACGTTTCAAACGGAATAATATCAAAAATAATTTACGGTTAAACACTGTCCGAAAAACGGACGGAAAGGGTAAAAATGAGCCTTAAAGTAGAACATCTTCACAAAAAATACGGAGAAAAGACGGTAGTTTCCGATCTTTCGTTCGAAATGCCGAAGCCGGGAGTTTACGCTCTTCTCGGTACTAACGGCGCGGGAAAAACCACCTCTATACGAATGATGCTCGGAATACTCGCCCGCGACGGCGGAAGGACCGAATGGAACGGAAGCGAGCTTTCCACCGAGACCTGTAACGTCGGTTATCTTGCCGAGGAACGCGGGCTTTACCCCAAATACGCGCTGATGGAGCAGCTCGTATATTTCGCGTCGCTCCGCGGAGTTTCAAAGGAAGAAGCCAAAAAGCGCATACGCTATTGGGCAGAACGCCTTGAAGTTACCGAATATCTTTATCCCTCGGAAAGCGGTGAGGGTCTTAAAAAGAAAAAGATACCGCCCAAAAAAGCGGATCAGCTTTCAAAGGGAAATCAGCAGAAGATACAGTTTATGACCACTCTGCTCTCCGACCCCGAGCTTCTCATACTTGACGAGCCTTTGTCGGGTCTCGATCCGGTCAACACCGATCTTTTCAAGACCATAATACGCGAGCAGATAGATGCCGGCAAATATCTCATAATGTCAAGCCATCAGATGGCGACCGTAGAGGAGTTCTGTACGGACATAACCATACTCGACAGAAGTGTTTCCGTGCTTTCGGGTAACTTGAACGAGATCAAAAAGAGCTACGGCAGGATCAATCTCCACTTAAAGACCGATACTGACGTTCGCGCCTACATAGAGCGTTCGGGTGCTACGGTCATGCGTGAAAAGGAAAACGAATACGACGTAAGGGTCAGCGGAGAAAAGCACGCCAACGAATTACTGCGCGCGCTTATTTCCGACGGAATACCGATAGTTACGTTTGATCTCCGCGAGCCGTCTCTGCATGAGATATTCGTTGAAAAGGTGGGTGCGGCATCAAAGTGAACAGTTTTTCTAACGTAAAAGATCAGCTTTTGGGGTGCGATAAGGTATATAAGTTCACTCTGCGTCAGCTCCTTATAAGCCGCGCTAACATAATAACGCTCATTATAATGATCTTTTTCTCCGTTATCGCGCCGCCGCTTCTTTCCGTGATCTCCGGAAGCGCGATGGATTCGGTCACGTCGATCATATCCCCCGACGCCTTCGCCATCTCGCAGGACGACGGCATAACCGACGTATATATAGTAAACAGAACGCCCTACGCTTTTGATGCGTCGGATTACGTTGACGGGGCTAAGCTTCACGTTCTGGGCGCAAATGACGCGACCCCGAACGCGGAAAACACCGCGGCGATATACGAAATAGCCCCCAATGCCGAGACGGGCGGATATTCGGTAACGTTAAAGCTTTCCGAAAGCACTTCCGTAAATACCGAATCCGCCGTAAGCTTTTCCTACACGGTCTCCGCGCTTTTTGACAGCGCGCGCTACACCATGACGGGTATAACCGCCGACAAATTAACCACTGTAAGCTCTCCGTATTCGGTATCAAGCGGTTCGGTGGCGAGTTATATGGGAAGCTCAGGCGACATTGCTATGCGTTTTATAGTTCAGTACGTTTACGCCATAATCGTGCTTTTGCTCTGCTCAATATCCACGGCATATATAATCCGTGCCGTGCTTGAAGAAAAAGCGTCAAAGCTCGTCGAAAACCTTCTCACAAGTGTAAGACCACTTTCGCTCATCATCGGAAAGATACTCGCGGTAATGACCTACATTATAATAATTCTCGCCTCTGTCATAATTTCCGCGCTCGTTTCATCAAAGATAACCTCTCTCGTTTCAAGCACTCCGGTCTCCCTTTCCGCGATCGGACTCGATATTTCCGGAATGAGAATAGATCTACCCACCCTACTCCTTACCGTTATCGCGCTTATTTTAAGTTATCTTACTTACTCGGTGCTCGCGGGAATAAGCGGCGCGTGTTGCAGTAACATGGAAGAAATGGATGCGGCAACGGGTACGGTAATGATGACCGTAATGCTCGGTTATTTCGTTTCGTTCACTACCTGTGCCATAGATTCCGCTCCCGTAGCCTATATAACCTCGCTTTGTCCCATAATTTCCACGTTTTGCGCGCCTGTGCGTTATATACTCGGACATATCGGTATCGGAACGTTTATACTTTCACTCATTATACAGGCGGCTATAATAGTATTTCTGTTCGTATTCTGCTCCAAGGTCTATTCAGAAATAATCATACGCCGCGGCAACAGGATAAAATTAAAGGAATTAATTCCCATATTCTTCTCCAAAAAATATCCAAAATAAAAGATTTCTCGTTTTTTTGACCCAAAAAGATATTTACATATACCTATATGTGTGATAGAATATGTCATAACGTAATGTTTCTTATGAGAAAGGATACATAAATATGAAGCACATAAGATTTGGTGTCATTGGACTTAGCGGAAGAGGTCACAGCATTCTGAAAGACGTTATTTTGAATTTAGATGACGTAAGCGTTACCGCTGTATGCGATCTTTATACCGACAGATGCGAAAGAGCCGTAAATACGGTAAAGGAAAAGCACGGAAACGAGCCTTTTTCCACCACCGATTATAAGGAGCTGATCGCAAGCGGTCTGTGCGACGCGATCTACATAGCTACCGCATGGGAGTCTCATATCGAAATAGCCATCGCGTCAATGAAGGCCGGTATCCCGACCGCAATGGAGGTCGGCGCGTCTTACGACGTCTCGGAGTGCTATAACCTCGTAAAGACCTACGAGCAGACAAAAACTCCGTTTATGCTTATGGAAAACTGTTGCTTCAATAAATCCGAGCTTCTCGCCACATCAGTAGCAAGATCGGGAAAAATGGGTACGATAGTACATTGCGCGGGAGCTTACGGTCACGACCTTCGTGACGAGATAACGGGCGGAAACGTCAACCGTCATTACAGACTGAGAAACTACCTCAACAATAACTGCGAAAACTACCCCACCCACGAGCTTGGCCCGATAGCAAAGCTCCTTAACATCAACAGGGGAAACCGTATGGTAACTCTCGTTTCGGTAGCCTCAAAGTCAGTCGGTCTTGAACAGTACGTAAACGACCACAAGGATACTATAGACCAGACCCTCATAGGCAAGCATTTCAACCAGGGCGACATCGTCACCACTATAATAACCTGCGCGGGCGGAGAAACTATAACGCTTCGTCTTGACACAACGCTTCCCCGTTCCTACAACAGAGAGTTCACCGTCAGAGGAACTAAGGGTATGTACGAGCAGACCTGTAACTGCTTCTATTTCGACGGCGAGCCTGAGTATTTTAATACCTCGAAATTCTATAAGGAAAATATGGATAACGCCGAAAAGTACAGCGAGTATCTGCCGAAGATCTGGAGAGAGATAACGCCCGAGCAGATCGCCGCGGGTCACGGCGGAATGGATTACGTCGAATTTGTTGAGTTCACAAAGGCGCTCAGAGAAGGCACGGAGATGCCGATAGACGTTTACGACGCGGCGGCTTGGTTATGCGTTTCCGCGCTCTCCGCGAGATCTATCGCTATGGGCGGTATGCCGCAGGCTATTCCGGACTTCACCGAGGGCAAGTGGTTACTCCGCCAGCCCAAGGACGTATTGGAATTTTAATAAAAAGTAAGAACGGCACTTCAATTTTGAAGTGCCGTTTTTTTATATTTCTATCGCTATTGCCGCAAGCATCTTTGCGGACTCGGAAAGTGAAGAAATGTACGCGTATTCGTCTTTACTGTGTATCATTCCGCCTCTTACTCCAAGACAATCCACGGTCGTTATCCCGTGAGATGTCATATCCGCGGCATCAGAGCCACCGTTTGAGCTGCAAGCTTCAACGTGTTCCAGCCCGTTTCTGTCAAATATCTCCGAGATACGCTCGAAAAGTCTGTCGTTTGCCTCTGACTTATCCATCGAAACCCTGAAGCTCTTTACTTTAAGCTCACAGCTCGTTCCCTCGATATAGCTCGTATCCGCTATCTTTTGCATCTTATTTTTGATGTATTCGAGCTGTTCGGGATCGACAAAACGCACGTCAACGGTAAGAATACATTTTTCAGGTACGGTGTTTGCCACCGTTCCGCCCTCTATAACTCCGCAGTTTGTGGTAAGCCCGTCCTTTTCCTTGAACTTTTCTATTTCGATTATCTTATGCGCCGCCTCGTGTATGGCGTTTATGCCTTCGTAACATATCGAGGAATGGACAGATTTTCCCGTTATTTCAAGAATAAATCTTATTATACCCTTACGGCGTATAACGATCTTTCCCGTATTATGAGGCTCACAGTTAAGGAACGCCGCGCATCCCTTGGCGCACTCCGCCATAAACTCTACCGTAGCCTTTCCGCTTGTCAGACTGCTGACCTCCTCGTCGCTCTGCAAAACGAGCTTCACGGGACGCTCACGGTATCCGCATTTTTCGAGCGCGACCATCGCAAGAAGCGATGAGACCACACCGCCCTTACAGTCGGTAACACCGGGACCGTATATCTTTTCCGCGTCACGCCTTACGGCGGGATAACCGAAGAGTCCGCGCGGATGCACGGTATCTATATGACCTGAGAATACAACAGGCTCTTTGCTCGCACAAGGATTCATCGTTATACAAACGGCATCTCCCGATACCTTTTGAGGAAACACATCGACATTCCAGCCAAACTCCTTTACGTGATCGATAAAGCAACGTCCGACCGCGTCAACGCCCTCCTTGTCAGAGGTCTGACTTTCTATCTCGCATACCTCCTGCCAGAAATCAACGTATCTGTCATTCAGCTCATCTATTTTGTCAAATACCGATTTGCAGTTCATCTTCTCGCTCCCCCTTGATCTCACAATGGATGTCTTTCTCTTACTACTTCAAACGCTTCTTTGGCTATCTCGACCGTTTCGGCTATATCCTCGTCGGTAAGCGCGGCGTTTATAAAATGGTTATGGTGATTGGTAAAGAACACTCCGCGCTTTACGCACTCGGCTATCCATTCCTGATGGAGTTTAAGCGACGGGTCGTCCGCTAACCTCAGATAGAACAGCGACGGCGCGCCCGTAACGCGAAGATCGAACCCATACTGCGTCGCCGCCTCGATAAGTCCGTTTTTAAGAAGCGTTCCCTTTTCATTAAGAAGCTTTGGAAGCTCCAACTTTTTCATCTTCTCTATACACGCGATACCCGCGGCAAACGGTACTGCCGAAAGCCAATACGATCCTGTATAGGACATAGAAGAAACTGTATTTTTCAGAAAATCCTTTCCGCAAAGCGCGCTTACGTTGTAGCCGTTTGCAAGCGCCTTGCAGAAGCATATAAGATCGGCTTCAAAGCCGAAATAGTGGTCAGATCCGGCAAGGTCGAGACGGAAGCCCGCGCGAACGTCGTCAACTATAAGCACCGTTCCCTCCTCAGTACACTTTTTGCGGACGTTCTGCCAGAAGCCGTCTGCGGGGAGAATGTTATCCATAAAATTACCGTGCATATACGGCTGACCTATAACGGCGGCTATCTCGCCCTTATACTTATCAAACACCTCGCAAAGCTGCTCAAAGTTGTTCCATTCGACGTAGATGTTGTGCATCACGTCCTCCTCGATAACTCCCGCGTAGTCTATCTTCTGAGTCCAAGGAGAAACACCGTGATAATAGCCCTTGAAGAACACTATCTTTTTACGGTGCGTATAGGCTCTCGCGGTCATTACCGCAAGCGTGGTAACGTCGTTTCCGTTCTTGGCAAAGAACGCCCAATCCGCGCTTTTTACGGTATCGACCAAAAGCTCCGCGAAATCTATCATAACGGTATTCGGAAGCGTCGTACAGTCGGAGATCTTTCTCTGCTTTGCGGCGGCGGCGTCAACGTCTGGGTCGTGATAACCGAGTATGTTCGGTCCATACGCGCACATATAATCGATAAAACGGTTTCCGTCCGCGTCCCAAAGATATGTACCCTTAGCCTTTGAGGAAAACAGCGGGAACGCCGATACCGGAACGTAACAGCCCTCGGCAGGGCCTTGATGACCGTATATACCCGACGGTATAACGTTTACGGCGCGTTCAAACGCCTTTCTGCTCTTGTAGTATTTATTTATCTTGTGCATCGTTACACCCCCATTACGCCAGATAGAGCGATACTCTGTCAAGTATTCGGTTGATATTATCGACCTGCGAGATCATTCCGCCTATGCTTACCTTGCCCATACCGACAGCGGCAACGGCGTTTATCTTGCCGTCAAAGAGGTCTCTTGCCGTCTCGATACTGTCAAAGCGCATTTCCGAAAAGCTGTTCTTCGGCTCGAAATGAAGCGCGGTAAGGCAGTGATCCTTGGCGCATATACCAAGCGATATTTCGTCCGCTATCGAAAGCTTTATCACGCCGTCAACTATATTTGATGCCGAGAATCTGCCTACCTTATCGTGATTTCCTATCTCGGCTATCGCGCCCGCTATAACGTGGAGCATAAGCTTGGTCGAGCGTTCAAAGAACTCTTTATCCTGCAATTTCTCCTCGCTCGGACGAAGATATTCCGAAAGAATATCAGTAAGCTTTGTAAATCCTCCGAGAAGGAAGCCTATGTGCCAGAATCCGCTTATAGGTATCGGACTTCCTTTACCGTCTATCATAGCGTTGAACTTCTCGCACGAGGGAAAATACAGCTTTATACTGCATTTGTTCAAGCCCCTGCTCATCTTTGCCTCTCCGTCTTTAATGGAAAGCGTTCCCTTTGGTCCGTCCTTTACCAAAAAACCTACGGATATTTTCTTGTTTTTCACAAGCTCCTTTGCTTCGGGAACGAGCGTAAGCAGTGTCGGGATCGCTCCCAGAACACCGAATAAGTTACAATATGCGAGAACCTTTTCGTCTTTCATAATTTTTCCCTTTCGGTATAATTTTCTATAAGATCCCAAGCTCCGCTTGATCCTCTCTGCGTTCGGATTTCGACTACGTCCGCCCGCGTCATTCTGAGCGTAGCGTTAGCGAAGTCGAACCCACAGGGCGATGCGTAGCATCGGAATCTCGGGCGGACTTCGCTCAGGATGACAAGTAATGACAAAACATCATTTTTCTACCACGTTGCCGTCTCCGAGAAGCTTTTTCAGCTCCGAGATAACGAACGGGGTCGCGTCTATTTTGAGATCCGCTCTTTGTACGTATTTCGAGCTTTCCGTTTCGTAAAAGATAACGGGAATGCTTCCGTCAAAGATACCTATAAGATTTATCGCTTTTTTAGCCTCTGCCGAGTTAGTAGAGCTGACCCGCAGAAAGAGCTTTGTGATCGGTTTGTTTGTAGTTTTAGGCGCAACCTCAGGCGCGGGTCTCTGATAACGCTTTTGGGGTGCGTTTTCAAGCTCCGCGAACGGAGACTGCCTGTGAGTATATCTGTCGTTGCTCCTCATGGGCGCGGCGGCTTTGAGGATAATTTTCGGGTCCTCCTCGTCGCGCAGACTTATCTCGCCGTAAACGGCTATGACCGTATCGGGGTTAAATAGCGGCATATATTCCGTATAAAGCTTCGGGAAAACTATTATCTCTATCTCTCCCGTTCTGTCCTCCAAGGTGATGAACGCCATCGTTTCTCCGCTTTTGGTGTTCTTGGTCTTTTTCTCGGTAACTACACCCGTAAGCGCGATGCTCTGACCCTCGGAAAGCTCAGACGTCGGTGACATCTCGTCAAACGATGCCATGACCGATGCTATATATTTCGGGGCTATATCCTTTTCGTTTTCGGAATATTCGTCTGTTATGTGACCCGAAAAGTACATTCCCGAAGCCTCTTTTTCGAGGTTCAAAAGGACCCGCAACGGAAATTCGGGTATATCGGAATATCCCTCCGAAAGCTCCTCTGTATCGTCCGCTCCGCCGAAAAGCGAAAGCTGACCCGTTACCGTTTCCTTTTTCTTATCACCTATCTTGGCAACGGTATCGTCAAGCTTTTCAAGAAGCCTGCTTCTGTAAACGCCAAGCTCGTCGAACGCTCCCGCTTTTATGAGCGTTTCAAGCTGGCGTCTGTTCATATCTCTGCCGTACATACGCTCGGCAAAGTCCGTAAACGAACGGAAAGCACCGTTGCTTAGGCGTTCCGTAAGCATACGCGCGACAAATCCTATACCAACGTTTTTGAGCGCGGAAAGGCCGTATCTTATGTTTTCACCGTCAGAGCTGAAATCAACCTCACTCTCGTTTACCGACGGTGGCAGAACACTTATTCCAAGTCTTGAAGCCTCTGCCATATATTCCGCTAATTTCGAGCGGTTTCCAAGCTCGCTCGTCATAAGAGCCGCAAGAAACTGCGCGGGGTAATGAGCTTTAAGATACGCCGTTCTGTACGCAAGCACAGAGTACGCCGCCGCGTGGCTCTTGTTGAACGCGTATCCCGCAAACGAAACTATCTCGTCAAACAGTGCCGCGGCCTTTTCCTCATCTATACCATTATCCTTACAGCCGACAAGGAACGCCTCTCTCTGCTCGGCTATTACCTCCGGCTTTTTCTTCGATATTGCCTTACGGACTACGTCCGCGCGTCCAAACGAATACGAGGCGAGCCTTCTGAATATCTGCATGACCTGCTCCTGATAGACCACACAGCCGTAGGTCGAGTCAAGTATCTCGGAAAGCTCCGGAAGAAGGTATTCCACCTTGCCTGAACGTCGGTTCTCTATCAGCTTCGGGATATTGTCCATAGGACCGGGACGGTACATCGAAAGCGCAATCATTATATCGTCTATGCTTTCGGGTCGGAAGGTTACAAGCATCTGTCTCATCCCGCCCGATTCAAGCTGGAACACTCCGTCCGTCTGTCCCGCCTTTAACATGTCAAACGTCTTTTTATCGTTTTCGGGAACTGAGCATATATCAAAGCTCGGTTCTTTTTTGCGTATCATCTTCTCGGTATCGGCTATAACTGTAAGAGTTCTGAGTCCGAGGAAATCGAATTTCAGCAGTCCCAGCTCCGCTACCGTATCCATATCGTACTGAGTAACGCGCATCTCGCCGCTGACGGCAAGAGGAACGTACTCCGCGATAGGCTTATCGCTTATGACCACGCCCGCGGCGTGAGTTGAGGAATGGCGCGGCATACCTTCAAGTGCCTTTGCCGTTTCAACGAGCCTCGCAATATCGGTCGATGACTCTTTAAGCTCGCGGAACTCTTTGGTGTTTTCCGCTTCCGAGAGCGTAACTCCAAAACGCTTCGGCATAGCCTTAGCCACTCTGTCCCCGTCCTGATATGACAGTCCCATAGCTCTCGCGGCATCTCTTATCGCCGCCTTTGCCGCCATAGTACCGAAGGTTATTATCTGCGACACCCTCTCGCTTCCGTACTTTTCGGTAACGTACTTAATTACCTCCTCACGGCGCATATAACAGAAATCTATATCAAAGTCAGGCATACTGACCCTTTCGGGGTTAAGAAAACGCTCAAATATGAGGTCAAATCGCAGGGGGTCTATATCGGTTATATAGACAAGGTAAGCGATAAGGCTTCCCGCGCCCGAGCCTCTGCCGGGACCTACCGATATTCCGACAGATTTTGCGTATCCGACGAAATCGCTGACTATCAGATAATACTCCGCATATCCCATCTGAGTTATAACTGACAGCTCATAATCCATTCTTTCCCGATAATCACTTTCGGAAAATTTCCCCGAAAAGCTTATATCGCCCTTTTCAAGTCTTTTTTTAAGACCCTTCTCCGCAAGGGCGCGAAGATAGTCTCTCGGGTCACTTCCATCGGGGGTGTCAAACGCGGGGAGATAATATTTACCAAACGTAAAGTCAAAATTACAACGCTCGGCTATCTTTACCGTATTTTCTATCGCGTCGGGAAAATCCGAAAAAAGCTTTTCCATCTCCTCGGTGCTTTTATAATAAAACTCATTGGTCTCAAAGCCAATGGGTCTGCCGTCGGTTATACGGCTATTGGTCTGTATGCACATCATTATCGCCTGAGTGTCCGCGTCCGCGCGGCGGAGATAATGAACGTCGTTAGTCGCGACGAGCGGTATTCCCGTCTTTTCCGATATGGTTTTCAGAACGGAATTGATCTTGGTCTGCTCGTCAAGGCCGTGCTGTTGGAGTTCAAGGTAGAAGTTATTCTGCCCGAATATATCGCGCATCTCCTCGGCTTCGTCAGTAGCTTCCGAGATTAGTCCAGCCGAAATAAGTCTCGGTATGCGACCCGCAAGGCAGGCTGAGAGCGCTATAAGTCCCTCGCTATGCTCACGCAGAAGCTCCTTATCCACTCTCGGCTTTATGTAAAAGCCCTCGGTAAAGCTTTTTGATACCATTTTTATGAGGTTACGGTAACCTGTTTCGTTTTTACAAAGGAGAACGAGGTGTGAGGCTTCCGCGTCCTCGGAGTACATCTTATCAAACCTTGTTCTCGGCGCGAGATATACCTCACAACCGATTATCGGCTTTATCCCCTCGGCTTTGCAAGCCTTGTAAAACGCGACCGCGCCGTACATCGCGCCGTGGTCGGTGATAGCCAGAGCCGTATGACCCTCGGCTTTTGCCTTTTTAGCGAGATCCTTTATTCTGCAAGCGCCGTCGAGCAGACTGTATTCGCTATGCAGATGAAGATGTACGAAATCGCTCATACGCGCGCCTCCTTAGTTTAATTTCAGATAATATCCGTTACACGCTCGTATTTTCTCTTTACCGCCGCCGAAAGCGAGGAAAAGAACATAACTGAAATGAATACGAACACTATATTTATAAGTGAATGCACCAACCTATACAGCGGTACGGGCAGAAGCAGTACCGAGAACAAAAGCGACGACAGAGCCGTTACGGCAAGCGCGACAGTATAGACTTTCAGCTTTATTTTCAGACTTTTTCTGAGCTTAACGTTTTCCTCCGCAGTTCTTATAAATCCAACGGGTGCTTCCCTTACGCTATGCTCGTCCACGATTTTCATCATAGCGGAATACAGATATTTTGCGTAAAACGCAAGCGCTATCGCTTCCAGAACCGCTATCGCTATAACAAGCACGTATTCCCATACAAATTTTGTTATTATAAGCCTGAAAGGAGCGTAAAATCTTCTTTTCATAAAGCTGTTAAATACAAAGAAGTTTACCAGTGACAAAACGGTATATACCGAGCCGCTTATAAACGTATTTTTCGCGTCGGAAAGGTATTTTGCGCCCGCGTAAACCGCAAACACAGACATAGCCCCGAAAACGAAATCGGGTATTATGTTCACTCCGTCACCTATAATATCAAGAAGGAACACCCCAGCCACAGTAAATACCGCGCAGAAGAACATTATCGTGCGCCTTACAAAGAACTCGGGGTCGTCTATCTTCTTCTGCTCGTAAGCCGCCCTGACGCTTTCGCAAAACGCGTTTTCGCGCGAGAGCTTTCCTATGTAGCCAATAACCAACACGAACCAGAACACAGCGAATATCAGCGTTATAACGATATTGACCAGCGTAAGCAGTCCCGTGTACGCAGACCAAGTGTTTTTGAGCTGGTCCGTCGAGGTTATAATATCGTCTCCGCTCATATTGAGCACCGCACCGAGCTGTGGAAGGATAGACATAAATCCTCTCACCCCAAAGAACAGCATACTGACGAACTTTATTTCGGGGGATTCCTTGACGTTACCCGAATAACGTATATTCAGATACGCCATTCCGTCGTAAAGCGCAGGAAACGCCATCACCGCAAGACCGAACTCAATGACAGCAAATATAAGGGTCACACTGAGCCTCATTACGTCGTCGAAGCTTCCGCTCGCGAAGAAGCACACCGTTCGTATTACCGAAACGTACGCCATATATTTAAAGTAAGGGCGCGCCGTATCAAGCTCGGGAGATACCGAGCTAAGGCGCGTAAGCGCGTAAAATATCGGTATGCAGCCAATAAAATCGGGCAATATATCAAGCACCGAGATCATTGGATTGAGCATAAAAAATATACCGAGTATTATGAGTTTAAGTTCCATAAACGTTCATTCTTTCTCATTTTTTGCGTTTTTTCTTCTTTTTCTTTGAGTGAGACACGCTTTGCGGACGGCTTTCCGTCGCCTTTTCGCTCTCTCCGTCCACGTCTGGCGCTATTCCGAGATAACAGGTTATTATCATCCAAAGGTTAAGAACTCTCCATATAACTCCGAGAGCAAACGGGTACGCAAGGAGTATCTCAAAGCCTTTAAAAATGTGCGGCACGAAAAGCGAGAGCGCGCTCATTATCATCTCGAAAGCGAAATAGACGAACATGACCGCCATATTTCTGCTCGCGTGCTTTTCAAGCGCGGGTATTTCCGCGTTTGCGCCCATAGCCTTTACTCCGAGATAGGTAAAGAACATTACTCCCATCTCAGCGCACTCGTTAAGCAGTCTTACCGTGTTATACGAATATAAGTACGCCTTGGTCTCCGATGCTCCGTTTACCGCCGAAGCGTATATCTGAAACGCAAGTAAAGCCACGCCAAGAGGTATCGCAAAAAACAATACTCTTTTCGCTTTTCCAAACGCCGCCTCGTACCTTGAAAGCCGAAGCATAGCAAACAACATTATCAGATAACCCGCCGCAGGAAGTACGGTTATATTTCCCACGGGAATGGAAAACATAAGCAGGTATCCGATAAATAACCATTCAAAACGCATATTTTGTTTATCCTTTAATCTACGAGATCCTTACCGCAGCATCTCTTGTATTTTTTACCGCTTCCGCACGGACAGGGTGCGTTCTTTGCCACTCCGCCCTTCTTGATAACCACGGTCTTGCTTCCATTTTCCGCCTTTGAAGCGTCGGTAAAGTTCTCACCCGTTACCTTTGCGACCTCTTTACGCTCAACGGCTGCCGCTGGCACTACCGTAAGCACCTTGCGGACGGTATCCTCGCGTATGCCTATTATCATCTCATCGAACATATCCGCTCCCGTTATACGGAACTCGGTTATGGGGTTACGCTGAGCGTAGGCTTGAAGTCCTATGCTTCCTTTCAGGTCGTCCATAGCATCAAGGTGGTCTATCCACTTGGTATCGACACTTCTGAGAAGTATGACTCTTTCGACCTCTTTGAGGTCCTCTCCGAACATCTCTTTACGCTCGTCGTAAAGCTTATACGCTCTTTCAAGAAGCTCGTTTTCTACCTCGGACGGGTCAAGGCTTTCAAGCTCTTCCTCGGTATATCTGAGGCTGTCCGAATTACAAAGCACGCCGAAGAAATGATTGCGAAGCTCGTCTATTCTCCAAGCCTCAGGCTCGTCCTCCGGCATACAGGAGCTTACCGCTTCCTTTACCGAGCTTGCTATCATCGACTTTATGGTCTCCGTAAGATCCGCTCCGTCAAGAACCTCGTCACGCTGCTTGTAGATTATCTTTCTCTGCTCGTTCATTACGTCGTCGTAGCTAAGGACATTCTTTCTTCTCTGGAAGTTCTGTCCTTCAAGCTGCTTCTGAGCGCGCTCGATAGCTCCCGAAAGTATTCCCGCCTCGATAGGCTGATCTTCCATACCGAGTCTGCCTACCAGTCCTATAACGCGTTCCGATCCGAACAAACGCATAAGATCGTCTTCGAGCGAGAGGAAGAAACGGCTCTCTCCGGGGTCGCCCTGACGTCCCGCACGTCCGCGGAGCTGGTTATCTATACGGCGGCTCTCGTGGCGTTCAGTACCTATTATGAAAAGTCCGCCCGCTTCCTTTACCTTATCGGCAAGCGGCTCTATGACAGCTCTGTGTTTTTCGTAGAGCTTTTTATATACCTCGCGTGCTTTCAGCACCTCGTCGCTTACGGAAGCCGACGAGCCTACCGCCGCGCCTATCATCTCATCATCGTAAAGCGGAAGATTGGTCTCGGGATCAACGAGCGAACGCATCTCTACCTTAGCAAGATGCTCCGCGTTACCGCCAAGCATAATATCCGTTCCGCGTCCCGCCATATTCGTCGCTATCGTGACCGCACCAAGCTTACCTGCCTCGGCTACTATCTCCGCTTCCTTTGCGTGCTGCTTAGCGTTAAGGACCTTATGCGGTATGCCCTTTTTGTCGAGCATCTTTGAAACAAGCTCGGATTTATCTACCGACACCGTACCTACAAGAACAGGCTGACCCTTAGCGTGACACTCCTCTACCTGCGCGCAGATAGCCTTGTACTTTGCCTCAACAGTTCTGTAAACTCTGTCGGGGTAGTCCTTTCTTATCATCGGCATATTCGTCGGTATCTCGACTACGTCAAGCGCGTATATCTCACGGAACTCCATATCCTCCGTAAGCGCTGTTCCCGTCATACCAGAAAGCTTCCTGTACAGTCTGAAATAGTTCTGGAAGGTTATAGTAGCAAGAGTCTTGGACTCCTTCTGGATCTTTACGTTTTCCTTTGCTTCTATCGCCTGATGCAGACCGTCGCTATAACGCCTACCCGGCATAAGACGTCCCGTAAATCCGTCAACTATAACGACCTTGCCGTCGTGAACTATATAATCCTCGTCACGGTGCATTATCGCACGCGCTCTGATAGCCTGATTTATGTGGTGAGCGAGAACCGAGTTTTCGGGGTCGGAAAGGTTATCGACAGAAAAGAATTTTTCAGCCTTTTTGACTCCTGTTGACGTAAGTACCGTGCTTCTCGCCTTTTCGTCAACGGTATAGTCGTACAACGCTTCCACTTCCTCGTTTATGGTCTTTGAGTCAAGCTCTTTGTTTTTAAATTCTTTTAAGGTACGAACGAACTTGCACGCCTTTTCGTACAGATCCGTTGATTCGTCGCCCTCGCCCGAAATTATAAGCGGAGTTCTCGCCTCGTCTATAAGTATGGAGTCAACCTCGTCAACTATTGCAAAGGCGTGACCTCTCTGCACCTTTCTCTCTTTATAGATGACCATATTGTCACGCAGGTAGTCAAAGCCGAACTCGTTATTCGTTCCGTAGGTTATATCGCAAAGATAAGCCTGTTTCTTTTCTTCCTTGCTCTGATTATGAAGAAGAAGTCCGACGGAAAGTCCCATAAAATTATAGACTCTGCCCATCTCCTCGCAGCCGACTCTCGCAAGGTACTCGTTTACGGTAACTATGTGAACTCCGTTACCCGTAAGAGCGTTGAGATACGCGGGGAGAACGGCAACGAGAGTCTTACCCTCACCGGTTTTCATCTCCGCTATTCTGCCCTGATGAAGTATGATTCCACCTATGAGCTGTACCTTGAACGGACGTTTTCCGAGAACTCTGTCCGCCGCCTCTCTTACCGCCGCGAAAGCGTCAACGAGAATATCGTCAAGCGTTTCTCCGTTCGCAAGACGGTTTTTAAGAGTATCGGTAACGGCGCGCAGCTCGTCATCTGACATCTCCGAATATTTATCGGCAAGCTTTTCTATACGCTCGACCGTGTTTTTTATATGCTTTATCTGTCTCTGGCTGTAAGTTCCGAATATTTTTGTTAAAAGACCCATAGTGTCAGTTACCTCGCTTATATGCGGCATATTTTATACTGCTTTAATTATATACTATAAAATATACTTATCTAATAATATTTTGTAAATAATATTTCACCGAGCCGCATTTTATCGTCAAAAAGCTTGAATTTACGGAAAAATATGATATAATGTTCATATCACGCTTTTGAAAGGACAGTTATGGCAGACCTTAATCTTGTTTTGGTAGAACCCGAGATACCACAGAATACGGGTAACGTCGCGCGCACCTGCGCGGTAACAGGGGCGGCACTCCATCTCGTAAAGCCTATGGGCTTTGAAATAGATGACCGCAAATTGAAGCGCGCGGGTCTCGATTATTGGGACAAGCTCGACATCACTTATTATGAAAGTCTCGACGATTTTCTGCGTATAAACGGAGGCGAGGAGCTTTTCTTCTTTTCGACCAAGGCAACCAAGGCTCATAGCGATATAGCTTACCCCAAGCGTTGCTTTCTCGTATTCGGAAAGGAGACTGCGGGGCTTCCGAGATCGCTCGTTGAATCTAACCCCGAACGCGCCGTTCGCATTCCTATGCGTAGCGAGCTGCGTTGTCTCAACCTTTCAAACTCCGTTGCGATCGGAGCATACGAGGTGCTTCGCCAATGGGGTTATCCCGAGCTTGGATAATACAAAAACGCTGACGCATCGCGTCAGCGTTTTTCATTTATACAGGCGTTACGCCGAATATTTTTGATAGAATAAAGTTGTTATGGAACCACTTTACGACGTGCAAAAATCCACTTACGGTCTCCTCCATTCCGCCCGTGACCAAAAGCGAACCGAAATGGACTATGATAAGAGACGCTATCCACGCGATAAGCAGACCGAAAAACAGTCCTACGATACCGCCAAGCGAACGGTTTATAACACCGAGCACACCTCTGCTGAATATCCAGTTAAGAAGTATGCTTCCAAGCCAGAATGCAAACGAAAGAAATCCGAACGCTATTAAAAATCCTATCGCGGAAACAAAAAACTCCACCGCGACACCCGAAGCAAAATCAACGACGCTTGACGTAAGGTCCTGAACTCCCTGCTCAAACGCAGTTCGGCAATAGGTAACGACTTCATCGAATATCTTTCCGAACGCCCCGAAAACTCCATCGAAACGCGTCGCCTCGCTCTCGACCGTAGCACCCGCGGCTTCGGTTATCTTATCTCCCCATTGGTAATCTACCTGAGCTTTTATATGCTCCTTCAAGGAAACGGGCTCTACTATCTTTGAAACTATCCCGCGCATAAAATTCGAGGTCTTAGCTTTCCACGCTATGATAAACGCGGCAATAAAGCGATACGGTTTAAGCAGTCTTATAAACCCGAGACGAAACGTTATGAACACCGTGATAAGCACGGTAAGTATGAGCAGAATATCAAATAAGCTTCCCATTTTTCTCCTTCCAGTATTTAACCTGTTTTAAGTAAAGCCCATCTGCGGGTGCTGTCACGCCCGCGTTTTTGCGTTCACGTAAGTCTATTATTTTCCCAATACCGTTTTCTTTTATCTTTCCCGACGATACCTCCGTAAGAGTTCCCATCATTATCCTGACCATATTGTAAAGAAAACCGTCAGCGGTAACTCTGAATATCACTCTGTCTCCCGAGCGTTCGACCTCAGCGTCAAAGACCGTTCTTACCGTATCCTCTATCTCAGAGCCGCTCGCCATAAACGCGGCAAAATCGTGTTTACCTATAAAAGACTTTGCTGCCCTGTTCATCTTATCCGCGTCAAGCGGTGTTTTTATATGCCACGCCCTGCCGAAAAGGAACGGATCACGGTAATAACCGTTGTCTATAACGTACTCGTAGGTCTTACATTTGACACTGTAACGGGCATGAAACTCCGTCCCGACCTCCTCGCAAGAAAAAACCGTTATGCTTTCGTCGAGTCTTACGTTGAGAGCCGACGGGACACGCTCTGTCGGGATACGCGGGGCGTTATCGGGAATATCGAGAGTACAATAGTATTCGAGCGCGTGAACGCCGCTATCGGTACGACTGCACCCCGTAACGTTTATTTTACAGCCATAAGTCTCCTCTGCCGCGCGACACATCTCCCCCTGAACGGTAATCCCGTTGTTCTGGACCTGCCAGCCGCAGTATCCGCTTCCATTATATGCTATCCGAAGTAAAAGCTTCACAGATTCAGCTCCTTTAAGTTCAGATCAAACCCCGAACGCAAGTATATTCGCGGTCATTATATTAAGTACTATTATACCTGCTCCGAATGCTACGATACAAAAAAGCAATATGAAATCGAGCTTTGTATAACGAAGCTTGGTCATACGGGTCCTGCCCTTATCGCCTCTGTAACAACGGCACTCCATAGCCGTAGCAAGCTCACCCGCTCGGCGGAAGGACGATGCGAAAAGCGGTATAAGAACGGGTATAAGAGCCTTTGCTCGTTTGATAAGACCTCCGGAATTAAAGTCCGCACCCCTTGCTTTCTGAGCGTTCATTATCTTATCCGTCTCCTCGATAAGCGTTGGTATGAAGCGCAAGGCTATCGTCATCATCATAGAAAACTCGTGCACGGGAAGGTGTATCTTCTTTAACGGCGCGAGCAATCTTTCAAGACCGTCGGTAAGCGCTATGGGTGAGGTCGTATAGGTAAGTATAACACAGCTTCCCGTTATAACACACGCTACGCGAAGAACCATAAGAACAGCGTTAACTATACCCTTGGTATATATATCTATGCTCCATTTAAAAAACGGTATGGAAACGAGCGGCGCGCCCTCTCCTGTGTAAAAGAATATGTTGAAGAACGCCGTAAATATCATTATAAACAGTACGGGCTTCAATGCTTTAAGTACGACTGTGGGGTTAAGTCTGCTGACGGCTACGGTAAGCAGAGTGAAAAGCAGCACGAAAAGATAAGCAAGAGTTGTTTTTGCCACGAAAACGAGAATAATGTACGCCATAGCGAGTATTATCTTCATTCTCGGGTCGGCTCTGTGAAGAACCGAGTTGCCGGGGAAAAACTGACCGAGGGTTATATCTTTAAGCATTCACGTCACCCCCGCTTTTACCAAAACATCTTCTTATCTCCATTACAGCATCGTCAACCGTGTATATATCACGCCTTACGGGAACTCCGTTCGCTCTGAGCATATTCATAAAACGAGTTATCCTCGGAACGCCGAGACCTATCTCGGTAAGCTCCTTTTCGTGCTCAAACACGTCGGCACAGCTTCCATTCATAAACACCTTTCCGCCTTTAAGAACGGTAAGCGTATCGCAGTAAGCCGCCATATCCTCCATACTGTGACTGACTATTATTACGGTATTGCCCTTGCTTCTCTGGTAGCTCCTTATACCGCCGAATATCTCCTCTCTGCCTATCGGGTCAAGTCCCGCGGCAGGCTCGTCGAGTATAAGCACCTCAGGCTCCATAGCCATAACTCCCGCCAAGGCTACGCGGCGCTTCTGTCCGCCTGAAAGCTCAAACGGAGATTTATCGAGAAGCGACGTATCAAGTCCCACGAACTCCGCCGAGGAAAGAACTCTGCGTTTTATCTCCGCTTCATCCAGCCCCATATTTCGCGGCCCGAAGGCTATATCCTTTTCGCAGGTCTCGTCAAAAAGCTGATACTCGGGATACTGGAATACAAGACCCACGCGAAAGCGCACGTCTCTTATCTTTTTCGGTTCTTCCCAGATGTTCTTTCCGAAAAGAAGCACCTCTCCCATATCCGGCTTTATAAGACCGTTCATCATCTGAACGAGCGTCGATTTACCGCTTCCCGTATGACCGATAAGACCGTTTATCTTACCGCTTTCAAACGCTACGGAAACGTCATCGAGCGCCGTCATTTCAAACGGCGTTTTTTTACCGTATGTATATACTATGTTTTTAAGTTCTATCGCGTTCATTTTCAATGCCTTTTCAATATCATATCTGCGAGCGTTCGCGCGCATTTCTCCTCATCAAGCCCATCGCTTTCTATCTCTATTCCCAAGGCTCTCAGGTCGTGTACAAGCTCCGTTACCTGCGGCACGTCAAGACCGACGGCACGAAGCTTCTCAACGCGCGAGAACACCTCTGACGGAGTTCCGTCCATAAACAGCTCTCCGTCGTTTATAACAACGACTCTGTCGGCTTTTAACGCCTCATCCATATTGTGAGTTATATGAAGAACTGTTATACCGTTTTCGCGGTTAAGCTTTTCTATGGTGTTCATTACCTCGGCACGTCCGCCGGGATCGAGCATAGCCGTCGATTCGTCAAAGATTATACATTCGGGAAGCATAGCTATAACACCCGCTATCGCTATCCTCTGCTTCTGTCCGCCCGAAAGCATGTGCGGAGAATGTCTCTTGTAATCCGACATTCCTACCGTTTCGAGTGCCTCGTCAACCCTGCGTCTTATCTCCTTCGGCTCTACTCCGAGGTTTTCAGGCCCGAAAGCCACGTCCTCCTCTACTACGGTAGCGACAAGCTGGTTGTCGGGGTTCTGGAACACCATTCCGACGCGTCCGCGCAAGGCATAAATATCGTCCTCGGTAAGAGAGGCATCTGTTATATCCTTGCCGTCTATATATATCTTGCCATCGGTAGGCGTGAGTATAAGGTTTATAAGCTTTGCAAGCGTTGATTTCCCGCTTCCGTTATGCCCAAGAACCGCTACGAACGAGCCTTTTTCTATTTCAAGGCTGACGTTTTTCAGTACTGGCGGCAAAAGCACGCCCTCCTCGTCTCCCTCATAAGAAAACGACACGTTTTCTATTTTTATGAACGGAACACTGTTTTCCATTTTCACCTATTCCCTCTTACTTTGTTTCTCCTGTCCAGCGCGCGGACGCTCCGCAGGGGAGTATCCCGCCGCTCTCCGAGACGTAAAGCCCAAGCTCTCCTGTTTCGGTATGACCTCCGAACGCCGAGCGAAGCTCTAAATCAAGCATATACCCTACCGTTGCGGGCGAAAGACCCGTGGTGTAGGAATTAAGCAGGAAAAAGAGCGGCTTTTCGCTTAAAAGTCCGACTGTAAGCTTTATCAGGTCGCTTATACATTCCTCTAATTTCCATACCTCGCCGTTCGGCCCTCTGCCGTAGGACGGCGGGTCCATTATAATGGCGTCGTATCTGTTGCCCCTTCTCATCTCGCGCTCGCAAAACTTGCGGCAATCGTCAACTATATAACGCACAGGCGCGTCGGCAAGACCCGAAAGCGCCATATTCTGCTTTGCCTGAGCGACCATTCCCTTCGACGCGTCAACGTGGCAGACCTCCGCGCCCGCCTTTGCCGCGGCAACGGTAGCGCCTCCCGTATATGCGAAAAGGTTAAGCACCTTTATTTTTCTGCCCGAATTTTTTATCAGCTTGTAAAACCAATTCCAGTTTGTTGCCTGCTCGGGGAAAAGTCCCGTGTGCTTAAAGCCCGTAGGCTTTATTATGAATTTAAGCTCGTCCTCTCCGTCCGCAATAGGGAAGCTTATCTTCCATTCGGACGGCAAGCGGTTCTGCGACCAGCTTCCGCCGCCTGCCCTTGAACGCGAATATACCGCGTCCGCCTTTTTCCACGCCGGGTGACGCTTAACGTTCTTCCAGATGACCTGCGGGTCAGGTCTTATCAAGGTGTATTTTCCCCATCTTTCAAGTCTCTCGCCGTCGGAAACGTCGAGAAGCTCGTAATCCTGCCAGCTTTTTTCAGCCCACATCGGTTTTTTACGTCCTTTCGTTATTCGTCGAACAGTCCAAGCTGTCCTTCGATGCTCTTTTTCTGTTTGTTTATCATAGGTATCCCGAGATGCTCGTACGCAAGGCGCGTAACGCATCTTCCTCTCGGAGTTCTGCTTAAAAAGCCTATCTGCATAAGGTACGGCTCGTAAACGTCTTCAAGCGTTACCGCTTCCTCTCCGACGGTAGCGGCAAGCGTATCAAGTCCGACAGGACCGCCATCGTAGAATTTTATTATCGTTTCAAGCATACGCCTGTCAACGTTATCAAGTCCGAGGTGATCTATCTCTAACTTTCCGAGCGCGTAATCCGCTATCTCTCTGTCAATCTTTCCGCTTCCCTTGACCTGAGCGAAGTCTCGTACACGTTTAAGAAGTCTGTTCGCTATACGCGGCGTTCCTCTCGAACGCGAGGCTATCTCTCTCGCTCCGTCCGCGTCTATCTCGACTTCAAGAAGTCCCGCGGAACGGGTAACTATCTTTGCAAGCTCCTCGGTGGTGTAAAGCTCCAACTTCAACACTACCCCGAAACGGTCACGCAGAGGGGTGGAAAGCTGTCCTGCCCTCGTCGTTGCTCCGATAAGCGTGAACTTATTGAGCGGAAGTCTTATGCTTCTTGCCGACGGGCCTTTTCCTATGATTATGTCGAGCGAATAGTCCTCCATCGCGGGATAAAGGACTTCCTCTACCGAACGCTGCAAACGGTGTATCTCGTCGATAAACAGTATATCGTTTTCAGCCAAGTTGGTAAGGAGCGCGGCAAGGTCTCCCTGCTTTTCTATCGCGGGTCCCGAGGTTACGCGTATATTTACGCCCATTTCGTTTGCGATTATCGCCGCGAGCGTAGTCTTACCGAGTCCGGGAGGGCCGTAAAGAAGAACGTGGTCAAGCACCTCTCCGCGCTTCTTCGCCGCGTCTATATAGACCTTTAAGTTTTCCTTAGCCTTCTCCTGACCTACGTAGTCTTCAAGAGTTTTCGGACGGAGCGAAAGCTCCGTTTCGCTATCGTCACCCGAATACGAGGAGCTTACTATACGGCTCTCGAAATCGTATTCGTTATCCATATCCATATTCATATCCATTTGGAGCTACCCCCTTCGCAGTTATACTCTTTTAAGCGCTTCTCTTATTATGTCCTCGACGCTGAGGTTAGTGCAGTCTATCTTACGCATAAGTCCCTCCGCCTCGGCTCTCGTATAACCGAGCGCCATAAGCGCAGTGCAAGCCTCGGTAAGCTTGTTTCCCTTTGGAAGCGTTGCTCCGCCGACAGAGGGCGTGTCCGAAAGCGGCATATCGCCTCCGAACTCCTTTGCCATCTTGTCTTTAAGCTCAAGTATTATCCTCGCGGCTATCTTCGGTCCGACACCGGGAGCGCGTATAGCCTTTACATCTCCCACGGAGACCGCGTAAGCTATCTTTTCGGGAGAGACCGCGCCGAGTATTCCGAGCGCCGTTCTCGCTCCTACTCCCGATACCGAGATAAGGAGCTTAAACGTCGCCAGCTCCTCCTTGTCGATAAACCCGAAAAGCTCCATTGCGTCCTCTCTTACCGAAAGGTATGTAAAAAGCTTTGCCGTTTTACCGACCGCGCCCGAAAGCTTCTGCTCCGTTCTTGCGCTGACACAGCACATATATCCGACTCCGCCGCAGTCTATGACCGCGTTTCCTGCTTCGAGCACCGCGAGAGTTCCGTTAAGATAATAATACATATCGTTTTTCCTTTCAAAGCGTTTTTAACGCAGATTGTAATAACCTCGGAGCGCGGACGCACCCGTGTTTCCGTGGCATATAGCTATCGCCAAAGCATCCGCCGCGTCGTCGGGCTTCGGTACTTCTTTAAGACCGAGAAGCGAGGTCGTCATCGCTATGACCTGTCTTTTCTCCGCGCGTCCGTAACCGACGACCGCTTGCTTTACCTGCAACGGAGTATATTCGTAAACGGGAACTCCGTTCTGTTTTGCGCACAAAAGTATTATTCCTCTCGCCTCGGCAACGGGTATAGCCGTCGTGTGGTTAGCGTTGAAAAAAAGCTCCTCGACCGCCATACATTGCGGCGCGTAACGCTTTATAAGCTCGCTGAGCTTATCGTATATCATTTCCAGCCTGTTCTCTATCGGTATCTTGGCGGGAGTTGTTATAACTCCGTAATCCACCGTCTGAAACCTTGATGCCACGCAATCCACGAGTCCGTAGCCGACTATCGCGTATCCCGGGTCTATTCCGAGTATCCTCATATCGTTTTCCGTCTTTTCCGCGCCATAGCTCTATATGACCGCATATTATTACTTATACAGTATAACATATATTTTTATAATTGTCAATAAATTTAGCTTCCAAGCAACGGCTAACGAAAAAATTTAGAAATATTTACAGATATGTGTAGAAATCAGAATATAAAAGCGTTAAAATATAGTCAAGCCACAGAGTAATGCGACAGAAAGGACTAAAACACCTATTATGGATCTCAAAGAATGCAGAAATGAAATAGACAAAATAAATAAAGATCTGCTCGACCTGTTCCTTCGCAGAATGGAAATATCAGATAACGTAGCCAAATATAAAGCCGAGCATGGTCTGCCGATACTCAACCGCGCAAGAGAACGCGAGATACTCGGAGAAATGACAGAGCTTGCGGGAGAGGAATTTGAAAATTACGTCAAGGTCTTTTATTCCGTTATAATGGACCTCAGCCGTTCAAGACAGTCGGCTCTTATAAAACACGACACCGCGGTCTCGGACAAGGTTCGCGCGGCACTCGAAGTAAGCCCGAAGATATTCCCGAAAAGAGCGGTAGTCGCCTGTCAGGGTACTGAGGGAGCGTACTCCCAGATAGCCGCGGACAAGCTTTTCGGAATCGAAAAGATACATTACTTCCAGAGCTTTGAGGAGGTATTCACCGCGGTTCGCGACGGAGTTTGCGAATACGGCGTGCTTCCCATAGAAAACAGTACTTACGGAACGGTAGTTGAGGTCTATGACCTTATGAAAAAATTCGACTTCAACATCGTGCGCTCCACGAAAATAAAGGTTCGTCACGCTCTGCTTGCGCCAAAGGGAACAAGCTTTGAAAACATAAAGCAGGTCTATTCTCACCCACAGGCGATAGGACAGTGCAGCGAGTTTTTCCGCGCAAATCCGCAGATAAAAGCCGTTCCTTGTGAAAACACCGCGGTAGCCGCCAAGCTCGTTTCGGAAAACAACGACGGAACAGTAGCGGCGCTCGCCTCTAATTCCTGTGCCGAGCTTTACGGTCTTGACGTTATCCGCGAGCAGGTACAGAACAATTTCAACAATGCGACACGCTTCATCTGCATATCCAATAACCCGTTTATTTTCCCCGGCGCGAGCAAGATAAGTCTTATGCTTACGCTTCCTCACGTACCCGGATCGCTTTATAACACTCTTGCGAAATTTACCGCTGAGGGTCTTAACCTCACCAAGCTCGAAAGCCGTCCGATCGAGGGAAGTGACTTTGAAGCGCAGTTCTATTTCGATCTCGACGCTTCTCCGTATGATGAAAAAGTTCTTACACTTCTTGACTCCCTTGCCTACGAATGCGAGAGCTTCAGTTTCCTCGGAGCTTATAACGAAGTATAATAAAAAACGGCTATCTCGACGAGATAGCCGTTTTTTATATTACTTATCAGTCTTATCCTCGTACCCGGGATCATAGTAGGTCTGATCGCCACCCTGACCGGGATCACCACCCTGAGTAGGATCTCCGCCCTGCTGAGCGTAGAGCTTTTCACTGAGCTTATAGAACGCCTGTTCAAGAGCCTCGGTATCAGCCTTTATCGCGTCAACGTTATCGCCCTTTGCGGTCTCTTTCAGCTTTTCGAGCGCCGCCTTAACGTCGGTAAGCTCGCTTTCGGGAAGCTTATCACCTATCTCACCAAGAGTCTTTTCGGTCTGGAAGATGAGGTTATCGGCGTGGTTCTTGGTATCGACCGCTTCCTTCTGCTTCTTGTCCTCCTCAGCATACTTCTCCGCTTCCTTAACAGCCTTGTCTATATCCTCCTGACTCATATTCGTAGAGGAGGTTATGGTTATATGCTGTTCCTTGCCCGTTCCCTTATCCTTTGCCGTAACGTTTACTATACCGTTAGCGTCAATATCGAAGGTGACCTCTATCTGCGGAACTCCTCTGGGTGCGGGCGGAATACCGTCAAGGTTAAATCTACCAAGGGTAGTGTTACCTCTTGCCATCTCGCGCTCACCCTGAAGAACGTGTATCTCGACCGAGGTCTGACCGTCAGCGGCGGTGGAATATACCTGACTCTTCTTTACGGGTATAGTGGTGTTTCTGTCGATTATCTTGTTAAATACTCCGCCGAGGGTCTCGATACCGAGAGAAAGGGGAGTAACGTCAAGGAGAAGAAGGTCCTTGACCTCGCCGCCGAGAACTCCGCCCTGTATCGCCGCGCCTATCGCAACGCACTCGTCGGGGTTGATGCCCTTGAACGGCTCTTTACCTATAAAGCTCTTTACGGCGTCCTGAACGGCGGGAATACGGGTAGAACCGCCGACGAGGAGTACCTTGTCTATCTGGGAAACGGATACGCCCGCGTCGGAAAGAACCTGCTTTGTGGGCTTCATAGTAGCCTCAACAAGGTCAGCGGTTATTCTGTTGAACTCAGCACGGCTGAGGGTCGCCTCAAAGTGCTTGGGACCCGTCGCGTCAACGGTTATAAAGGGCAGGTTGATGTTCGCGCTCATTATACCCGAAAGCTCGATCTTAGCCTTTTCAGCGGCTTCTTTAAGTCTTTGGAGAGCCATCTTATCCTTGCGGAGATCAAGACCGCCGTTCTCCTTTGCGAAAGTATCGGCAATCCAGTCTATAACTCTCTTGTCGAAGTCGTCACCGCCGAGACGGTTGTTACCCGCGGTAGCGAGGACCTCGAAAACTCCGTCGCTTATTTCGAGGAGCGAAACGTCGAACGTTCCTCCGCCGAGGTCGAAGATGAGTATCTTCTGATCGGCTTCCTTATCCATACCGTACGCAAGAGCGGCGGCGGTAGGCTCGTTGATTATACGCTTTACGTCAAGACCCGCTATCTTACCCGCGTCCTTTGTTGCCTGACGCTGAGCGTCGGAGAAGTATGCGGGAACGGTAATGACCGCCTCGGTAACCGTCGTTCCGAGATATGCCTCGGCATCGGCTTTAAGCTTTTGAAGGATCATCGCGGATATTTCCTGAGGAGTATAGCTTTTTCCGTCTATATCACCCGTCTTGTAAGCAGTTCCCATCTCTCTCTTTATGGACATTATCGTCTTGTCGGGGTTAGTTATCGCCTGTCTTTTTGCTACCTGACCGACAAGTCTTTCGCTGTTCTTGAAAGCAACTACCGAGGGAGTCGTTCTCGCTCCTTCGGGGTTCGGTATAACGATAGGCTCGCCGCCCTCGTAAACCGCAACGCAAGAGTTAGTTGTTCCAAGGTCTATTCCTATTATCTTTCCCATTGTAAAAACCTCCGTGCCGTTATGTCGGCTTATTAGTTTATTTTATTATATATTTTCGGGGCTTATGCTCCGTTTTTTACTTTTTCAGTTTGCTACCGATACCATAGCGTAACGATATACCTTATCTCCCTTTTTATATCCCTTTTGAAGAACTGCCGCTATGACCGTCTCTCCAAGCTCGGGATCCTCCGTGTGAAGCACGGCGTTATGAAGCTCGGGGTCGAACGGATCGCCCTTTGCCGCGTCTATTACCTCAACGCCCATTCTGTTAAGCGATTCAAGGAACTGCGCAAGCGTCATCTTAACTCCCTTAGCTACCTGCTCGCCGTCCTCGAACGCCGCCGCTCTTTCGAGGTTATCTATAACGGGGAGTATCTCCTTTATAGCGTCTCCGTAGGCGTCTGAATAGATGCCCTCTTTTTCCTTTGCAGTGCGCTTGCGGTAGTTATCATACTCCGCGAGAACCCTCATATATTTATCCTCGGACTCGGCAAGAGCCGCTTTCGCTTTTTCAAGCTCCTCTTTAAGCTTTAACGCTTCCGCTTCAAGCTCTCTTTCCTTATCCTTCTTTTTCTCACTCTTTTTGGGTGCTTCCTTTGCTTCGGGCTTGACCTCGGTCTCCTCCGTCACGACGGTCTCCTTTTCTTCTGCCATTATCCTTTTCCTTTCGGTTACTTATTTTCATTTTTTATCGCGTCGGAAATCTTATCCGACAGGTAATCCACGGTCGAAATGACCTTTGGATAATCCATTCGGCAAGGTCCTATAACGCCTATCGCCGCTACTGGAAGTCCGTTCTCGCTTATCGTTCTGAAAACGAGCGACGTTCCCTTCATATGCTCGTCCTCGCTCTCGGGACCGATGTATATATTTACGCCATCGTTCTGAGCCGACGAGACTACGTTAAGTATATGATCCTTCTTTTCAAGAAGTCCGAGCAGACCTTTGAGGCTTTCGAGATTGGAATACTCGGGATATTTGAGCATTCTATCGACACCCTCCATACGAAGCTCTCCTCCGTTAAGAGTGCCTATCTCCTCCATAAAAGCTCTCATTATCGGTATAAGAAGCGGAGCGATAACCGAAAGCTCCTTCTCTATCTCCGCGACAAGCGAGGCGTTTACGTCCTCGACGCTTATGCTCGTAAGATGCTCGTTGAGCGCATTTTCGAGCTTTTCCGCTATCTCCGCGCTTACCTTAAATCCTATCTCAACGAACCTCGTCTTGACTATTCCGATCGAGGTCTGCATTACCATCAGAACGCCGAAATCGTTCATCGGCAGTATCTTGAAGCTCATTACGAGGACCCGTCTGTGTCTTGGCTTGACCGCGAGCGCCGTATAGTTGGTTATATTCGCCGCCGTTTCCGCCGCGCCCCTTAACAGGTTATCCATACCTATAAGCCTACGCGACGCCATATCGTCTATCTGTCTCTGCTCTACGCTCGAAAGCGAATAACCGTTCATAAGGTCGTTTACGTACGTTCTGTAACCCTTACTTGACGGAACGCGTCCCGCCGAGGTATGGGGCTGTTCGAGATACCCGAGCTTTTCGAGGTCTGACATAACGTTTCTTATGGTAGCGGAAGAAAGCGATACGGGCAGCGCCTCGGAAAGAAGCTTAGAGCCTATCGGCTCACCGCTTTCTATATGAGCATCAACAACGGCTTTCAGTATCATCTTCTGACGCTGGTTAAGTTCGTTCATTTCAGCCACTTACCATCACTTCCTTTCGGTTTAGCACTCTCGACCTCTAAGTGCTAACGCTATGATTTTACCACTATATTCTTCCTCATTAAAGATATTTTTATAAAGAATTTGTGAATATTTTTCTTTTGTCGGATTTTCAGGTATGATTTTTTCGCTTTCACGTGCATATAATGTCGAAAAACGAGCATAACGAAAGGCGGCGGTAAAATGCTTATACGTGAATACGTAGATGCTGTTATCAAGGATAAAAATAAAATAAATGAAATAACGAACCTTCACGCTCTAACCCGCGAGGTAACCGGTATATCATACGACAGCCGAAAAACAAAGCGGGGAGACATATTTTTTTGTAAAGGAAGAAATTTCAAATCGGAATACCTTCAAAAGGCTTGCGAAAACGGCGCTGTCGCGGGATTTTACGAAAGCCCGACAAATACGGAAGCTGTCATCTCGGATTTTCCCGAATGCGTTTTCGTTTGCGTTGCCGACGTTAGACGAGCTATGGCGGTCTGCTCGGCATTACATTACGGTTATCCGCTTAAAAAGCTCATAACCGTTGCCGTAACAGGAACTAAGGGCAAAACGACCGCCGTTGCTCAGATAAAGAACGTACTTTCAAAAACAAACGGCGTTAAAGCCGCCGTGCTCAGCGAGGCGGTATCGGAAAACGCGCCCCGCCTGACCACACCCGAATCCCCCGACCTGCACGAGGCGGCTTACCGCTCCGTAAAAAACGGTGTAACGCACCTTATATGCGAGGTTTCAAGTCAGGCTATGTCCGAAAAACGCTGTTACGGGATAGTTTTCGACTACGCCTGCTTTCTTAATTTCGGGCGCGACCACGTAAGTCCGAGCGAGCATACTACGGAAGAAGATTATTTCAGCGCAAAGGCTTCTCTTTTTACACAGTGCAAAGTCTGTGTTCTGAACGCAGACTGCAAAAAAACAGCCGACGTAATATCGCTTTTAAAGAAATCACGTACCAAAACTCCGATAACGTTATTTTCATTTAGAGATAAGACCGCCGATTTTTTCGCCACAGACCCGAAAATAACGGCAGAGGGGTGCGTTTTTGACGTGACCGACAAAGCGGGAGATACGCAAACGCTCTGCGTAAGCACTCTTGGGGTATTCAACGCTGAAAACGCATTGGCTGCGTACTCGGTCTGCTCACTTTTGGGAGCGAGCAAGCGTTCGCTTTTTAATGGGATACTCAGCGCGCGTGCCGCGGGCAGAGGCGAGGTTATTGAAAGCATCGACGGAAAAATAAAGGTGATAATAGATTACGCTCACAACGAGATGAGCTTTCGCGCTCTTTTTGAAGACGTGCGGGCGAGATACGGAAAAGATTACGGAATAACCGCTATCTTCGGCTGTCCGGGAGAAAAGGCGCAGGAGCGTCGGCATCAACTCCCAACGGTAGCCGAAATCTACGCCGATAGAATGATAATATGCGAGGACGACAGCGGGACAGAGAGCTTCGAAGGCATAAAAAACGATATTTTAAATGCTATAAAAAATAAGACATCGGTAAGTGTTATAAGAGACAGAGGAGAGGCTATACGCCACGCGCTAACGAACGCATTTGAAAATAACGAGAAGCGCGTCATAGTTTTTGCCGGAAAGGGCAGAGAAAGCAAGATGAGAACGAAAAACGGAGATATTGACTGCGCATCGGATTTCGAGCTTGCGGGTAACGCGGTTTCCGAATACAACGCTCGTTTGTCGCTCGGATCGCTCTTTTCCGAGCTTTCCGTCCAAAAGGGAAAACTGATAACCGTAGTCGCCGAAAACGGCTCCGACATTGCCGAAAATCTTGCCTTTTCCGTACCGCTTTTGCTCCAAAACGGTGTAGCTTGTGTTGTTGTTTGCATAAAAGAAGCGGCTGAGGGTATCAAAAAAGCCTGCTTTGGGTCGGGTGTTGTATGTGAAGAAGTCGGTTCGTTATCAAGAGGCGTTGTACGCGGTATCGCAGACAGAGGCGCGCTTGCCGTCAGCGTATCCGAAAGCGAGCTTATCAGAAGCGGCGCTGAGATCGCGGTAGCATTAAAAGCCGACAATTTGGTATATCTTACGGAACACGGGGGCATACTTCTTAACGGGCGCATTTCTTTGCCAAAGCTCTCACTCTCCTCTGCTGAGCTTATCACCCTGGGTAACGAATGCGCCTATCTTCCCGAAATAGTTTACGCTGCCAAAAACGGTGTCAAAAGCTGCGCGGTTATAGACGGACGCGAAAAAAGCTCCCTCGCACTACATCTTTCGGGGGCTAATGTTTTAGGTTCTCTTCTTTCTTGAAAGAAAGAAGCAAAG
>JAZOVD010000063.1:0-6270 GCA_045658525.1 Eubacteriales bacterium
TTACGGACGCGGCAAAAGCCGATCCCGAGCTTTCGGTAGTTCTTCTGCGTTACTTTAACCCCGTTGGAGCACACAAGAGCGGTCTTATAGGCGAATCCCCCAGTGGAATACCCAATAACCTTATGCCTTACATTTCTCAGGTCGCGGTAGGTAAGCTCGCTCAGCTCTCTGTTTACGGAAACGACTATCCCACAAAGGATGGAAGCGGAGTTCGTGATTACATTCACGTTGTTGACCTTGCCAAGGGTCACGCCTGCGCCATAGATTACGTTGTAAAGAACAAGGGAACTGAGGTATTCAACCTCGGAACAGGTGTTGGATACAGCGTTCTCGATATGGTAAACGCGTTTGAGGAAGCAAACGGAGTAAAAGTACCTTACAGAATAACCGACCGCCGTCCGGGCGATATAGCAGAGTGCTATGCTGACTCTACGAAAGCCAAAGAGATGATGGGCTGGACAGCGCAGTACGGTCTTGTAGATATGTGCCGTGACTCCTGGAACTGGCAGAAGAACAATCCTAACGGCTATAACGATTAACAAAAAAGAAAGGCTCCCTTTGCACAAGGGAGCCTTTCTTTTTTGTTTAATTACTTAATATACTTTGCTACGATCTTATTCATCTCGTCCATCTTAGTCTCCATATCAGCAACGAGCTTGAACTGGTTTCTCGCGCGATCGAGGTTGTGCTCGGGACGGTGGATGCGGAAATAAGTATCTCCGTTAAGATAGTCGGTAAGGAAGCGTATTCCTATTTCAAGAGTGATTATATAAGCAGAAATAGGGAATGCGGCTATCTCGTCATTTGTAACAGCGCCGTCAAGACCCTTTATAAAGCCTTCTGTGTAAGCCTCGAACATATCAAGACGTACATATACCTTAGAAAGATCTGTCTCGTCCTCAGCGGCAGAGGAAGCGCCGAAACGAATGGAGTCACCAAAGTCGTAAAGCATACTTCCGGGCATTACCGTATCAAGGTCAACTACGCAAAGTCCGTCACCCGTTGCCTCGTCAAGAAGAACGTTATTGAGCTTTGTGTCGTTATGAGTAACTCTGAGCGGGAATTTGCCGTTCTTTATGCCGTCAACTATGTATGAGCATTTTTCTTCACGCGCGAGAACGAAATCTATCTCCTTCTGTGCGAGATCCTTTCTGTTTGCGACGTTCTTGGCTATGGCTTCCTTTAAGTCGTTAAGACGGCTTACGGTGTTGTGGAAATTCGGTATGGTCTCGTAAAGCTTTGATGCGTCAAAGTCAGCGAGCTGGTTCTGGAAATGACCGAACGCAAATCCTGCCTGAGCAAAGAGATCGGTAGTATCCGCAAGGTCAAGTGAGAGTGCCTTTCCTACGTAATGATAGGCACGCCAATGACCACCCTCGTCATCGACATAGCAGTACTTGCCGTCAGTAGTCTTAATGAAGTTGAGAACGCCTCTGTTCGCATCCTTTCCCTCAGCTACAAGCTTATTTCTTATATGCGAGGTAACGTTGAAGATATTGGACATAAGCTGCTCGGGATTTTTGAATATTGAGGTATTTATTCTCTGAAATACGTATTCGGGTTCTTCGTTTTCACCGTTAGTATTTATAAAGAAGGTGCTGTTTATATGACCTCTCTGGGATTCCGTATGCGTTATGGTATCGGCTTTGATTCCGAAGCCTTCGGCTATTTTTTTAGTATCCATCATATATCTCCTTAAATTAAGTCATTTCCAAAGCGGAACGCTGTACAGTCCGCTCTTTATGAGATCTCCGATACCCTCTACGACCTTTTCCTTGTCCTGCTTGTAGGTAACACCGTACCAACGCTCGTTTGTGTCGTAAACACGGACATCAGCCTTATTGTCAGCCTTTATTTCGCTTACCGCATAGGGGAGGTAATACTCAGCCTTTTCGGAAGCAACATTTTCAAGGAACTTTTCAAGACCCGCTTCTATACCGTCGAAAACATCGGGAGTGAATCCCCAGCAGTTCATAGAAACGATAGCGTTTTCCGAAACGGGAGTGACAACTCCGTCCTCTTCGTATTCAGCACCGCTGTCGGTCTTGAATATCTTGGTTCTTTCGGTAACGTCTATAAGCATACCGTTCTCGTCTATACGGCAAACGCCGCGCGAAACGGAGCCGTTTTCGGTAAGAGTGTTTTTAAGGACGTATCCGACCATACAGAAATGCGCCTTTTCGTCGGACTTCGCGTTACGAAGATGCGCAGCGAGCTTTTCAAAAGCGTCCTTTCCGTAGAAGTCATCCGCGTTTATGACCGCGAAGTTCTCGTTTACGCAGGTGCGCGCTGCGAGCACGGCATGAGCCGTTCCCCAAGGCTTTACGCGGTTTTCAAGAAGATGGGAGAAACGTTCGGGAATATCATCAAGAGCCTGGAACGCGTAATCAACTTTAAGGAAACGCTCCGCTCTTACTCCTATCGTGCTCTTGAAGGCTTCAAAGTTTTCTTTCTTTATTACAAAAACAACTTTATCAAATCCTGCTCTGTAGGCATCGTATATTGAAAAGTCTATTATGAACTCGCCTGTGGCGGAAACGGGGTCGATCTGCTTCAGCCCACCGTAGCGAGACGCCATTCCGGCGGCAAGAACAACAAGTGTCATAACTGGTATCCTTTCATTATGTAATATATTTTATATAACATTTTAAAACCGTGCATAATCTTACTGAATAATTATTATATCACATTAACTAAAACATTTAAAGTGTTTTAGTTAATAATTTACGATTTGTTAATAAATATATTGTGAAAAAAATTTTATTTCTGCGACAAAAAATTATTGAATTTGCAAAAAAAATGTGATATACTTAAATCAAAGTAAAGGAAAGTGGAAATAATATGCACAAAAATCTTGAATGCAGTCCTCCCGATGTACTTACGGAGTATTCGCAATATATGCGAGTTATAAAAAATCGCTCGGAAAGGACTATCGAGCAATATCAAAACGATCTTGTTTTGTTTCTCTGTTACGTTAAAGCGCGTTTAGAAGGGCTTTCGACAGAGCCGCAGGATTACGTAAAGGTAGATATATCGGAAATAGACGCTTTGTATATGTCTAAGATACGAAGCGAGCTTATATACGGATTTCTTACATACGCCGCGGACAAGCGCGGAAATAAGGCGGGAGCAAGAGCCAGAAAGCTGACGGCTATAAAGTCTTTTTATAAGTATCTTACTGTCGTTACGCGTCAGATAAAGGAAAATCCCGCAAAGGATATAGACGCACCGTCCGCGAGAGCCGCTCTGCCGAAGTTTCTTTCTCTTGACGAGTCGGTAGATCTTCTGTCGGCTGTCAAAAACGATCCTGTATCCAAGACAAAGGAACGTGACTTTGCCATACTTACTTTGTTTCTTAACTGCGGAATGCGTCTTTCCGAGCTTGTCGGACTTAATTTAACGGATTTCGACCGTGAGTTTACGTCTGTCAGAGTTCTCGGTAAGGGATCAAAGGAAAGAATGATATACTTAAATAACGCCTGCCGTGACGCATTATCCGAATATATTCCGATAAGAAATTCCGATACGGAAATAAAGGACAAAAATGCTCTTTTTATCAGTTCTCGTCAGCATAACAGAATAAGCAAAAAGACCGTTCAGTGGCTCGTAAAGAAATATCTTAACGCCGCGGGGCTTGAAAATAAGCATTATTCAACGCATAAGCTACGTCATACCGCCGCGACTCTTATGTACAGGACCGGAAAGGTAGATGTAAGAGTTTTGAAGGATATACTCGGTCACGAGCAGTTAAATACGACCCAGATATATACTCACGTAAGCGATGAAAGTATGAGGGAAGCGATGATGGAAAACCCACTTTCTTCTATAAAACCGGATGATATAAAAAAACAGTAAATACCGAAGGACGCTCCGACCTGAAAAGGTCGGAGCGTTCGGTGTTTCGGGATAAATCGACGTAATATGATATTTTTCGTAGAAAAAGAAAGGAATCATGATTATGAATCTGCGAGGTATTATCTCGGCTTTTCCGCCGAGACTTGGTTCAAAGCTTATTTCGGCGATACTCGCGTTATGTATAAGTATAGGAGTTTTTAAATGCGTGTCACTGCTTAAAGGCGGTAATGCTACGGATACCGAAAACGGTCCTGACAGTAACGTTTCTACCGATAACGTTACTAATAACGTTACCGATAATACTCAGTCCGGCAGCGGTAATGTAAAAGAGGAGACGGCACAGCCGCCAAACACGCCTGTGTTTGACGATAAGAACGCAAAGCCTATATCTACACTCGTTACGGCAGACGGAGCGATAATGTGCAATATTGACGGTAAAAGCACGGTAGCTAAGAAGGAGAC
The DNA here is from genome assembly GCA_045658525.1 of Eubacteriales bacterium. Classification (GTDB taxonomy): domain Bacteria; phylum Bacillota; class Clostridia; order Oscillospirales; family CAG-272; genus SIG673. Next base: position 4,318 of record JAZOVD010000063.1, read on the forward strand.
CGAAAAGCTGCTTGGCAGCGGTGATATATCGGTGTTTATGACCTCACTTATCGTATCGGAAAAGCTGTCAAAGGGAAGTATAAGTGAAACTGAGGAGGCGGTATGCCCCGCGGGAGCCGCGAGAAAGGCTAATTATTCGCTTTCAAGCGATATTCTTTCGGTCGGTAAGCGTATGAATATAAGAGAGCTGCTTACTTGTATGCTGTACCAAAGAGGCTCGTCGTTTGCATATACACTCGCCGTACATATAAGCGGAAGCGAGGAGAGCTTCGTAAACGAAATGAACGCCAAGGCAAAGGAATACGGAATGAAGGATACCGTTTTTACCAATGTTTGCGGAGCTGATGATAAAGAAGCGGTTACAACGTCTTACGATACTATGCTCCTTCTGAGTAAATTTTTAGAGGATACGAGATTAAGAAAGATATTCTGCTCTGATGAAAAGATAACTATCGGTATGTACTCTCAAAGTAATAGCGTATATCTTACCGTTTCAAACGACTTTTTTGAAACCCACTGTACTCCGTGGCAAGCAAAGGTTGACGGAATAATCGGCGGAAAAACGGGTTCTTGCGGATATACGCAATGGGCTATCGTTCTTTTTTCTGACGGAAAGAGCGAGTACGCTGTTGCGGTACTCGGAAGCGTCTCCCCGTTCTCCGACGCGCTTAAAATATACGCCGAGTACCGTCCGTAGCTTTATTTTCGCCTATCGCGCCTGTGGCTCTTAGCAAAAGCAGATATATACAGGCGGCTGATATTATAGGGAATACTGCGTTATTTGAAAATATAGAGCTTATTACGTCAAGGCGAGCGACTGCCGAGACCGCCCATACCGCGATAACTGAGCATAACGCGGGAAAGAGTAACGCTTTCATAAGATCTATGTGGACTCCCGCGGTAAACATAAGCCTGCCGAAGCTGAACGTGCAGTTAAGTATCTCGCATATATATATTGAAGCTATAAAGCCGTATATACCGAATCTCGGTATCAGGATTATAGCAAAAACCACGCTAAGCGCAGCATCCGTTATGTTGACCTTCATAACGTAGTTTTGCTTATCAAGACCTTTAAGCATACCGTCCGAGATATGGTCAAGATACATAAAGATTATCAGCGGGGCCATTATTCTCATAAATTCTCCCGCGGAGCTGTTATGGTAAACCGAGCTTCCGAGAATATCCGAAAAGCATCGCACGAACGCTGAGCAGCCTATTCCGTACATAAGAGCGAGAGATATGCCCTTAGACACGGTATTTCCTATCATTTCCTTGCTTTCTCCCGCTGAAACTCTTGCGGATAGCTCTGCTACAAGTATAGAGGCAAACGCTGAAAGCAGAGCCATAGGATAGAGCAGTATAGGCATTACCATACCCGAAACTATACCGTAAACGCTAAGCGCGGATTCGGTATTTTCCCCGTTTGCGCGGAGTCCTATCGGTATAAGGATATGCTCGGAGGTAGTGAGAGCGGAGCGTATAAGCGCGCTGAGCGCTACCGGAACGGTTATACCGATAAAGCGTTTTTTAAGATCGCTTGCGCGACAATGCTTTTGGGGAAATCTTTTTACGTCAAGTATGTAAAGAGCCGTCAGTAAAAAGCAGGAGATTGCCTCGGACGCCGCGTTGCAGATAACGAGAGTAAGACATATACCTTCAACGTCGGCTGTGTTTACAGTTCCAAGCGCTATAAGCGTCATTGAGATACGCGAGCTTTGTTCGAGCAGGCTTACGAACGCGCTTTTGCTTATCTTTTTTACACCGCTGAAATATCCGTGTAGGGCGTTTGATACCGCAATGAACGGTAATGCTACGGCAAGTGCGCGTAGAGAGGACACAGTGCGTGTATCGCATAAAAGCACCCCTCCGAAAAACGGAGCGCCGAAAAAGAATATAACGCTGACCGCTATGCCAGCCTTTAAAGCGTAGCTTACGCTTTCACGCACACAAGCG
>JAZOVD010000064.1:0-11980 GCA_045658525.1 Eubacteriales bacterium
CGCACGCTTGAAACGAGGTACGTTATAAACAGCGCGGGAGTTTTTGCCGACGATATAGCAAAAATGACGGGCGACGGCGATTTTACTATAAAGGCTCGCCGCGGCGAATATATACTGCTTGACAAAGAGGTCGGAAATTTCACGAAGAGAACTATATTCCACACGCCAACAAAAATGGGTAAGGGCGTTCTCGTCTCGCCTACGGTCGATGGAAATCTGATAGTAGGTCCTACCTCGGTAGATATTGACGACAAGTACGATCACGCGACAACGGCTGAGGGATTTGCCACTCTCTTCGCAAAAGCTGCCGACAACGTCGCAAATCTCCCATTTAACAAGGTCATCACTTCGTTTAGCGGTCTCAGAGCAAGCGGTAGCACAGGTGATTTTATAATCAAGGAACGCGACGGAGTAATTACGCTGGGCAGTATCGAATCCCCCGGACTTTCCGCATCTCCTGCGATAGCGGAGCATGTTGAGGAAATGCTGAAAAAGCTCGGCGCGCTTGGAAATATAAAAGAAGATTACAAATCGGAACGTCGCCCCGCGCACTATTTCAGAGAGTTATCAGTCGAGGAAAAGAATAAAATAATTAAAAAATCGCCCGCATACGGACGCATAGTTTGCCGTTGCGAAGGTATTACTGAGGGCGAGATACTTGAAGCTATAACCACAAATCCACCCGCGCGAGACCTTGACGGTGTCAAGAGAAGAACGAGAAGCGGTATGGGCAGATGTCAAGGCGGCTTCTGCTCCCCTACCATTGTAGAACTTATTGCAAAAGCAAGAAATATTCCGTTTGAGAGCGTTACAAAATTCGGAAAAGGCTCTATAATCAACTTCGGCAAAACAAAGGGGGACAACTGATATGTCAATTAAAGCAGATCTGGTTATAATCGGCGGCGGTCCTGCGGGAATGAGTGCCGCGGTAGCCGCATACGACGCTGGGATCCGAGACATAATTATTCTTGAACGCGACAAAACCCTTGGCGGCATTCTCCGTCAATGTATCCACAACGGCTTCGGACTCCACAAATTCGGAGAAGAGCTTACAGGTCCAGAATACGCTTACCGCTATGAAACGCAGGTAAAAGAAAGAAATATCCCCGTCAAGCTCAGCACGATGGTGCTTGACGTAACTCCCGAAAAGGTAGTCACCGCTATAAATGGCGAGGACGGTATTTTCAGCATACAGGCAAAAGCAATAATCCTTGCTATGGGCTGTCGGGAAAGATCAAAGGGCGCACTTAATATCGCAGGCTCACGTCCTGCCGGAATCTTTACAGCGGGCACGGCTCAGAAATTTGTAAATATCGACGGATATATGCCCGGAAAGGAAATAGTTATTCTCGGCTCGGGAGATATAGGTCTTATTATGGCAAGAAGAATGACGCTCGAAGGCGCAACTGTCAAAGCGGTATGCGAGCTTATGCCTTATTCGGGCGGTCTTGCGAGAAATATCGAGCAATGTCTTAACGATTTCGGTATTCCGCTCCGTCTTTCTCACACGGTCGTTGAGATCCACGGTAAGGAAAGAGTCACGGGAGTAACCATTGCAAAGGTTGACGAAAAACGCCGTCCTATTCCCGAGACGCGTGAGTTCATCAGCTGCGACACACTTCTTCTCTCGGTAGGACTTCTGCCCGAAAACGAGCTTACTAAGCGCGCCGACATTCCTCTTGACAGGATCACTGGCGGTGCTACGGTGGATCAGAACAGACAGACCGCGATTGACGGAGTTTTCGCCTGCGGTAATGTTCTTCACGTTCACGATCTCGTCGATTATGTTTCGGACGAGTCCGAGATCGCCGGCAAAGCCTCGGCGGCGTATATCCTTGGAAAAAGCCCTGAAAAAATATGTATAAATCTTGTTACAGACGGTAAAATAAGGTACACTGTACCCCAAAAGATCACCGCCGAGGAGGACGTAACGGTATATTTCCGTGTTGCTGATATATACAGAGACTCCTACATCGTCGTGCGCGACGGCGAAAAAGCTATAATCAACAAGAAAAAGCAAAAGCTCGCGCCCGGTGAGATGGAAACGGTAACGATATCCGCTGATATGATAAAAAATCTTGTAGGAAACACCCTTTCGTTCTCTATTGAACAGACCGCAAAAAAGGAGGAAAAATAAATGGTACGCAAGCTTACCTGCATCGTTTGCCCCAAGGGTTGTCAGATCGACGTTGATCTTGACGGCAAAAAAATACTAAGCGTTGACGGATACTCCTGCAAAAGAGGTCTTACTTATGCCGAGAGCGAGTGCGTAGCTCCTATGCGAACTCTCACCACGACCGCTCCCGTAGAGGGCGGCGGTGTAGTTCCCGTAAAAACGAGCAAGCCTATTCCAAAAGAGCTTCTGTTTGAATGTATGGCGGAAATAAACCGCGCCCGTGTTTCTCCCGACGCAAGACTCGGTGACGTAGTGATCAAAAACGTTCTTGATACCGGAAGTGACGTTATTACTACGAGGAATGTAAAGATATAACAAAATCGGCAGAGGAATATCCTCTGCCGAAATTTGTTTTTATGTAATTAGTCAAGGTCAAGCGAGTTGAGAACTTTTTTGAGTTCTTTAAGCTCCTCTGCGCCGAGAGTTATTCCCTTACCCATTCTGTCCTTACCCTCGGACCAGGTACGGATATCATACACAGGGTCACGGTCATTCCAGCTTACGAGGTTTATCTCCTTTGTCCATCCGTTTCCGGTTTCGGAAAGCACTCCGAGCTCTTTTACAACTTCGTATTTGATTTCTGCCATGATTTCGCCCCGGCTGTGCGTAGCCTTACGACAGCCTTACCTTTCTTTATTTTTGTTTATACGCCTTTTATACGGTTTTTTCCGTATATTTACAATTTCAGTATAACACAGTTTTATCCGAATGTCAATAGGATTTTAAGGGTATTTTATATAAAATACACAAATTTTAGCGTTTTTTGCGTTATTTTATTCCTGAGCGACGTATTCGGAGTCAAAATATGCCGCCGCTTTTTTATTTACAGGCACTCCTATGCCCTTACGGTAACATTCCGCTACCGCAAGTCTCGCCTTATCGTGTCCTGCCATCGCCGCATCGTGAAAATACAAAAACGCCGTTACTCTGTTCTGTTCCGTCCCGCGTCCTTTATCATAACAGCAGCCAAGCTCATATAAGACATCAGGCTCAGGCTTCTCGCCCTCTTTTACTCCCGTAGCCGCAACGTTAAGCCAACGGAACGCCTCTACGTAGCTCTTACTCTTAAAAAGAGATAACGCGTAGTTATACTGCGCTTCCGCTATACCCTCGTTCGCCGCTTTAAGAAAATATTCGTTTGAAAGCTCCTCGTTCTCAGTAACCCCTATGCCGTCCTTATAAAGCTTCGCAAGCATAAGGTACGCTTCCTTATTTCCGTCATTTGCCGCTTCCTTGAAATAATCCGCGGCAAGCGTTTCGTTCTTAGCAAGCGTGTCACCGTTAAGATAACGGTAAGCGAGGTTAATATAAGCGCGGCGGTCTCCTCCGGCAAGTGCTTTTTTATACCACGAGGACGCCTCTATTCTATCAATGTCAACACCGTTACCCTTATCCATCATTTCAGCAAGTCTGTACTGAGCGTCAGCGTAGCCTTTAACAGCCGCTATCGCAAGATACGATACAGCCGCCGACGCATCCGCGTCAAAGCCTTCTCCGTCAGCTATCATACAGCCGAGCTTATATATAGCGTCGAGATTTCCTTTATCGGAAGCCGCGCGGTAATAGGAAACCGCGCTTGAATACGTATCATATCCCTTTCTCGCCTTTGCGAGCGCAAGATCGCCGTGGAAGCAAAGCGCTGGCGGATATTCGTTCTGTGCCGCGTAGCTTATATTCTTCATAGCATCGCTTATATCCTCGGGTGTTGCTTCGGAGCTTTGAAGGACCTTCATTCCGTCCTCATAAAAACGTTCAGCCTGCGCTACGGTTATTCCCTTAGCCTCGGAAAGCGCTTGGCGCATAGAGTTTGATGAACGGAAGGTCTGTTCACCCGCTCTGAACACTACTACGTTAGTCACTCTCGAAAGTATCTCGCCGAGATATGCCGAGACCCTTTCGGTCTCCGCGGTCATATATACCACTATCGGGCAACGTCTTGCTACCGTATTCTCAACTACTGCCGATATAAGTCTGTCGTCACACGAATTTTCGGTAAGCATAACTACCGTCACACAAGACGCGCTCAGACGTTCTGATATTTCGGTAAGATCCTTTTCGTTGGGCGAAATTTTGGAATTGAACCAATAACGGTATCCGTCCTCGTCAAGAAAATCAAGAAACGATTCCGTTTCAGCTGAGTCCGCGTAACTGAACGCGATATATGCAAAGGGTCTTGAACCCTTATATAATTCTCTTTTTTTCATCTATCAGTTTTCCTATCCTTTCGGAAATATCAAAAACACTCGGTTTTTATCAAAAACTACAAACTTTCTCTAATTAAAATTATATCACAGCATTACCGAAAAAGTCAAGTACCGTTACGGCATTTTCGCGTTTTTTTAAGCGTATTTTTCGTCCTATTTTTACACATTCTATTTTTATAAAATTTATATTGACAATTTAAGTATCACGTGATATAATGTAAAGGAGATATTTAATGACAAATACGTACAAATCAAGTTTTATAAACGGAGAAATATATATGAGTATGGTTAAGAAGCTTTTTCCTGTTATCAACGGAAGCGGTTATGAGGAAGCCGGAAAAAGCATTTGGAGCTCAGCTGTTATAAAAGACGAACACGGAAGATACTGTATGTATGCTTCAAGATGCTCGGATTTTTTTGAAAATCACATGGATAACGCCGGGATAGTTCTCGCGGTCACGGAAGAATTAGATGCGCCCTTCGTATTTGAAAAGGTAATAATTCCAAACGGTCACAATCCGAGCATTATAAAAGCCGACGGAAAGTATCTTCTCTACTATTCGGGCAACGACGGCGATATATACTGTGCCGTTTCCGACACATCCTCGGGAGATTTTGAGATACCGAGCGAGCCTATCGCGCTCCCGTTCAAAGCGTACAATCCCTCTGTTATCACGGACAACCACGGCAACATCCGTCTTTTCGTTCGTGATGAGAACAAGAAGGTCTTTATTTTTGAAGCGCCCTCATACAACGGAAAATACACCGCCATACGCGAAAACATCTTCCATCTCGGCAAGATCGAGGATATTTGCGTACACCGTGTAAACTTCGGTTACAACATGATCGCGCTTGACACCGAGGGAATGTACGGCGGACTTAAAAACGCCGGTTCTATCTTCCGTTCATCCGACGGTCTCTACTGGCATCCCGGATCTCCTGTTCTTGCTTACGATTTCTCGGTAAGCTACACTGACGGCTCGGTCTTGAACGTTGACAGACGTGAACATCCCTTTATATTTATTGAGGACGGTGTCAAATATCTTTTCACCGCTGTTCAAAGCGGAGAACGTGTCTGGAATATGGTACAGAAGCTTGGTCTTTAATCAAATATATCACAAAGCCGTCGCTTTCGCGACGTCTTTGTTTATTCCCATAGGTATTTCTTCATTTATTGATTTTTAGTTATGTAAGTACCGTAGTCGCCCCAGAAATAGTCAGAAAGACACGCTTCGTAATACTTCGGGTTTACGTATATTTTCAGCGATGAAGCCGCGCCGTCCGTCATAAGCGTTCCCGACATATTGTTCGGAACGGATATTTGTGTTGGATCTATTTCGTTGGGAACGGTGAGGTTCACTATCGCCGAACCTCTGAACGCACCGCCGTCAATTCCCGAAATGTTCTTTCCTACGGTGAGCTTGACAAGCGTGGTGTTACCGCTAAACGCGTTTTCACATATACGGTTTATCGGAATACCGTTTACCGTATCGGGTATCGTAAACTCGGTCATTTTCGCACCTATTGTGTTAAGACCTACGATAGACCAGCCCGTGCTTCCCTTTGTAAGATTAAAATATCTGTTTTCGGAATCAAGCACGCTCTGATAATCGGAATATGAAGCCGAATAGACGTAACCTTCGTACACCGTGTAATCAACGTATATCTTCATATCGGAAGTGCCATACAAAAGCTCTGCCGAGCTTTGCGGAAGCAAAAGCTTATCGGCACTCAGGGTCGCCGGTATATTTATTCTTCTTAACTCACCCGCTCCCTCAAAGGCTCTTGCCTCTATCTTTTCAATATTCGCGCCGATATTAAGAGTTACGAGCTTATCAGCGTCAGTAAATGCGCCTGCTCGTATGCTTTTGATCGGGAGACCCTCGTATTGGTCGGGGATCTTAAGCTCGGAACGTAATGTTCCGCTTTCATTTACTCCGATGACCGTCCAGTAATCACCGCCTGTATCGGACACCTTTTCAAGCTCGAAATTCATTTCAGGCTTTACAAGTCCAACGTAGTTTTTCCAGTTGCCCGTGTTTTCAAAGGTATCGGCATAACGCCAGTCCGCATATATCTTCATAGCCTCACCGCAACCGTCCGTAAGTCCCGTTTCGGGAACGCTTACAGAGGAAGCGTCACGCCCTTCGGACAGTATTACGAACGAGAGCTTTGATGCTCCCCTGAACACGCCCGCTTCAAGCTCCGAGACGTTAGCTCCAAGCGTAAGCATAGTAAGGCTTTCAGCTCCGTCAAACGCTCCGCTCGCTATACTTATTATCGGAATATCGTTTATGCTGTCGGGAACTGTAAGACTTTCCGCTTTCTTTCCCTCCTCGGTAAGTCCGACTATACGCCAACCGTCCTTTCTGTCAATATTTCTAAGCTCGAAATAAGGACTGAACGGTCTTTTTCCCGTTGGCTCGGGTATGAGATCTGCCGAAAGAGTAAGAGAGGTATCTCCAAGCTGACGCTTTATATCGTCTGCTAAAAGAACAGTTCTCAGAACTACACCCGCGTTATTGAGGTGAAATTCCGAATCGTAGAAATATCCGTCGTCCATTATATAGTCGTTTACGTTACTGATAACCGTACAGTCAAGCGAAATCAGGAGATTTCTGTAAAAATTACGGATACTCTCGTCAGTTACCGACGAGGAAATAGCGTCCTTATCCATCGGCGGAAAGCTGAAATATACACTTGCTCCCCTCTTTTTCGCAAATTTGACGTAATCGTTTACGTATTCAACGTACCTCTCGTAATCCGTAACCACTCCGTCCGCTGAATTAGTACGGAACGAAAAGCTTATACGATTCTGGACACCTGTCATTTCATTAAACGGACGGTCATAGATATTATCACCGTACTCGTTGAAATTCTCTTTTTTGTACGCGCCAGAGTTTTCGGGACGTGTTCCGGTTATCAGGTATTTAAGCTTGTTACAGGTAAATTTCCAGGAAGCTCCTATAAGCGAGTCTCTGTCGTCACTTCCGACGTAAAGTCTCATTTTCATGCTTCCGTCAAGTGCCTCGGACGCCGTTTCGGAATTGAAATATAGCGAAAGCGTCTGCGAGTTCATCTCTGGCGCAAGAACTATTATATCGCCCTCGTTTATGTTGGCTTTTGAGAGATCCATCATAAGCTTTGTACCGAGATCGGCGTACAGACCGAAGTTTACGACCTTCATACCGAGAGCTTCTTCAAGCATCTCGCTGTCAAGCCCGAACGCTACCGAGCTTCCTCCGATAACTACCACCTTTGGCTCGTCTGTTTCGCAGAGCAGATCGAACTTCTCTCCAAGCTCCCCCACAAACGTATCCTTATACACCGGCGGAAGCAGAAATACCGTAGTTAAAACCGTAAGGAACGGAAGCATAAATATCGCCAGCATTATAAAAAACACCGTGAAAAAGCGTTTCTTCTTACTTTTTTCCTCTCCGTTTGAAACGTGAAGAGCTTTTTCATTAAAATCTTTATCCATCTTCTCGTCTCCTTATCAGAATTGGAAATAGATAAACGAGCTTGCCGCGTTCGATGCCAGAAGTATCAGCCAAGCCGCCGCCACCGTCCAGCAAAGATATATATAAGCACACGCGCGGTCTCCCGAAACTTTAAGCGTAGGCTCGTTCTTCTCTTTTGCGAGGTTTATCTGCTTATCCATCATATTGATTATAAATATTGAGAACACCGCCGTCAGTGCGGACATAAGGTCCATATCAAGAGCCTTAAACGATGCCATCAGGTCAAGTCCACCCCAACCCGTAAACATAGTACGGTAAAGCGTAAGCATATCGTCAAGGCTGTTCGCCCTGAACGCTACCCACGAGATCATTACTAAAACGAACGTCAGGATCCGTCTTACCCACATAAACCATTCCGCTTTTTCGTTTACACCCACTCTTGCCCAGAAAGCGGAACGCGGTTTTTTAGTCAGATCCCCTACTATCTGGAACACGCCGTGCATAACGCCCCAAAGTATGTACGTCCACGCCGCTCCGTGCCATATTCCCGAAACTAAAAATACTACGGAAATGTTAAAATAACGTCTCGCCTTTGAGCAACGCGAGCCACCGAGAGGAATGTAGATATAATCGGTAAACCAGGACGTAAGCGAGATATGCCATCTGCGCCAGAAGTCCTTTATATTCGTCGCGGAATACGGGTTATTAAAGTTTTGCATCAGGCGTATTCCCATTATACGGGCGCAGCCTATCGCTATATCGGTATATCCGGAAAAATCGCAATATATCTGAAAAGCGAACAGAGCCGTTACAAGAGTAACGGTAAATCCGTTTATCAGCGCATCGTCTGTTTTTCCGACGCTGTTATAGACAGAATTAACGTACTTTGAAAGCTGATCCGCTACCGCTATCTTTTTGAAAAATCCGACCAGCATCATTTTCAGTCCGATGACTGTATCCTCTACCTTGAACGGATTCGGTGTCTTTAACTGCGGAAGCAGGTTTTCAGGTCTTTCGATAGGACCTGCGACGAGCTGCGGGAAGTAGGAAACGTAAAGCGCGTAATAACCGAAATGCTTTTCCGCGGGAAGCGTTCCTCTATATACATCGATAACGTAGGAAAGCGTCTGGAACGTATAGAACGAAATTCCTACCGGAAGTATAAGGTCAAGCGTAAGATCAGGTGTCGAGCCTGATACGGCTTCTATTACCGCCATAACGTTTTCCGCAAGGAAGTTGAAATACTTAAAGAAGAACAACACCGCAAGGCTGGCTATAACAGCCGTCAGCATAAGGGCTTTCTTCGCTTTTTTACTATACACGCGTTCTATTCCTATACCACAAAGATATGAAACGACCGTGGTAAACAGTATAAGGTAGATAAGATCCGGCTGCCAGCTCGCATAGAAATAATAGCTGACTATGAGCAGCATTACCCATCTGCCTTTTAGCGGAAGCACTCTGTACAAAAGCAGGACTATCGGAAAAAATATAAGAAACGCAAAGGAATTGAATACCATCTTCTTATTCCTCCGTTCTTCTGTAACTCGATGCCATAGCGCCGCACGAGCTTGCCATCAAAACGAACACGATCTCCTCGGGAGATGCTTTGAGGCATATAAACCCAACGAGCAACGCTATATGCAAGAGCAGGTTGAGCGCGCATATTATTTTTACGATCAGCTCCGAGGCGTTAATACCGTTAAAGAAACGGTGTATCACCGCCACCGCCACGTGAAGTGTCATTATCGCTACGATCGCAGCGCACATCAGCGGCGTGGAAAATATCACTGTATCTCCCATATCCAGACCTTTCTTACTTTTTTGTATTCAGATAATTTCTGAGATCCTCACTCAGCCACGCTGTTCTCAGCAATGCTCCCTCGTCCGTACAGTGCCATTCGGAGTTATAGAAATATTTATGCTCCATTATGTAAGCTCCGACGTTGGATATTACGGGATAGTTAAGAACCGTTTTGCAGTAATTTGTGTATTCGTCATACGCCGTCTGATTGGTATATGACGGATTCATTCTGCTCTTATCGTAGGTCGCGAAGCTCATCAGCATTATAACGCCCTTAGGTTTCATCTGGGTATTATAAAGGTCGTTAAGATTATTGTAATTCAAAGTACCTTTATTAAGCTTCGTGTTTGCCGCTCCGAAGCTATCCTTGGTAGGCTTGGTATGCGCGCCTTCAAGATCTCCGTACATATTCACGTTACACGAAAGCTGAGGTGTCTTTCCGCTCATACTCAGTGCCGCAGAAAGATTTGACGACGGATTTCCTATCTGGAAGGTATAAAAAGCATTCCAAAAGCCCGTATATTTAGTCATATCGACCTCTCGGAAAATATCGTAGCATTGCTCATTTCCTCTGAAAAGCTTGGGCCTTATTATCTTTCCGCCCATCGGGTTATCCGAAAACTCAGGCGCGTGGATAAGTATATCCCCCTCGGTAAGGTATTCGGAAAACGCGTCCATAAAGAATATCGAGGAGTTTTCCGCGTTAGTGCCGTAATTGACAACGGAATATCCGGGGAAATTAGACTCCATCTTCTTACTGTCAAGACCGTAAAGCGTTGACGAGCCAGACACAACTATTATCTTTTTCTTATTCTGCGCGTGGAGCGTCCTTATCCTTTCGTATTTTATACAGAAGCCGCCCTCGGATTGTCCCGAGTACCTCGGAAGCCTCTGCGCGTTAAGAACGACCGTCGATATAGGACAGCTTGTAAACGATGCGTCTGACACCTTTTCGACAGAATCGAAGAATACGACCTCTTTAAGTCTGGTACAAGACTTAAACGCATTATCCTCTATCGTTTTTACCGTTCTCGGTATGACCACTCTCGTGAACGCGTTATAAGATAACGCTCCGTTACTCAAAGTGGTAACAGGCTTATTGTTTATGTATTCCGGTATAACGAGAACACCGACATTCGCGCTTCCCTTATAACCCGTTATCGCAATGCCTCCGCTTCCGTCAGAGGTATAGTTAAACTTATCAGCCTCAGTCGCCTTAGCCCAGACAACGTAAAGAGTCAGTCTTCCGGTATCGCCTACCATACAGACTCCGCCCATATTTGAGAATTTCTCAAAATTGTTCACGCTCGCCTTATCCTCATACGCCACAGGCTTTGTGCTATATCCAACCGCAACGTATCCGTCGCGCACGAACGTTCCGTCCGACATCAGCGTCTGCTGCATAGAATATATCGTACTGTAATCCTTTTGTACGATAAGCTCTGTTCCTCCCGTTTGGGCTACCGTACCTCCGTTTGCGTTATAAATTATCGTATATGACGTAAGATTACTGAAATTAGCATAAAGCGTTCTGCTCGAATTCATATAAAATGAATAATCAACGTCCTCGGAAAGAAGCGTTCCGCCCTCGGTTATGTATCCTCCCTCCGACCAACCGATAAAGGAATATCCGCTTCCGCATTCGGCTGACAGGGTAACCTCTCCCGCTTCCGACATCCATTCAGCACCATCGATATATTTTACACGTCCTCCTGATTGAGCGTTAAGTATTTCGAGATGATAAAGCTCGCTCTTGGGCTTTACGTAAAGCTCTACCGTAACGGAATAGTATATCCGAGACACAGCAAGCTCTCCCGTTTCTTTATCGTACGAAGCGCCGATACTGTTACCAAAATACATATAATCGTCGTCTATCTCTATTTTAAATTTAGCATTCCCGCCCATATTTACAGATCTTGACTTTTCTGATACGACGGTTACGCCCTCACTTTCTCTGAGTGCTACCTTTACAAACGCATCACCGTCAGTTTCCTCCGGCATGCACGAAAAAAACAAGGTCGCGCAAATGACGATCATAAATACAGCGATCAATTTTTTCAGCGATATATTCATAGGAGATCCTCCTGTAAAAAAACTACATCTATTTCAATTATACATTAAAATAAGCATTTTGTCAACGAAAGTTTTGTGTTTTTTGCCCTTGAAGTGACATTTAAGGGTATTTTCTTTTATGAATAAATATCCCCCCGTAAAACGGGGGGTATTTCAGTTTCGGGCATAGCCCTAATAGTACTGGCTACGCACAAGTGCGTTTTAGATTGGCCTGCCAGCCATGCAATTGTTACTTACCACCCATAAATGGGTCCCGTGGGTC
>JAZOVD010000065.1:0-5809 GCA_045658525.1 Eubacteriales bacterium
TAGAAAAAAAGAAAAGTGTTTTTTCCCCAATATTATCTATATTTTTATCTTCATTTCTTTTTCCTTCTTTGCAAAGAAAGAAAAAGAAACGCCCCTACTTTTCTTGAAATGAAAAGCTATTATCCTTCGGATAATTTGCAAAAGAACTTTTCTACAAAGAAACTTTCTATCGAACCGTTAATCGTTTTTCACTTCCGAGGGGTTCACATAGAGATATGGAGAGAAAAATACCATCACTCTGTGATACGACATTAAATTTTACACAACAGTACCCATAGAAAAGTTTTTTGCCTACTTTTTTTCAAAAAAGTAGGCAAAAAGGAAAAAACTGTCCGGATGGACAGTTTTTTGCTTTTGTACAGACGCTTACCCAAATAATTTATATACCAATATTATGTTTATACGGATTATATGGATTCACAGTACCTTGGTTCGCTTAGCTTACTGATTTCTGGAAGCCGCGAAACATTCGCTGCAAAGAACGGGTCTGTCGCTTGTGGGCTGGAAGGGAATCTTTGCTTCCTTTCCACACTTTGCACAGGGAACGGTAAAGTATTCTCTGGGAGCCTTGCCGGCGTTCTTTCTCTTATCACGGCAAGCCTTGCATCTCTGAGGCTCGTTCTGGAAGCCCTTCTCTGCATAGAATTCCTGCTCGCCTGCTGTGAATACGAACTCCTCACCGCAATCTTTGCAAACTAATGTCTTGTCCTCGTACATGGTTGTTACCTCGCTTTGAAATAATAAATAATTGTTCCCTCAAACGGATTTACACCGCCATCTCCCGTGGTGCCGGACAAACACTCACAGGCGCTTTCATTAAGCTATTCGGGCATATAAACTTTTAATTTACGAAAGCTTTTCTCTTATCTTTCGTTTTACGCGGTACAGAGCGTTGTCAACGGATTTTTCCGTAACTTCAAGCTCCTTCGCTATCTCGGAATAACGCTTCCTTTCGAGATAAAGCTCCAGTACCTTTGCCTCAAAAGACGTAAGCGCCGTCGAAAGCCATTTGCCAAATTCCGAATTTTCTTCAATCGCCAGCAAAAGCTCCTCGGTAGCGCTATGGTGCGTTTCCGGAACGGCTGAACGCAGCTTCTCCGCCTTTTTCGCTCTCGATACAAGCCTTCTTATACAGGAAAGCATTCGGTTCCTTATACATATTTTTGCGTAAAGCCCAAACGTTACTTCCTCATTTGTTTTATAGGAGCACGCCGCCTTGTACAACGCGAGCATCGCCTCTTGGCTAAGCTCATCTGCGTCATACTCGTAACGAGCCGCCATAGAAACAGCCCTCGCGACCTCGCTCTTTATAAGAGGAGCAAAATCCTCCGCTATCCTTACAAACGCAGATTCATCACCGTTATTCAGTGCTTCTATATCCCTTTCGGTCATACGCTGATCCTTTTGATACCGATTAAAAACGGCGTACGTGCCTTTATTAAGGTACGCCCCGCCGCCAATATCGCTATAAAACCGTTCCTTATAGATGTATTATATACTTGTTTTACAAATTTGTCAATATAATATTTCAAAAAAATTCAAAATATCATTTCTCGTTTATGCAAAACACACAAATCAATAATTTTTTTTAGTACAGTATGACTGTATATTTTTGGCACAAAAGTTGTTTTATTGTTTTTTCGATAAACAAAATACACAAAAAAACTTGCATTTTTTCGGCAATTCTACCTTAACGAAAATTAATCCTTATTATCTATAAGGTAATTGACCTCGCCGGAAAAAACGGCCAAAAGTCCTCTATATACCACCTCGGGACGCGTCTCAAAGTTATGCTCCATTCTGTCAAGCAGCTTTTTGTTCTCGACGTTCATCGTGATATTGAGTATTTCTTCCTTATTTTCTATTATCCTGCAATTGAACTCATACGTTCCGTTCGGGATAGGTCTGCTGCTGTATTTGATCTGCGCGCCTCTCTTTTTAAAGGAAAGCAAACGCATAGCGCTTTTCAGGCTTCTTTCGCGTATCATCATAAGAAGATCGCTCTGCAAGCTGTCCGCCACTTCTCTGCCCTGAGACGTTACGCTGTACAGACATTCGCCGTTCTCGTCCTTTTCCTCGGCTACGTTACCCGTTTCGAGAAGCTCGGCAAAGCACTCGGCAAAATCAAAATATCTTACCAGACCGTCCTGTACCACTATATCGTTTATATTTCCGAAATCCAGTGGATAACCGATATTACGCATCAAATACAGTATAAATATCTTTATATCGTTTTTATCTCTGAGCGGTGCCTGCTGCATAAAACTTGCTCCCCCTTTCATTATTGTATATAAATCGTAAAGGGCCGTGTAAATGTACACGACCCTTTTTATTACGTGTATTTTTCGCCGTTTAAGCCTTATTTCTTGTTGCTCTTCTTGTCATCATCATCGTCGTCATCGGCGTTAGGAAGATGGGCTTCCCAGTTTTTAAGCTTAAGCTTGTTGAACACAGGTGCGCCCCAGCCGTTAAGCTCATATTTGGAAAGCTCCTTGCTCGCAAGAGTAGCGTTCTTATATACGAAGATGGGCATTACCGGCACGTCTTCAAGAAGCATCTTTTCAGCTTCGTGGAGCTTAGCGGAAAGTGTCTCCGTATCGCCCGCCTTGCGTGCCTCGTCAGCCTCGGCAATAAGCTTGTTGTAAGCCTCGCTGTTGTATCCGGAAATATGTCCGCGAACGTTAATGGTCTGGTGCTTGTTTTCATCAACAGCAAAGTCACAGGATGAACCGGAGTAATCAGTAGCGAATACGGAAAGCGCGGAGAACGCGGTGGTGTCGAGCATCTGGCTATCGAGTGCTATAACGTCGAAATCCGCTCTTTCAGCCGTAAGCTTAGAGTTACCCTCGTTAGCCTTGTCGTAATATTCAAGCTCGCCGTTTATTCCGTAAAGATTCTCAACCACGGTGTCTCTGTATTGGAGAAGCCAAGAGGTCTTTTCCTGATACTGAGCGGCGTTGACACACTTTATGTTTACGGTAAATCCGAGATCCTCCCACTTTTCCTTAACAAGCTGAGCGACCACGTAATCTACGGTGTCATAAACATGATCGGGGCTGTTGGAGCGAATGGGTGAAAGCTCAAGTCCGCCGGTGGTCTCGTTTACGGTCGAGTCGGCGTTGACACGAACGGTGATATTGAATGCCGGAACGGTGCTGGGCGTTATACCCGCTGCCGAGAGCAGACTCTTAGCATCGCTTATCGACATAGCGTCGGTTATCTTGTTTCCGTTATTCGCGGCGAAATCGTCCTTACCCGTCTTATCATTGATTCCGGAAGGAACTATACCGGTCGATGCAGAGGCATATACTACCTCGTTTACTATCTCAGTACGGCTTATGACCGCGCTGAGGACCTGACGGACGACCTTGTTATCGAAGGGAGCCTTGTTGGTGTTGAAGTAGTAAACATGGCTGCACAGAGAGTCTGTCAGCTTTACTCTATCCTTATACCGCTCTCTTATCTCCTTGGACGCGGGAAGCTCGCTTATGTAGAAAAGCTCGCCCTCCTCAAACTGTGCCATCATCTCCTCAGCGTTGAGCTTGAAGTCAACGATGATCTTGTAAGGCTTTACGTGCTTATTGGGGTTAGGCTTTTCGTCCTTGTCGGAAACGTCGTGACGGTAATAAGTATTACGTCCAAGCTCCATAGAGGTTCCGGGATAGTACGCAACGATAGTGAACGGACCGTTGGTTACTATCGTCGTGCTCGCGCTCGACCAATGGTAGTAAAGGTCAACTGCCGCGCGCTTTACGGGCATGAGCGCGACACTCGTGAGCTTACGAAGGAAGTCCTGAGGATCTATGTCACGAACGAATTCTATTTTGAGGAGCTGCTGGTCAGCGATAAGACCTATATCGTCGGGGCTGTATGCTCCCGTCTTTCTTTCTCTCGCTCCCTTTATATCGTAAAGAAGCTCCGCGCCCTCTCCGTCGAACTCAGGGTCAAGCAAACGCTTCCACGCAAAAACGAAGTCGTCAGCCGTTACCGCGCTTCCGTCGGACCATGCGGATTTTCTTATGTTGATCTCCAACGTATATGTATCGTCTTCCGCGGAATCCTTATCAGCTCCACGGTCCACCTTGTAATCCCAACTCTTACAAAGTGCTTTTACGACCTTTCCGTTATCGTCAAGCTTCATAAGTCCTTCGTAAAGAAGACCGCAGAGCTTAACCGCGCTGCTATCGAGATGCGCGTATGCGGGGTCGAAGTTATATACCTCCGATGTCAGGTACATGTTTACCTGCGCACCTGAAGTAGGATCTCCGCCCGCGCAGCCTACGAATCCCACCGCGAGAGACGCAAGACAAAGCACAAGACAGAGAACTCTTGTCATTGTTTTCATAGGGTTTTCCTCCTAAAAAATTTGCGTAATGAATAAACGTACAAAGTATTATAACACTATTTTTTATAATAATCAATCGTTTTGTGATTTATTTTTCAAAAAATTTAATTTTTCGTTCTCTTGCACAATATCCTTTTCGCTTTTTTGGTGATTTTTACAAATGATAGCCGAGTTTTTTTCGTTCTCAGCGGGGAATATTAAAAAACATCAGAGCTTTAAACCAATATTGCCGGAAAGATTTTCAAATGAAGAACAGTTATATTCGCACAGACCTTGCCGCCGAAGCGGAAAACGCCGCCTCAGACGGCGCTACCGTAAAAGAATACCGCGAAAACGGTGTCCTTGTACACGAAATGACGGTAAACCCACGCGCAAGCAAAAAGCTTGGACTCTCAAGCGGAGTTTACGTAACTCTTGACGTCGGAAAGATATGGTTTTTGGGTCAAAACGAGCTTGAAAACGTAACGAAAAGCGTTTCCCATACCATACTTTCGCTTTGTAATAGGTTTCTCAACGAAAACGCGAAAAGCATTCTCATAGTCTGCCTCGGAAACAGAAAGATAACCTCCGACGCGATAGGACCTCTTTGCGCGGACGGAATAACCGTCACACGTCACCTTGAAGCCGAAAAGCCTGAGCTTTACGAGGCGTTCGGAAGCCGTTCCATATCACTGCTATCACCAGGGGTAACGGGTGAGACGGGAATAGAAACGTTTGAATCCATACGCTCGGCAGTTAAAACAGTCTCCGCTGACTTGGTCGTCTGTGTTGACGCGCTTGCCGCGAGAAGCTCGGAGCGTCTAATGACATCGTTACAGATAACCGACGCGGGTATAGCTCCCGGCTCGGGAGTCGGAAACACCAGGAAAGAGATAAGCAGTCTTTCGCTTGGAGTTCCCGTGATCTCGATAGGTGTTCCGACAGTCGTACAGTCATCAACACTTGTGTATGACGTGCTTTCACGCGCGGGGATAAACGAACCCGCAAGCGCGATTAAGGAGATACTTGATAACGAACGCTCGTTTTTCGTCACGCCAAAAAACTCGGATATTGCCGTCGCAGCTCAGGCAAAGCTCATATCAAACGCGATAAACCTCGCGTTTCTCGGCTTTACCGCTCTCTAATATTTTTATAGGAGGTCCTCCGATGTTCGGAAAATTATCGCATATCCTTTTCAAAACACTGATCGTTCTCGCTTTGATACTGATGACCTATTGCGCTTTTTCGGGGATCAAACCCATAAGCTGTGATATTGACGAAAACGGCGGAAGTATAAGTATCGTAGGAAACGAGATACCGATAGAAAGCAGCGAGATAATAGACGCCTATAACGATGCAGAGGAACGAGCCTCAGAGCTGATACCGAAAAAGCTCCGAGTCGCGCTTAAACGCATCTCGGAGCTTTTGAAGCTTGGTTAATTTCGGCGCGTCATCCTGAGTGGAGAGCCACCGAGATTCCGCCTT
>JAZOVD010000066.1:0-17292 GCA_045658525.1 Eubacteriales bacterium
CGCTCAGCCCCGCTCCCACGGAGAACGTATTGAAGATAGTCGGTGCAAGCCTCAACATCACCAACGACATAAACGTAAAATATACCGTAAACGTTCCCGTAGGCTACGAAAATCCCTATATGGTATTCGAGTTCAACGGAAAGAGCTACACCGTAACGGATTACACCGTTGACGCAACAGGAAAGCTTGTATTCAAGTTTATGGGTGTCGTTCCGCAGATGATAGGCGATAACATCAAGGCTACGCTTTACGCAACAAACAACGGAAACGAAGAAAGCAACGTTGTAGCAGAGTACAGCGTCAGAACCTACTGCGTAAATATGCTTGCAAAGACGACGGACGCTAAGCTTATAACGCTTCTATCCGATCTTCTCGTTTACGGTGCTAAGTCTCAGCTTTATATGGACTACAAGACCGACGCTCTGGTAACTGACGGAGTTGAGGGACTTACCCCCAGCACGTTCACCGAGCTTACCGAGACCGACAAGGCTCTTACGGGAACGGCAGATACTTCCGTAACCTGGAAGAGCGTAGCACTTCGTTACGAGAACGCGATGGCGATGAAGTTTATGTTCAAAGCTGACACAAGTCTCGTATTGAAGATAACCATTAATGGCAGAACCACTACCTACAACGTAAGTGAGCTTGCAGCTGACGAGGATACGGGCTATTACACCGTATATTTCCGCGGCATACTCGCGACTGAGTACGGTGACGTAGTAACTGCAAGCTTCTACAACGGTGACACGCAGGTCGGTGAGAGCGCAACGTATTCTATAAACTCTTACGTTTATAGTATGCAGAACAGCGCGACCGAGAACCTTGCTTCACTCGTACAGGCAACCTACAACTACGGCGTATCCGCTGAAAATTACGCAGGATAAGGAGGTCAAACAGAATGAAAAAGAAATACGAAAAAGCAACGCTTGAATGTGTTGAGTTTGCAGATGAAGACGTAATAACTGCAAGCGGTGAAACAAATGACAACTACGGTTTTGACACTCCGTACGATGAGTTTTAAGTTACTTTTCTTTCAAGAAAAGTAACCAAAAGAAATTTTCTATGGGTACTTTTGTGTAAGATTTAATGTCATATCATAGAGTGATGGTATTTTGTCTGATCGCAATTTCGAGAAAATAGATAAGAACACATAAAAAAACTGCACCCCGACGGGGTGCAGTTTTTTTATGTTAGTTTTAAATTATCTCTGGATTCTTCCGGAGCCGTCGCCGCCCGCGAGCTTTTCAACCTCAGCAACTGTCATCATATTGTAGTCGCCGGTTATGGTGTGTTTAAGAGCGGAAGCCGCAACCGCGAACTCAACTGCTGCCTGAGTGTCCTTGCCGTTAAGGAGAGCGTAGATAAGACCGCCTCCGAAGGAGTCACCGCCGCCTACACGGTCGATTATGGTGAGGTCGTACTTCTTGGAGAAGCAGTAGTTCTCGCCGTCGTAGAGCATTGCGGACCAGCCGTTATGAGAAGCAGAGTAGGACTCACGGAGAGTTATAGCTACCTTTTCAAAGCCGAACTTATCGGCGAGCTGCTTAGCAACGGACTTGTAGCCCTCGTGGTTGATAGTACCGCCGTAGATATCGGTAGCCTCAGCCTCGATGCCGAATACGTCCTTTGCATCTTCTTCGTTGGAGATGCAAACGTCCACGTACTTGCAAAGCTCTGTCATCGTTTCTCTTGCCTGATCTCTCGTCCAAAGCTTACCGCGGTAGTTGAGGTCGCAGGAGATCTTAACGCCGCGAGCCTTAGCAGCCTTACAAGCGTCAACGCAGATCTCAACAACGTTCGGGCCGAGAGCGGGGGTTATTCCCGTGAAGTGGAACCAATCAACACCGTCGAATATCTTATCCCAGTCGAAATCCTCGCGGCTCGCCTTCTGGATAGCGGAGTTTGCACGGTCATAGATACATACAGAACCACGCTGAGAAGCTCCTTTTTCATTGTAATAGATACCGACACGGTCGCCACCGCGGACGATCATAGAGGTATCAACTCCGTAACGGCGGAGCGAGTTGACAGCTGCCTGTCCGATAGCGTGAGTAGGGAGCTTGGTAACGTAAGCAACGTCCATACCGTAGTTAGCAAGAGATACAGCTACGTTAGCTTCTCCGCCGCCGAACGTGAATTCGACGCTGGAAGCCTGAACGAAACGCTCATAGTTAAAGGGCTGAAGACGGAGCATAAGCTCACCGAAGGTAACAACTTTCATGTTTTTTCTCCTTAAAAGTGTAAAATATTTATACGCCATAAGCCTATACGACGTAAGTTATATATATTGTAACAAATAAAAACGTTATTGTCAAGTAAGTAAAAGGATTTTTTGCAGTATTTTCATTATATAAAAAATTCTCCCGTAATCGACGAAGTACTTATCGGAGAAATAATATATGGGTATGGGCTTTGCCCGATGCATTTGTAATGCGCGATAAATGCGGAGGAAACGTTATAGCCGCTCTCCCGGAGGGAGCCTTTCTTTCTTCTCCATATATAAATAAAATTCCCACAAACCTTTTGATCGGTTTGCGGGAATTTTTCGTTATGGTGGGTTATCCTTTAAGAATACGAGAGTAAGGCGAGAGAGTTTTTTATGCTTATAATTCGCTCAACGCTTTATCATAATCCGCCATTATTTCGGGGGTAATCTGATATTCCTTGCGCGCGGTAGAAACTATTGTGGGGGTGCTTCCGTCTGTTCCGTAGAAAGGAGAAATGGTGTCGTTTTCGTATTTTACGCGATCCTCCTCCTTGCGGAAGTCGGGAATATCGTAGGGAACGCCAAGCTCAAGCTGGCTCTTGTGAGCGAGTATAGCGACAGATGCCATAGTTGTGGCGAAATATACGTCGAAAAGCGGTCTTTGATTTTCTCTTATATACTTGAAGAACTCTCTGATAACGAAGAAGTCTCCGCCGCCGTGTCCGGCTTTTTCTATAAGCTCGCTGTCCTTGTCGTTCCACTCTGGGGTGTAGAGCGATGTAGCCTCCGCGCCCTCGGGAAGCTCCCATTCGTTGTAGCGGAGAAGTACTTTGTCCGTTCCGCGCTGGTTTTCTATCTGACCCTTTTCGGCGCAGATACGGTATGAGTTTTCGTGCGCTCCAAATGTCGCGCAGCCGGTTACGCGGAATACGGAATCATCATCGTTAAGACAGGTTATGATCGCCGCTTTCTCGGGTATTCTTGAACGGAGAGGACCGTTGCTTTCGGGAGAAGGCGCGAATACCGGCATAGCCGATACGCGAACCGGAGTAGCTCCCGTTATATACATAAGAGGCGCGAGCGAGTGAGTTACGTAGTACGTTCTCGGAAGATGGTATCTCCAATGCTTCGAGCTTGGACGGAGATCCTTTATCCACTTTGTGTCCTTTGGGTCTGCGGGATGGTTGTATTCACCCTCTGCGAAAAGGACCTTTCCGAGCGTTCCACCGCTATATACGCGCTTCATCTCCTGATTGAACTTCATAAACGGATAGTTTTCAGCAAGCATATATATAGCCTTGCTTTTTTCCGCGGCTCTTACAAGAGCTACACCCTCAGCCATCGTACCGTTTGAGGTGCATTCACTGAGAACGTGAATGTTCTTTTCGAGAGCCTTTATAGCGTAAGGAGCGTGTTCGTGGAAGTAGTTTGCGAGCAATACAGCCTCCAAGCCCTTATGGTTGATAAAATCATCGAAGTTAGTGTAGGCGGCGACGTCGTTTCCAATGTCTTTTTTAGCGTTCTCGATCTTCTTGGTGTCAAAGTCACAGATCGCGACTATATCACCGTTGTTTGCGAGAATGTTTTTGTAAAAGCTCCAGCCTCTGCCGAGACCGAATATACCTATTTTTATGTTTTTCATATATATACCTCCTTTTTTTGCTATTATAGCATACGTAACTGTAAGTGTAAATGGAAAAATTCCATTAATTTATGGAAATAAGTTGATTTTTGGAAAAGTTTGTGATATACTTTGATAAACAACACCTTGGAGATATTATATGGAAGTAAACAATATATGTAAATTCAACCTGAACAGATCGAGCGATCTGATATGTCTCAACTTTATATATGAGACGCAGAATAATCAATCGGAGCTACGCAAGGCGGATAACTGCTTTATAGGTCTTGCGGTCAAAGGTGAGGGTGAGCTTGTCTGCGGTAGGGAAAAATATAACTTGACCGTCGGTACGATGTTTTTTGTACTGAAAGGCGAGAGCTTTTCGGTGCGTTCGCTTGACGGACTTGAATATTCGTATATAGGATTTCGCGGCAGGCGCGCGGATGAATATATGGAAAGGTTCGGCATAAACGAAAATAATAGGGTTTTTGATGGAAACGAATCTCTTATTTCGTTTTGGCGTGACTCTCTTGAAAACGCTGAGTCGGGAAATATAGATATTATAAGCGAGGCTGTTCTGTTGTATTCGATAGCTAAGCTTGCACCGCCCCAAAAAGAACAGAGCGACATAATCTCAAAGATGATAATGTTTACGGGCGATAATTTCACAGACCCCGACCTTTCTATATCGACTATCGCGCATCAGCTTGGTTATGACGCGAAGTATCTGTCATCGGTATTCAAAAAACGAAAGGGAATAGCTTATACGCAGTATTTAAGGGAGCTGAGAATAAAGCACGCGGTGTTCCTTATAGAAGAAGGCGTGGTAAGCGTAAAAAATATCGCGCTTTTATCGGGTTTCAGGGACGCCTTGTATTTCTCAAAGCTATTTACGAAAACGGAAGGCGTTTCACCCAAGGCATATATAGCGGAGCACAGTAAAAAGCTGTTATAAAAAGCGAGCATCCATTAAATGACCGTGTTTTACTTGACAAAAGACAAAATATAGTATATAATAGATACGTTATGCTTATTTATAATATAATGATCGGAGTAGAAGCTGATAATGAATGAGATCGTTTCGCGGATAAACGATGCACTATACAGTTATGTGCTTATTATAATCTTAATAGCGGGCGGACTTTACTTTACCGTTCGCACAAAATTCGTGCAGTTCAGAATGCTTCCGGAGCAGATCCGTGTCGTAACTGAAAAGCCGAAAGGAAAGAAAGGCGTTTCCTCGTTTCAGGCGCTGATGGTATCTACCGCCTCGCGAGTGGGAACAGGTAACATTATAGGTGTTTCGACCGCGCTTTGTCTTGGTGGGTTCGGATCGGTCTTCTGGATGTGGCTGATCGCTATCATAGGTGCGGGCTCGGCTTTTGTTGAAAGCACGCTCGCGCAGATATATAAGAAAAAAGGACCTGACGGAAGCTACGGCGGACCCGCGTATTACATCGAGACGGCTTTGAGATGCCGTCCGCTCGCGATAGTTTTTTCTGTACTTCTTGTTCTTACTTATGGCTTTGGCTTCAATATGCTTGCCTCGTATAACCTGCAATCCACGTTTTCGGCGTACAGCTTTTATAACGCGAAATTCAGTCCTTGGATAATAGGCGCTGTGCTTGCGGTGCTGGTCGGATACTGTATGTTCGGCGGAGGACGCCGCGTATTGAAGGTAACGGAGATACTCGTTCCCGTAATGGGAATACTTTATATACTCGTTGCGCTTATCGCGGTGGTTATGAATATAACCTCGCTTCCGTCAATATTCGGACGGATATTCACAGATGCGTTTAACGTAAAGGCTATATTCGGCGGATTCGGCGGCTCTTGCGTTATGTACGGAATAAAGAGAGGACTTTTCAGTAACGAGGCGGGTGTTGGTTCAGCACCGAACGCTTCCGCTTCCGCTGATGTAAGCCATCCCGTAAAGCAGGGACTCGTTCAGGTCTTGTCCGTATTTATAGATACCTTGCTCGTATGCTCGGCTACGGCGTTTATGTGTATGTGCTCGGGCATTGAGCCTACCAAGGTGCTTTCAGGTGCGCCGTACGTTCAGGCGGCGCTTCGCAGTATATTCGGAGGCTTTGGACCGATATTTATTACAGTATCGATGATACTGTTTGCGTTTACAACGCTTCTCGGTAATCTTTACTACGTTAATCAGGCTATAAGCCATATACTCGGACACGTACCGGGAAAGCTGTTCAGATACGTCTATTACGTTATAGCGTCGCTCGTGATATTCATCGGGGCGGGACTTAGCGCGGATCTTCTCTGGAATATAGCTGACATAACTATGGGCGGTATGACGGTAATAAATATTCCCGTGATCCTTATACTTGGAGGATATGCGTTCAAGGCTCTTAAAAATTACTCCGAGCAAAAGAAAGAGGGCAAGGAGCCTGTATTCAAGGCTAAGGATATAGGTCTTACAAATGATCTGGATTACTGGCAATAACAAAATAAAAATACAACTGGGAGAAACTTATTATGAGTTCTGAAAGAAGTTCCTTTACTGGAAAGATAGGCTTTGTGCTTGCGGCGGCAGGCTCAGCCGTTGGTCTCGGAAATATATGGAGATTTCCGTACCTCGCGGCAAAATACGGAGGAGGAATATTCCTTCTCGTTTACATTGCTTTGTCGGTAACGTTTGGATTTACCCTTATGGTTGCCGAGATAGCTCTCGGACGAAAAACGCAGCTCAGCGCGATAGGCGCGTTTCAAGCACTTGATAAGAGATTTTCGTTTGTCGGTCTCATTGCGGCACTCGTGCCGATCATAATACTGCCGTATTATTCTGTAATAGGCGGATGGGTAGTTAAGTATTTTGTAGGCTTTATCACGGGTGAGGCGGGTAATATGGCTACGGATAATTACTTTGGCTCTTATATAGGCTCGGTAGGTCAGCCGCTTCTTTGGTTTTTATTATTTATTGCCGTTACTGCCGTTGTAGTTATACTCGGTGTTGAAAAGGGTATAGAAAAGGTAAGTAAGGTGATGATGCCTGTGCTTGTTGTGCTTACGGTATTTATCGCTATCTATACTATAATCGCCATGCCCGGAGCGATCAATGGTGTTATCTACTATTTAAAACCCGATTTTTCTAAGTTTTCAATAATGACCGTAGTTGCGGCTATGGGACAGCTTTTCTATTCTATGTCCCTTGCAATGGGTATAATGATAACCTTCGGTTCTTATATGAAAAAGGACGTGAGTATCACGGGATCGGCAAAGCAGATAGAGATATTCGATACGGGTATAGCGTTCCTCGCTGGACTTATGATAATACCCGCGGTATTCTCCTTTTCAGGCGGTGATGAGAGCGCGCTCGGACAAGGCCCCGGTCTTATGTTCGTTACCCTGCCTAAGATATTCGCCGCTATGCCCGGCGGTACTGTAATAGGCGCGATATTCTTCTTTATGGTAATACTCGCGGCTCTTACCTCGTCTATATCACTTATGGAAACTGTGGTTTCGATATTTATCGATAAATTGAAGCTGAACCGTAAGCTCGCCTGTGTTGTCGTTTTCGGAATAAGTCTCCTGCTCGGTGTACCCTCATCGCTTGGTTACAGCGTATGGAGCGAGGTCAGAATACTCGGAATGCAGTTCCTCGACTTCTTTGACTTTATGAGTAACAGCGTGATAATGCCGATAGTAGCATTTATTACCTCGATATTTATAGGTTACTTCCTTAAACCCAAAGCGATTATCGACGAGGTTGAGATTTCGGGAAAATTCACGGAAAAGAAGATGTTTAACGTTATGATACGTTACGTAGCACCCGTGTTCATACTTCTTATCCTTGTTTCTTCTGTTCTCGGAGCGTTTGGTGTAATAAAGATATAAGTCAAATGAGTTAAAAAGCTCTTTTTTGGAAATACTTAGGTATATTTCTGAAAAGGAGCTTTTTTATGTGTACAGCACTGAGCTTAAAAACAAAAGACCATTATTTTGGAAGGACTCTCGACCTTGAATGCTCGTATGGAGAGAAAATAACCGTGACACCGAGGCGATTTCCGCTAAAATTCCGTATGACAGACGGTTATGATGAGCATCTGGCTATCATAGGAGTTTCAGCGGTGGTTGACGGTTATCCGCTTTATTACGACGCGGTAAACGAAAACGGACTTTGTATGGCTGGACTGAATTTCCCCGGAAATGCGTTTTACGGCGGTAAAGCAGAGGAAGCAGTCAATATAGCACCGTTTGAGCTTATTCCGTATATTCTCGGTAGATGTTCAAATGTACGTGAGGCAAGAAATAGTCTTGAAAAAATAAATATAGTTTCGCTTAATTTCAGTCCCGAGCTTCCCACGACACCGTTACATTGGATGATTTCTGACGGAGAGCAGAGTCTTATAGTTGAACCTATGAGAGACGGTATAAAGGTCTATGACGACCCTTACGGAGTGCTTACGAACAATCCGACGTTTGATAAACAGGTATTTGCGCTCAATAATTACCGTAATCTGACCCCAAAAGAGCCGAGCAACACATTTTCAGAAAAAGCGGAGCTTGACAAATATAGCAGAGGTATGGGAGCGATAGGACTTCCGGGCGACGTTTCGTCGCAGTCAAGATATATACGAACGGTCTTTACTAAGCTTAACTCGGTCTCCGATGACAGCGAGGAGGAAAGTGTGAGCAGGTTCTTCCATATACTTGGTACGGTAGAGCAGGTCAAGGGCTGCGTAGTGCTTGAAAACGGGGAGTTGGAAAAGACCGTATATACCTCTTGCTGTAACGCGGAAAAAGGAATGTATTATTACACGACCTACGAAAACAGAGCCATAAGCAGCGTGGATATGCGAAAAGAAGAGCTTGATGGGAAAGTGCTTAGTATATTTTCTTTTGACAATAAACAGAAAATATACTGTCATAACTGATATTTAGAAAAATATTGAATATTACCGTTTTATAAAAGGTTAAATATGCGCTTTTACCGTGCGGTTTCGGGAAATAAAAAAATACTGCCCTCTTAAAAGAAAATATTGACAAATTATAAAAAACGTGGTATAATAACTACGTCAAATTTATAAAGCACGGGTGTGCAAAGGAGTAGTAGCAATGAAGAAGATCTATGAGGGAAAAACAAAGGATGTTTACGGTCTTGATAACGGCAACGTAATGTTGAAGTTCAAGGATGACTGCACGGGTAAGGACGGAGTTTTCGATCCCGGTGAAAATACGGTCGGACTTACTATTGAGGGCATAGGTAAGGCTAACCTTCAAACGTCCGTATATTATTTTGAGCTTTTGAAGAAGGCTGGCATAAAGACCCATTACGTAAGCGCGGACGTTGAAAACGCAACTATGGAGGTCCTTCCCGCAACCGTATTCGGTCACGGTCTTGAAGTAATATGCCGTCTTGTTGCTACCGGAAGCTTTATCCGCAGATACGGTGAGTATATAGAGAACGGAACCGTTCTTGAAGGGGGATACGTTGAGTGCACCTTCAAAAACGACGAAAAGGGCGATCCGCTGGTAACCGGTGAGGGACTTGCCGCTCTCGGAGTTATGAGCCCCGCTATGTTCGAGAGCATGAAGGATCAGACACTTAAAATAACGAAGATAGTCGCTGACGATCTCAAAACCATAGGTCTTGACCTTTGGGATATTAAGTTTGAGTTCGGATATAACAACGGTGAGGTAATACTCATTGATGAGATAGCTTCGGGCAATATGCGTGTTTACAAGGGTGACAAGATAGTTGAGCCTGTCGAGCTTACAAAGCTCATACTCAACAGAGGCTAAGATAAAATAAAGCTGCCGCATTTTTTTGCGGCAGTTTTTCTTTTCAGAAACGTGACTGATATTCGCTTGGAGTTATACCGAGAATGCTTTTGAAATTTCTGTTGAAGCTGCGAAGTGAGTCAAAGCCGCATTCGTAGGCGGTTTTGAGAATAGTCTGAGAGGTGTTTTGCAGTATGTAGCAAGCCTCGTTTATGCGGTAACGGTTAACGTAATCGGTAAAGGATATTCCAACGCATTGCTTGAAATATTTTGAAAGATATACGTAATGATAAGAGGTATGAGCCGAAAGAGCGATAAGAGAGCAGTCTTTATTGTAGTTTTCTTCAACGAACGTGAATATCTTTGACAGAAGCTCGTCGTTTTTGATGTTTTTTTCCTTGTACGTTGCCTGTTTATCAAATTCCGAGCATAAAGCGTACAGAAGTCCCTTGGTACTTATTATACTTTCGGATATATCGCTTGTCATCAGCTTTGTCAGATAAAAGCTGTCGGGGCGGAAAAGGTTACTTTGCGGAAGATACGAAAGAAAGACCTTGCTGTATGCCTGCACGAGCTTGGGTGAAAATATACATAAAAAATGACTGCTGTGTGTCTCGGTATGCAATTCGTGTACTTGATTCGGAAATACGAGCAGAGCGTCTCCCTGCTTTAATATATACTGAATTTTGTCCACTGTAACGAGCATTTCTCCGTCTGTTACGGTTATAAGCTCAAAGCTTTCGTGTAAATGAGACGGAAAACTGAAATCAAAGCCCGATTCACATTTAACTCCGTTTAAATTCAGTAAATGCTGGGGTTGATAAAACATAACGCTTTATTCCTTTACAAAAACTAAATATTGTCTATTGATCATACTATAAACGGCGTGAAAAGTCAAGCGTGTTTCGGTAAAATATAGTTATAAACCGAAATATTACGAAGAAAGGATATTTTGATATGGATTATATCGCAAATGGCGGAAGGTATTCCGGTATGGAATACAGAAAATGCGGTGAGAGCGGATTGAAGCTTCCCGCGGTCTCACTTGGACTTTGGCATAACTTCGGAGATAATGCCGATTTTGAAAATATGTGTAATATGTGTTTTACGGCGTTCGACAACGGGATAACCCATTTCGACCTTGCTAATAACTACGGCCCGAGCGCGGGTAGCGCGGAGACCAATTTCGGAAAGATACTGAACGGTCATATGAAGGCGTACCGCGACCAGATGATAATAAGCACCAAGGCGGGCTACTATATGTGGGAAGGCCCTTACGGAGATCTTGGAAGCAGAAAGTATCTCATAGCGAGCCTTGACCAAAGCCTTAAAAGAATGGGTCTGGAATACGTCGATATATTCTACCATCACAGAATGGACCCCGATACTCCGCTTTATGAAACTATGTGGGCGCTTGATACTGCGGTAAAAAGCGGAAAGGCACTCTACGCGGGACTTTCAAACTATGACGGCGAAACAATGAAAAAGGCAGCGGAGATACTGAACGAGCTTCACTGTCCGTTTGTGATAAATCAGAACAGGTATTCTATTTTTGACAGAGGCGCTGAGAAGAACGGAATACTTGACGCGGCACTTGAAAAGAAAAAGGGAATGATAATATACAGTCCTCTTGCGCAGGGACTTCTTACGAACCGTTATCTTAACGGTATTCCGAATGATAGCCGCGTGCGTACAGACGGCAGATTCCTTAACGAAAGATCTCTTACCGAGGAAAAGCTTCAAAAAATATCAAAGCTAAATGAGATAGCAAATAGTCGAGGTCAGTCTCTTGCGCAGATGGCACTTAGTTGGGTGTATTCTCACAAGGCGGTAACGAGTGTTCTTATAGGCGCTTCAAAGCCTGAGCAGATAATAGAAAACATAGCTATGTTGAAAAACACCTCTTTTTCCGAAGAGGAACGTAGGATTATGGACGAAATATCTCTTTAAAACAGAAAGGTATAAAAATGGAGTTTTTTCAGGGAATAAAGAAGATAGAATATAAGGGCAAAGACTCAAAGGATCCTTTTTCGTTTAAATTTTATAACCCTGATGATGTCATAGGCGGGAAAACTATGCGCGAGCAGCTTCGCTTTGCTATGTCGTACTGGCATACTATGTGCGCTGAGGGAACGGATATGTTTGGCGCGGGAACGTCGGATAAGAGCTACGGGGCATCAGATCCTATGGAAAGCGCGGTGAATAAAGCCCGCGCGGCATTCGAGCTTATGGATAAGCTGGATATAGATTACTTCTGCTTCCACGACAGGGATATAGCCCCCGAGGGATCGACTCTTGCTGAAAGTAACGCAAGACTTGACGTAATCTCGAATGAATTAAAGCAACTTATGGCGAAATATAACAAAAAGCTTCTTTGGGGAACCGCTAACTGCTTTGGAAATAAGCGTTATATGCACGGTGCGGGAACTGCACCGAACGCCGATGTTTTCGCGTTTGCCGCCGCTCAGATCAAAAAGGCGATAGAGATAACCGTCGCGTTGGACGGAGAGGGATACGTTTTCTGGGGCGGCCGCGAGGGCTATGAAACGCTCCTCAATACCGATATGGGACTTGAACAGGATAATATGGCACGTCTTATGCGTATGGCGGTGGATTACGCGAGAAGCATAGGATTTAAGGGTGACTTTTATATTGAGCCGAAGCCGAAGGAGCCGACGAAGCATCAGTACGATTTCGATGCCGCGACGGTGCTGGCGTTTTTGAGAAAGTACGGGCTTGATAAGGATTTCAAGCTCAACATAGAAGCAAACCACGCAACGCTTGCGGGACATAATTTCCAGCACGAGCTCAGAGTTGCGAGAGATAACGGAGCATTCGGCTCAATAGACGCAAACCAAGGGGATATGCTTCTCGGTTGGGATACCGACCAGTTCCCGAGCAACGTATATGAGACGGCATTATGTATGTACGAGGTCATCAAGGCGGGCGGATTTACCAAGGGCGGACTTAATTTTGACGCAAAAACACGCCGCGGCTCAAACGACCCAGAGGATATATTCCTTTCGTACATAACGGGAATGGACGCTTTCGCTCTTGGGCTCAGAATAGCGTATAAGCTGATAGAGGACGGCAGGATAGACGATTTTGTCCGCGAGCGTTATTCCAGCTATAAGACGGGAATAGGTAAAAAGATAATTGACGGAACGGCTACCATCGAGGAGCTTGAAGCGTACGCGCTTGAAATGGGAGACGTAAAGAGCAATATAAGCGGCAGACAGGAGTATCTTGAAAGCGTAGTTAACGGAATAATGTTCGGTTGTTAAGGTGGTGGTATGAAATATCTGATAGGTATAGATATAGGTACGTCGGGTACTATAAGCGTCCTTTTTGTCGTATGCGGCAACCAAATAGCCTAATCAAGCGCGGAGCAAAGACCCGAGGATTGGTGGAACGCGGTCTGTGTAACGCTTAACGGTGAAAACAGAGTAATAAGAAACGCTATACTTTGGTGTGACCGAAGAACGGAAGCCGAATGCGTTGAGATAGATAAGCACGTAGGATACGAAAGGTTTACGGTATATATAAAAGCTTGTATCCCTCGCTCAGAGCGGATTTCAAGTCTTTAAACAGTTTATAAGGAGGATAACTTCTATGAATTTTGCGGAAAGAGCAAAAGAGCTTGTCTCAAAAATGACGCTCGACGAAAAACTAACTCAGATGCGTTATAATGCGCCTGCTATCGAAAGATTGGGGATCCCGTCATATAACTGGTGGAACGAGTGTCTGCACGGTGTCGCAAGAGCAGGGGCGGCAACGGTGTTTCCGCAGGCTATCGGAATTGCGTCGAGCTTTGATACCGAGCTTATGTACGAGGTAGCGACGGCTATATCGGACGAGGCGAGAGCAAAATACAACGAGTATAAGAAATTCGGTCACACAGATATATATCAGGGACTTACGTTCTGGTCTCCGAATATAAATATATTCCGCGATCCGCGTTGGGGGAGGGGGCACGAGACCTACGGAGAGGATCCGTATCTCACGGGACGAATGGGAGTCGCTTTTATAAAAGGCTTGCAGGGAAACGGCAAATATCGCAAGGTAGATGCAACGATAAAGCATTACGCCGTTCATAGCGGTCCTGAAAACGCAAGACACCGTTTTGATGCCAAGATAAACGATAAGGATCTTTATGAAACATATCTTTGGGCATTTAAATACTGCATAGATAACGCAGATCCGTCCGCTGTTATGGGAGCGTACAACCGTGTAAACGGAGAGCCGTGCTGCGGAAGCAAAAGACTGCTTACGGATATTCTGTACGGGGAGTTTGGATTTAAGGGGTACGTTGTTTCCGACTGCGGAGCTATACTTGATATACACGAGCATCATAAGCTTACCGCAAATGCCGCGGAAAGCTCCGCGCTTGCGGTAAACAGCGGTTGTCAGCTCAACTGCGGAAAAGCGTACCATTGGTTGAGCGAGGCGGTAGAGAAGGGACTCGTTTCGGAGGAAACGGTAACGAAAGCAGTGGAAAAGCTGTTTGAAGCCCGTTTCAGGCTCGGTATGTTTGACGATGACTGCGAGTATGATAACATACCGTATGACGTCGTCGAATGTGAAAAGCATACCGCGCTTAACAGAAAAATGGCGCAAAAGAGTATGGTCCTGCTTAAAAACGACGGCATACTTCCATTGAAGGATAAAAAGACGGTAGCCGTAATAGGACCAAATGCCGACAGTAAAAACGTTTTGCTCGGAAATTATAACGGTACTCCGTCGAGATATACGACGTTGCTCAGAGGTATTCAGGACGCGTTTGGGGGTAAGGTCATATACGCGAGAGGCTGTCACCTGTATAATGATACGGCAGGAGAGTGGGCGGAGCAGCCAACGAACGAGGCGATTATCGCCGCCCAAAAGGCTGATGTGGTCGTTTTGTGTATGGGACTCGATCCTTCGCTTGAAGGCGAGGAGGGTGATGCGTACAACGGTACGCTGAGCGGTGATAAGGTCGATATAGAGCTTCCGAGAGTACAGAAGGAGCTTATTGAAAAGATAGTCGCTCTCGGAAAACCGACGGTGTTCGTAAACGTCAGCGGAAGCTGCGTCAACCTCTCTTACGCAAACGATAACTGCAACGCAGTCATTCAGTGCTTCTATCCCGGAGCGGAGGGCGGTAACGCCCTTGCCGACATACTTTCAGGCAAGGTGTCACCGAGCGCGAGACTTCCCGTAAGCTTTTACAGATCAACTGACGATCTTCCACCATTTGATGATTACAGTATGGAAAACCGCACGTATAAGTTCTTTAAGGGAGAATGTGTTTACGAATTCGGTCACGGTCTTACGTACTCTGAAATAGAGGAAGAGAACGTTGATGAAAAGACGGTATTGGTGCATAACAGGGGAGATTACGATACGGATTATACTGTTTTAAGATTTGAGTATATTCCGCACAAGAATCTTTGTGATTTTAAGAATATACACGTTCGCGCGAAAGAAACGGTTAAGGTCGTTTTTGAATAAAAATAAACGGAGGTGATGAACCTCCGTTTATTTTTGCATAATTGTGAACGGGACGGTAAAAATATAATTAAGATTTTACAATAATGTGTTGAAAATTTTTCTGATATATGATATAATCACCATAAAGACAAAAATTTGCAGAGGTATTAAATATGACGGTCACAAATGATATTAGGTATATTGGAGTAAATGACAGAAAAATAGACCTTTTTGAGGGTCAGTACGTAGTTCCGAACGGAATGTCGTATAACTCTTACGCTATAATCGACGAAAAAATAGCTATTATGGATACCGTTGACGCAAGTTTCACGCACGAGTGGCTTGACAATATCCGCGATACGCTCGGAGGCAGAGTGCCGGATTACCTTATAGTTCAGCACATGGAGCCGGATCACTCGGCTAACATTATGAACTTCGTCAAGGCTTATCCCGAGGCTAAGATAGTTTCTTCCTCTAAGGCTTTTGCTATGATGAAGAACTTTTTCGGTACTGATTTCGTTGAAAACCAGATACTTGTGGGCGAGGGCGATACGCTTACCCTCGGTAAGCACGTTTTGAATTTCGTTACCGCTCCTATGGTTCACTGGCCCGAGGTAATAGTAACCTACGACAGCACGGATAAGGTGCTGTTTTCGGCGGACGGATTCGGTAAATTCGGCGCGATAGACGCGGATGAGGACTGGGCTTGCGAGGCGAGACGTTATTATTTCGGTATCGTTGGTAAGTACGGAACTCAGGTCCAGAACCTGCTTAAAAAAGCATCTGGTCTGGATATTCAGAAAATATGTCCTCTCCACGGTCCCGTGCTTACTGAAAATCTCGGTTATTATTTGGATCTCTATAATACCTGGTCAAGCTATCAGCCCGAGGAAGAGGGAATAGTTATCGCTTATACTTCCGTTTACGGAAACACGAAAAAAGCGGTGATGCAGCTCGCGGAAAAGCTGAAATTAAACGGTTGCCCGAAGGTAGTGGTAAACGATCTTGCGAGATGCGATATGGCGGAGGCTGTCGAGGACGCGTTCAGATACAGTAAGCTCGTGCTCGCGACAACTACCTATAATGCTGAGATATTCCCGTTTATGCGTGAGTTCATAAATCATCTTACGGAGCGTAATTTCAGTAACAGAACCGTGGCTCTTATGGAGAACGGAAGCTGGGCGCCTCTTGCCGCCAAGGTAATGAGGGGAATGCTTGAAAAATGCAAAAATCTTACGTTCGCGGATAATACGGTCAAGATACTTTCCGCGCTTAATGAGGAAAGCTCAAAGCAGCTCAACGCTCTTTCCGAGGAGCTTTGCAAGGATTATCTTGCTCAGCAGGATTCAACCGCGAACAAGAACGACCTTGCCGCGCTCTTTAATATCGGATACGGTCTGTATGTTGTAACGTCGAACGACGGTAAAAAGGATAACGGTCTTATAGTAAATACCGTTACTCAGATCACGAACACACCTAACAGAATAGCGGTAACTATAAATAAGGACAGTTATTCGCACCATATCATAAAGCAGACGGGGCTTATGAATATAAACTGCCTTAGTGTTGACGCGCCTTTTTCTGTATTTGAGAAATTCGGATTTGTAAGCGGAAGAAACGTAGATAAATTCGCGAACTGCACTCCGCTTCGTTCTGATAACGGACTTGTATTCCTTCCGAGATATATAAACTCGTTTATGTCTCTTAAAGTAGAGCAGTATATAGACCTTGATACGCACGGTATGTTCGTCTGCTCTATAACGGAAGCAAGAGTACTTTCAGACAGAGAGACTATGACATATACGTATTATCAGAATAACGTAAAGCCCAAGCCTCAGACCGAGGGCAAAAAGGGATACGTCTGCAAGATATGCGGATATATATACGAGGGCGAAACGCTTCCCGAGGACTTCATTTGTCCCCTTTGTAAGCACGGAGCGTCCGATTTTGAACCGATAAAGTAATTAAATTTAATTTTCAGGAGGAAAATAAAATGGCAGAGAACAAATACGCGGGTACACAGACCGAAAAGAACCTTGAAGCGGCGTTTGCGGGAGAATCGCAGGCGAGAAACAAGTACACCTATTTTGCTTCGGTAGCTAAGAAAGAAGGTTACGAGCAGATCTCG
Source organism: Eubacteriales bacterium (assembly GCA_045658525.1). Classification (GTDB taxonomy): domain Bacteria; phylum Bacillota; class Clostridia; order Oscillospirales; family CAG-272; genus SIG673. The sequence goes on from JAZOVD010000066.1 coordinate 17,167, forward strand.
GCTCTTTTCCTCAAAACAGCCGATAACGAAAAGGAACACGCTAAGCTTTGGCTCAAAGAGCTTAAAGGCATAGGCGATACGGCTAAGAACCTCGAGGAAGCCGCAAACGGCGAGAACTATGAATGG
>JAZOVD010000067.1:0-12908 GCA_045658525.1 Eubacteriales bacterium
ACAGTTTATTATACTATACTTAAAGATAATTTTCAAGAGTAAATAGAGAAAAAATGTAAAAAAATTTAAAATAATAACATAAATTTTGAAAAAGGTATTGCAATAAGAGAAAAAATGTAGTAAAATAACTGTATCTTATTGTGTATTGCAAACACGACTTATCAGTAATACTAATTTTGGAGGATATAAACATGGCAGGATCTATCACAGCAGGAGATTTCAGAAACGGAGTTACCTTTGAAATGGACGGAAACGTTCTTCAGGTAGTTGAATTCCAGCTCGTAAAGCCCGGAAAAGGCGCGGCGTTCGTTCGTACCAAGTGTAAGAACGTTATAACCGGTTCCGTAGTTGAAAGAACCTTCAACCCCACCGATAAATTCGAGACGGCTTACGTTGAGAGAAAGGAAATGCAGTACAGCTACACCGACGGCGATCTTTATTACTTTATGGATATGGAGAGCTTCGATATGCTTCCTCTTAACTCTGACGTTCTCAGCGATGGCTTCAAGTTCGTTAAGGAAGAGATGATGTGTAAGGTAATGTCCTACAAAGGAAACGTTTTTGCTGTTGAGGCTCCTACGTTCGTTGAGCTTGAAGTAACCGATACAGAGCCTGGATTCAAGGGCGATACCGCTACCGGAACTACCAAGCCCGCTACGCTTGAAACCGGAGCTACCATAAAGGTTCCGCTCTTCATAGACATCGGAACTAAGATCAGAGTTGATACAAGAACGGGAGATTACCTCGAAAGAGCGTAATTACCCATACCGCGCCGTCTTTCTGACGGAAAACGGCGTATAAAAAGAAAGGAACGGTATATAAAGATGAAAACATCTGAAAAGGTCGCATATATCAAGGGACTTATGGAGGGTATGGAGCTTGATACCACCGAAAACGAGAATAAGATACTCGTTAAGATGGTAGAGGTACTTGAAGAGCTCGCAGCCGCCAACAACGCTCTTACTGAGGAGAATATCAAGCTCAGAGATTACGTTGAGGAGCTTGACGCAGATCTCGGAGACCTCGAAGAATACGTTTACGATTGCGATTGTGACTGCGATTATTGCGGTGACGAGGATGACGACTTCGAATTTGACGACGAGGACGATGACGACTTCGAGTACGAGGATTACACCGAGGAAGACGATAAGTAATAAAAACATTAAAGGACTATGCCTAGGCATAGTCCTTTTTGTTTTTTAGTTTACTTTTCTGTCGAAGAGGCGACTGGTTGTCGTCTGAGCTTTTTTATTTTATAAAGCTCTTCCGTTGCAAGTCGTGCCTTGGTGACGGAAACGTTTTCGGGCGTAAAACAGAAATAAGATAATTCATTATCACCTATACCGATCACGTCACCGATCTCATACCAATAATAATCGGAGTATAGTGTATGGGAGAAAACAGGGGACTGCTTGTAATCAAGCTTTCCATCTGCTCCGGTCAAATGGAAGCCGTTAAGATCGTGCGTAAGATGTCCTTTGCCTATCTTGCAAATACCGTTAAGGTTGACTTGGACGGCAATATCCACGTCAGCATCCAAAAGATAAGTACCGTTTTCGAGCTCGGCGCGAACGCACTCTCTTTGCCAGGAGTACCAATCGGGGATATGGGAATACTCCGTTTCAGCATCGATAGCGGTAAGCTGACCGTGCTCATCCATCTCCCAACGTTTGTTACAGGAATGACAGACTAAATGTATCCCTTTACCTTCCATTTGGTTTTCTTTATTGCAATGAGGGCATTTGTACAGAATTCTATGTAAGCCATCAGCACGAAAAGGAACGTCAATCGATATTTTATTATCTCTCTGCCAGGCGAAATTATCAAAAGCAAAGGCTTCGTCTAACAGAGCATCAAGCTCTTCAACGGATTTTTCCTTTATCTCGTCTGCCGTCGCGATGCACTTAACGTGGGCACTGACCTTAACGTCACGGATTTGGAGCATATTGTAAAGCGGATCACGATGAAAAGCACCTTGGGTGATAACAGTTACAACGGGAACGCCCAAGCGTTTCATTAAAACGCCAAGCCCTCTTGGAAGCGTTGTAGTGCGTCCGTCAAAGGAATATCCTGCTTCGGGATACATAAGCACGCTCGTCTTGTTTTCTTTGAGCATATATTTTATATCGTGGATCAGCGAAATATCAGAAACGTACTTATGTGTCGGCGTACAACCGAGCAGACGCATAAGCTTACCTAATATGCCTGACATTGCGTCAACGGATGTAACTATCCCCAATCTTCTCGGATAAAAAATTCCGAAAGCAAGCTTCATATCTGTAAAGCTCGAATGATTCATCAAAATAAGACAAGGCTGCTTACCGACAAGCTCCATGCGCTCCGTGGTGTACGAAAATTTTGTCTTTCTCAGTGTCGGCGCGGAGACGATGCGAACGACGGTGGCAAGGAAGCGACTGGGTTTAAGCGGTTTTTTGTGCTTTAAACGAGGTAGCTTTAAAACCTCATCATAGGATAACTCGCGCGTTTTAATTTTCATAATTTGTACTCGTCATCTTCTAAATTTTTTGATTTTCGGTTAAGTTCGTCGATATCAAACAAATTATACCATATATTTGATGAAATGTCAACCTATTGCTTTACTTTAAAAGCTCGTCGGTAAGACGTATAATTTCGGGAGCAAGCTTTTTGCGCTTATGCTTTATTATTGCGTTATATACAGGGTACGCAAAGCTGGCAAGAACTCCGCCTATCACACCGATGATAATACCGATTACCATAGAAATAGTTTTGTTAGCTCCGATAAATTCTCCAATTTCGGTCATACAAAGGCTCATTCCAAATCCGAGAATGAGCGCGCCGATAACACCGAAAACGAGAGCGACTGCCTGTGCCGTTTGTGTAACGCTCGCATCCAAACGGCGCAGACGCGCCATTTTGTCCTCTGACTTTGTAGGAGAGGTGTATTTTTCACGGATCTTTTTCAGCTCTGCCTGCTCCTTTGCGGAATATGTGTAGGAGAAACCGCTTTGTTGGTTATTGTTGTCTTTCATATTGTACCTCTGTATTTAATTGTTTTAATTTCTTTGTGCTTTGCACGATCATGTGAATTGCCATAACAACTACTACGCCGGAAACGGCAAAGCCAACAACGCCAAGCATGATCTTCTTAGAGAGAACATCCATTGTTCCGTCGTTAAAGGTAGTTAGCATCGTCGAAGTAAGTGTCAGCATGGAGACGCAAGCCGCGGCAAGGCTGATTGATTTGGAAGCCGAAAAAACGGGACTGTTGTATTTTTTATATTTTATGATATTTACGATAGCTACCGCAAACGCGATAAAGGTATATGCCGCCATCGCGATAGCTGTGATCATGTGATGCGAAAAGGTTCTGTTCCAATAGATCATAAAGAAGATGATAAGAGCCAAGGCTAAGTTCATCAAAAGGAATACCCAACCGCAAGCGCGGTATTTTAACAGCTCGCTTTGCATTTTCTCGCCCGGCGCATACTTTCTTGTATGGTTAACTAAAAAGAAGCGCATAACGGCAAGACAGATGTAATACGCACCGAGTGAACAGAACCCAAAGGTACGGTGATAGAAGCCGAGCCATAGCTGTAACAGCGCATAAGCAACGTTCCAAAGGAGCGAGCCATAGAGTGATACGTTTATGCGAAGGCGCGGATCGCTGAGCCATTTCCCCACGTACTTGTTTTCGTGCTTGAATGCTTTGAAAAATTTAATAATATTTGGGATCTTGAAGCACCAAACGGTCAATGTGTATGCGGAAAGAACGTATGAAACGATGGTGATCGGCGAATTCGTTCCTATAAAAATCATAGAACCTATGAGGAATACTGTGGCAATGGGAACGAGAACGATCATAATCGCTATATGAGGGAACAGTAAGGCTTTACCGAGCTTCTTTGGGTCCATATTCAGCCCTCCTGATCTTGACCGTAAAGGTCGTTCCGACACCAACAGCACTCTCTACGCCGATCTCGCCTTGCATAATGTCAACCACGCGCTTGACGAGCGCAAGACCAAGTCCGTTTCCCTGGGTTGAGTGAGAGGTGTCACCTTGATAGAACTTTTCGAAAATGTGCGCTCCAACCTCGGCACTCATTCCGCATCCCGTGTCGGCAATTTTTACGGTAGCGTATTCGCCCTCTGCCGTAAGCGTAAGAGTAACCCTTCCACCTTCATCGGTAAACTTGAAGGCGTTGGAGAAAAGGTTGTTCCACACGAGCGAGAGAAGCTCGGCATCGGCGGATACCATCACATTTTCCGCAATATCGGTTTCAATTTCGATATTCTTTCGCTCCCACGTGCTTTCATACTGCAAAAGGCTTTCGCAAAGCTGTTCTCCGAGATCAAACGTAGAGGGATTAGGGTAGATCTGCTGATTTTCAAGTCGGTTGAGCTTCAAAATATTAGTAATCATATCGGCAAGACGGTGCGAAGCATCGGTAATTGCCTTTGCGTATTCTATACGCTTTTCCTCTGAGAGGTCGGGGGCTTGCAGAAGTGTTCCGTAATTCTGCATCACGGCAAGAGGGGTTTTCATCTCGTGAGAAACGTTGGCAATAAAATCGGTACGTAGAGTTTCCACGCCCGAAAGCTCTGATGCCATCTTATTGAAACAATCTATAATTTCATTAAAGCTGTCATCGGTAGCAAATTTTGCGGTAGGCTCAATGCGAACGCTGAAATCGCCCTCGATCATTTTAGAGGTGGCATCGGTAATTCGTTTTACCGGTAGCTCTACCGTGAACTTGCGGCGAACGTAATCGACTACCGCCATACCGATACTCAAAAGTATTACGTTTAGCATAGTGATCTTTGCGGCAAGCGTGATTTCGCTCTGTGTAAAATCTCTGCCGACAGAAGTCTGTAACGTGGAGATGAATAGCGTAATACAGCAGGTGGTTACGAATGCGGCGAGCATAAAGAATATAAAGAAATTACTTATAGTGCTTAATATCCGTTTCACTTGATCACCGCCTTGTAGCCAAGACCGTGAACGGTCTGTATTTCAAAGGAATTACAATCCGCGAGCTTTGCGCGGAGCTTGGTCATATATACGTCAACCGTTCTCGTGCTTGTTTGCGTGTCCACGTCCCAGAATTCGTCCATCAACTGCATGCGGGTAAACGTCTTTTTCGGATAGGAGAGAAGCTTGTAAAGAAGGTCAAATTCTCTTGCTGTGAGAGATATTTCCTTACCGTTCAGGATAGCGGAGCGCTCGTCTGCATCCATTACGAAATCACCAACCTCAATGCGGCGGCTTGACGCAATTTTTGAACGTCGAAGAAGCGCGCCGATACGTAAAAACAGCTCGTCAAGATCAATGGGCTTGGTCATATAATCGTCAATACCGATGCGGAAGCCTCTCTGCTTGGACGCGAAATCATCACGGGCGGTCATAAACAAGATCGGAATATCATTGTTGAGGGATCGCACGGTCTTGGCGAACTCGAAGCCGTCGATGTTGGGCATCATAATATCCGACACGATACAGTCGAAGGTGGTCTTATACATCTCGTCGTAGGCGCTTTCCGCGTCAAGACAACCGACCGCTTCATATCCGCTGTTATTCAGAAAAGAACATACGGAACGGTTCAGATCTCGGTCATCCTCAACAATTAAAATTTTGAACATATTTTTATCCTCCAAGGGGGATTTTTGATTTTATAAGTTATTATAACACGGAAATGTTAAAGTTTTGTTTGCGTTTTGCTATTTTTATAAGAATTAAGGCAACACCGAGGTGTTGCCTTGTTTTAGGTATTAGTTTTTCTTTACGGCTTCTATACGAGCCTCGGCTGCCGCTTTTCTTTCGTTTGCCTTATCTATCTGCTTATCTCTTTCAGCCTGCATTACGGCTTTACGTCTTTTGGGGTCTCCCATTGCCTTTGCTTCCTCCCACTGTGCCTTGGATTCTGCCTTGGTTGCCGCGAAATTAGCCTTATCGACCTCGTGCTGTGCCTTTGCGCTCTCCTTCATATCTGCGAATGCATCACTAAAAAACTTTTTAACTCCCATTGTTTTCTCTCCTTTTATTAGTTATTCATTATTTTTTCGCTGAGCGCAAGTATCTCAGCACCGTATTTTTTCTTGCGAGCGTTAAGGATACGCTTGTGTATCGGATAATTTACGAGTGCGAGCGCAAGACCGACAACACCTATTATGATGCCGGGGACCATCGCGTTTGTAAGTCCTATGGTCGCGCCTATATCTGTCATAACGAGGCTCATTCCCGAACCCATGATTATAGCGGAAACGCTTCCGAAAACATAGGAAAATATGTTTGCGGGACGCTTTACCTTCGTGTCGAGCGCGCGAAGCTCGTCAAGCTCCGTGGACTCTTTTTCCATATACTGTGTGCGGATCTTCTCTGCCATAACCTGCTGGTCGTTTTTGTTTATAATAATAATCTCCGTTTCTGATTTATTTTATGACTGTATTATACCGACCGTCTCTTGCTGTTTTATTTAGGAAATGTTTATGAAATGTTATAAAAAATATTGTCAATATCGTTATACGTTATCAATATTGTAATATTGACAACGGCTAAGAAATGTAATATAATTATATTGTAAAATAACTTACAAGGAGAACATTATGAAAAGAGTATGTATTTCAAAGGACTGGACGCTTCTCGCGTCAGATGTGACGGAGCAGAAAAATATTGACCTTCCGCACGATTTTTCTATCTCGTTACCAAGAGATCCGAAAGCCCCCGGAGGAGGCTATAACGGATTCTTTCAGGGCGGAAAAAGAAGATACCTTAAATTTCTCGATATACCGCAGGACGCAGGACACATTATACTTGACATAGACGGAGCTTATATGCAGACGGAGGTAACGTTCAACGAGCATCTGCTTAATATACATCACCACGGCTATACACCGTTTCTTACCGACCTTACGGAGAAGATGCGTCCTGGGCTTACCAATAAGCTGCTTGTGTCCGTTACCGCGATACAGCCATCTACCCGTTGGTACTCGGGCGGAGGACTTTACCGTGACGTGTTTCTTTGGACGGGCGGCGAGGTAAGAATAGAGCCGAGAGACATTTTCGTTACCACGGAAAGGGCAGATGAAGCCGAGGCTACCGTAAAAGCGAGCTACGTTATCAGCTCTGATAAGGACGCGCGGATAACTCTTTCGGCTGAAATAAAGGACGAAAACGGTGTTTCTGCGGCAACGGAAAGCACCGAGGTGACGGTGAAGCAAGGAGAAAAGACCGAAGCTGCGCTTGTGTTTAAGGTAACCTCTCCGAAGCTTTGGGATACGGAAAACCCTAACCTTTATAAAATATTCTCGAATATAACTCTTGACGGAGCTGTAACGGATACAGACGAAACGACGTTTGGTATAAGAACTATATCGGCGGATGCTGAGAACGGATTTTTACTTAACGGTAAACCGTTAAAGCTTCACGGCGGATGTGTTCACCATACTCACGGAGTACTTGGAGCGGCAGACTTTCCGGCAGCCGTCGAGAGACGGCTAAAACAGCTCAAAGCAGTCGGCTTTAACGCAATAAGAAGCGCGCACAATCCTCCGTCTATAAATACGTTGGAGCTTTGCGATAAGCTCGGTGTTATAATCATGGACGAGGCATTCGATATGTGGCGAATGAAGAAATGCGACTGCGACTATCATTTATGGTTCGATTTATGCTGGGATAAGGATATTGAGCGTATGGTCAAGCGCGACAGAAACCATCCGAGCGTCATAAGCTATTCTATCGGTAATGAGATATTGGAAAGATCGGGCAGATCAGACGGATACGAATGGTCGCGTAAGCTCTCGGACGAGATAAGAAAGTACGATAACACGCGCTTTGTTACCGCGGGAATTTGCGGTATGTGGAGCGAGGCTGATTACGGCGAGCCGGAGGAATATAAAAAATATATGAGAGACGGCTACGACGACATAGGCGATGGACTTAGTATAGAAAGCAGCTGGGCTGCCCGTACAGAGAAATATATCGAGCCTCTCGATATAGCGGGATATAACTATCTTTATCCGCGTTACGCTCACGATCATAAGCTCTACCCGAAACGCGTTATCTGGGGATCTGAGACGGTAGTTATGAACTTCTACGATTCATGGAAGGCGACAATGGAGAACAGTCACGTTATAGGTGACTTTACCTGGACGGCTTACGATAACCTCGGTGAAAACGGTACCGGGCGTTATCTTTGGGCGCGTGACGGCTTTATTCCCGGTATCAGTGTGGCGGGATATGATTGGATAGCCTGTTATCAGGGAGACTACGACCTGTGCGGATACCGCCGCCCGCAGTCATATTTCAGGGAAGCGATATGGAAGGGTTGTACGGTAGAGCCAAAGATATTCACAACGCATCCCGAGCATTACGGAGAAGGGTTTTCGGGTACGGGTTGGCATTGGTATGACGTAAGCGAGTGCTGGACATTTGAGGATAAGTACATAGGCAAACCCGTAAAGACGGAGGTATATACGCTTGCCGATGAGGCAGTGTGGTTCTTGAATGGAAAAGAGGTAGGTCGCGCCGTTCCCGAAAAGGCGATAGCCACTGTTGACGTTCCGTATGAAAAGGGAACTCTTTCGGTTATTCTTTATAAGGATGGCAAGGAATGCGGCAAAGCGTCTTTGCATACGGGTGAGATGTCAGCCTCTACGGTAAACGTAGTAGCTGAAAGAGCTGAGATAAGCGCCGATAACCGTGATCTGTGCTATTTCGATATAACTCTTACGGATAAAAACGGTGACAGAGTCCCGTTTGCCGAAAACGAGCTTCACTGTATCGTAAGCGGCGGTGAGCTTATGGGAATATTCAGCGCCAATCCTAAGAGCAAGGATTATTATACTATGCCCATTTGTCACGCTTATGAAGGACGCGCGGTAGCGATAGTAAGGACCGGAAACGCAGGAGCGGTCGAGATAACCGTTGGCGGCGAAGGACTTGTTGCCGGAAAGGCCAGTGTAAAGGCTATATAAAAGAAAAACGGCTGTTGCTTTTGCAACAGCCGTTTTAAGTTAACTTATAGCGGATATTATCTGTTCAAGTGGAAGAAATGATACTACCGTTATACAGCCTATAAGAACCAATATGATAGCGATCATAGTGGGAGAAAGGAAGAAGGTAAGTCCTTTTTCGGAAGCGGTAAGCCCAGAATCTCCTTTTGGCAATACAAGCGCGGAATGGTTTTTATTAAATTCCACTATAATAAGAACTATCGAGACCAATATAAGAGCATATACTACGTAATCAAACAGACCTATCAGCAGCAGTACGGGCGCCGGACCGTCAAGCTTTACCGTAGGGTCAGCCATAGTCTCGTTATAATTTGTAAAATGAAGAAGGAGCGTTATTATGAAAGAAAACGTATTTACCGAAGCGTGAGCGATGATAGACGGGATAATAGAGCCGGCTTTAATGTCCATATAGGCGAAAACCACTCCGAGTACCGCGGCATAAAACATCTGCTCGTGGTTCTGATGTATCAGCCCGAAAAATATTCCCGTGACGACAGAGGCAAACATGCAACCGAATTTAAGGTTGTGTGTAAGAAATACGCCTCTGAACAGTATCTCCTCTAATATCGGAGCGAGAAGTGACACGGTCACAAAATAAAACACAAGTCCAAGCGGATGCTCGGGAACAGGCGAGGAAAGATCGTTTATATACATTCCGAGAGCTTCAAGCACCGAGAATATAAACTGAAATACAAAGGATACCAAGTAAGTCAGCCCGAGCGAGATCACGCACCATTTTAATGTGAAGCCCGACGATACCTGAGGCTTGGCGAAAAACGTGTAGGTCTTGTGTCTGTGTCCTATGTTCGCGGTAATTATGATCGCAGGGAAAATAAATACGTACATAGCGAGACCGAAAATATTATTCGCAAACGCAGCTACTAACGGATCGTTCGGTAAAACCGAAACCAGCATACCCGCGATTATATTCATACTGTAATAGATGCCGAGATACATAAGTATCATAAGAGACATCCAAAGCGCGCTCTTTTTTAACTTTTTAAAGGCTTCGCTACGCAAAAAACGCCATTCCGAATTGATTCGGTTGAAGTGAGAGACGGGGGCCTCGTTTGGTAAAGGCTTTACGCCGAGTAAGGCGTCTGGATTTTCGCTTGCCACTTCTTTTATCAGCGAAATATCGTCTCTGTACGGGTTGTATCCGTCAGGAACGGTAACGCTTGGCGTTTGTAAAAGGCTCTTTTTCTCTTGGGCGTTATACTGAGGCTCGTTCATTTGTTATACCCAAAGCCTCAGAGAGACTTTCCGACGTTTTTCGGGAGATATGCCACAAGAGTTCTGAGAGTATTCTTTTTAACGGCGTTTATTATGTTGGGCAGAGCGTTTTCAAACACTCTGCGGTGATATTCACTGTTCTGAGAGGGAAGTCTTGAAAATGCCGCCGTAAGAACAGTCTTTATCTCGTCGGGGCTGTATTCGTCAAGCATTGCTTCTGCGTTATTTACGTCGTCCTCGCTGAGAAGAACGTGAGGAACTCCCGGCATAAGGAACTGACAGATGACAGCGCATATAAGTATCGGAACGTAGAGATTTCCTACGTTGCTCTCCATATCCTCGGCTCTCATCACCTCAAACGCTATAACGGTCTTTACCTCCTCGCTATCGTAAGAACGGCAGAAAAGGTTTTCCGCAAGCAGATTGGTGAGGTATCTCTTTATACGAACGACTCCCGTTCCTTTGGGAGCGATAGCCGTCTTGTATCTCGGTACAACGGGATTTCTGTGCGCGCTGAAGCGTATGTTGTAAGCCTTTGTGAAAGCGCGTATATCCTCGTCGAGCGCGCGGTTGTATATATCAGAACCTCCGGGAAGTCTGTTCTTTTTGTTGTTGAAGAGAAGCGCGGTGCAGTCCGTCATAACGTGTTTCAAGGCTATTCCACCCTCGTCGTAGAGATAGGACACCGTCTTTTCGTTTAACTCCGAGAACGCTTTATCGGGATTTCTGAGAGATATGAGATAAGCGTCTATGTTATAAAGGTACGAGGAGAGAAGCTCGTTTGCCTTGTCGTTGGAAACAGAGGTGCTTTTGCCCTCGGTGAAAGCGTCTATGACTGCTGCAAGTCCGTCAAAGAGCTTTGCTTTAAGAGCTACTGCTGCGGCTTCGTCTATATACCCGAGCTTTTCCGCTTCTCGAATGAGAGAAAGCGCGTATTCCGCGTGGTTAAGGCGTACTCCTTCAAATAAGTTACCGGACGCTCGGTACTGCTGTAATTCGTTCATTATGAACTCCTTTTCTTTTTTGCTTTAATCAGACATAGCGGTATTGTCAAAATCGCTATGCTTTATTCCGGAAATAAACATATCGAACGCCTCACATTCGTAAAGCTTTGATACGTCGCCTCCCGCTTCCGTCTCGAAAAGATATTTCAGAAATTTAATAACTTCATCGTCGCTTACCCTGTCGTCAGTTTCGCTTTTTATGGTATAGAAGCATTCGAGCAGACCCTCTACGGTATCCTTGAAGGTTTTTTGCGAAATATAACCGCTATCGCAAAATTCCTCTATGATCCGCTGAACGGCTCCTATGCCTATTTCGATACGCTCGTTTTCGCGGAGCGTTTCCGCTCGGAACTCGGCTATCTCCGCGCAGTCCTTTTCGGAAAGCGTTATGCCGTACTCCGCTGTTTTCTCATTAAGCGATACCAGCTCACGTGCTATGTAACGGTTATGGACTTCCGATAACATATTGCTGTTAAAAGCACTGAGGAAATTCGGCAAAGGCGTGACCTCCTTCTCCGGAATCGTTTTCCGGTATAAAGTGAAAACAAAATTCGGGAAAATGCTTGACAAAGCAAAAGCTTTGTGTTAAAATAATAACGCTTGGTATATTGAGCATGTTATATTATATAATATTATACAACAAATTTCGTTTCAAATCAACATTAAATTGTTAATATTATTATCAAATTGCACTACTATATCAAAGACATATCGGACACGTCCTGCGAAAGACACATCCACAGAGAAAAACGCGTTTTGCTGAAAGCGTTTTGATGATAACGGCACGCGAGGGTACCACCGAGATGAAATAAAATAACGTAAAAAGAGTTAAATATTCGGGTGGAACCGTGTGAAGCAGTCCTTTGCACCCCGTAGGTAGTTATTGCCAAGGGGAAAAGGGACTTTTTGTTTTTTATACGGTAAATTATATCGAAAAGGAGATAGAAAAATGACGGCATACGATATTCTTAAAGAAAAAGAGCTTATGAGCCGTGCGGTGATCGCGGCTGAGATAAACGGAGAGGTCTGCGAGCTTACAGCAACCGTTCCCGAGGGAGCAGAGGTAAAGCCGCTTACGTTTGACGACGAGGGCGGAAAAAAGGTGTTCTGGCATACCTCGTCTCATATACTCGCGCAGGCGGTAAAGAACCTTTACCCCGAAGCCAAGCTTACGATAGGTCCGTCCACCGATAAGGGCTTCTACTACGACGTTGACCGCGAAAAGCCGTTCACGACTGACGAGATAGCGGTTATAGAATCCGAAATGCAGAAGATAGTCAAGGCTGACCTTAAGCTCGAAAGATTCGTTCTTCCGAGAGACGAGGCTAAGAAGCTTATGGCTGAAAAGGGAGAGGATTATAAGATACTCCTCATAGACCGCGTTCCCGAGGGCGAGGATATATCCTTCTACAAGCAGGGCGACTTCGTTGACCTCTGCGCAGGTCCGCACCTTTTCTCAACAGGCTCGGTAAAGGCATTCAAGATACTTCAAATCACGGGCGCATATTGGGAAGGCGATTCCAAAAACAAGGTTCTCCAAAGAATATACGGCGTATCGTTCCCCAAGAAGGAGATGCTTACTCAGCATCTTGAACAGCTCGAAGAAGCCAAAAAGAGAGACCATAACAAGATCGGACGCGAGCTTGAGCTGTTCACCACCGTTGACGTTATCGGTCAGGG
>JAZOVD010000068.1:0-4695 GCA_045658525.1 Eubacteriales bacterium
ATTTGTCTTCCTAAGCCCGCTTGGCCTCCGACTTGTTTTTTATTTGACTGGCAGGTCAAACTATTATATCATATTTGGAGGATTTCTTCTCATCGGTTAACCTTTTTTCAACCCCGCCACTATGGCGGGGTTTTCGGTTTACAAAAAAGCACAACGCTTTAAAGCGTTGTGCTTAATACACAAATATTGTTTTATCTTTCTGTGCAGCTTTACCTTTCCTTGACCGTCACGTTATTAAAGGCAAAGACTATAAGAAACATCATTGCTGTCTGATACCACATTATCGTAGTATCGAATATTCCCTGAAACAGTATCTCGCAGAGGAACACCGCAGTCAATATAAACGCCGTTTTGTTGCCATTTTTACGGCTCTCTATCATAGTCTTGGCAAAGTAACAGAATATAGCTATATAGATAGCCGTTCCTACCGCGCCGACGTTTATAAGCATATCTATAACGAGATTATGCGAGTGGTCGGCATAGAAAAGTCCCTCGGCGTTAGCTACCATACGGTAAGTCATCGGACCTCTGCCTATAAGGATAGAAACGGGGCTTCCAACGTAGGATTTAAGCGCGTCCTTCCATATATGCGCTCTCTCGCCTATTATGAACGAAAGCGAGTTTGTCCACGAGAACAGGTCAGGGAAAAACCAGCCTATAAGCCAGACCGCTGCTCCAAGTATAACGGCAACGGCGCAAAGCTTATATCTTCCCAAAAGGAAAAGCAGAAGAAAAAACGTTACCATCAAAGTCAGAAGCGACGAACGGCTCTCGCATATAAGTATTCCAAGAACATTACAAGCAAGCACCGTTATATAAAACAGCTTACCCGGTCTGTACCATACGTTTCCGTCGTTTTCTTCACCGTGTCCCATAAGCCGTATAAAGCATATAAGAGACATCATTACCGCCACCGTGCCGTAATAATTGGCGTTAAAAACTCCTGCCGTCGGGCGGTAATCGGGATTGTGACCGAATATCAGAAAATTCTGTATGACTGCGGTCATAAAAGCTATAATGCTACCGTAACCGCAAAAGACCTCTGCTTTTCTGAACGTTTCGTCAGTCATTACGGATCTCGCGCATCCGCCAAGTGACATTACTATAAAAAGCACGAGCGTTACTATAAGACCGTAGCTGTTTCCTGACAAAAGTGAGGAAAAAAGTGAAAGTCCGCTTATTGACAGCATGAGCGTAAGCCACACTTTATTCGCCATCCACGCACAGCGCGTTTCCTTGCAAAGAAACATAACGCCAAACAGAATAGCGAGTATAGTACCGCTCACAAGATAAAAACTCCAAATGCTTACCGCGATCCATAACACAAACGCCTGACCGACGCTTCCGTTACCGAGCCTTCCGAAAAGCAAAAGCGAAGCGAGCTTATTCGGCTTTTTGGTATTCATACCGTTCATTCCGTTCTGTCCGCACAGTACGCCGCGTGGACCTCTGACGGAACGCCCTCCATTTGGACCTTTCCGTTCTTTATCCAGTAGCTCTTTTCACATATAGCCTCTATCTGACCGAGCGAGTGGCTGACTATAACTATCGTCTTTCCGCTCTCCTTGAACTTCCAAAGCTCTTTTATGCACTTTTCCTGAAACTCTCCGTCTCCGACCGCCAGTATCTCGTCTATAAGGAGTATATCCGCGTCAACGTTTATCGCTACCGCAAAGCCGAGACGCATATACATTCCCGACGAATACGTCCTTATCGGAGAATCTATATGACTTCTAAGACCCGAAAACTCTATTATGCTTTCAAGACGCTCGTCTATCTCCTTTTTGGAAAGACCGTATATGGCGGCATTAGTGTATATATTCTCGCGTCCCGTCATATCGGGATGAAATCCCGCGCCAAGCTCTATAAGTCCCGAAATTCTTCCGCGCGTTATAACGTTTCCCTTATCGGGGTATATTATACGGCTTATCATTTTAAGGAGCGTACTCTTTCCGCATCCGTTATGACCTACAAAGCCTACCGCCTCTCCGCGCTTGATCTTTACGGAGATACCGTCAAGAACCTTGTTTTCGCTATATGCGTTACGGCTTCTGAAAAGTATCCTCTCTTTAAGCTGAGAGCCTTTATCCTTATACACACGGTAATGCTTATAAACGTCGTCTATTTCTATTGAGTATTCGGAGTTCTGTAATTCCTCAGTATTCATTTCGACCTTTTCCTTTCAGAATTAAAGCTCCTCAGCAAAGCGTCTTTTAAGCTTTGTGAAGGTAAACCAACCTATTACCAGAACGATGATACCAAGCACCAACGCCCAAAGCAGGTTTTTAAGATCAGGTATCTTACAGTAATACAGTATCTCTCTGTACGCGTTGATAACAGGGGTCATGGGGTTAAGATTAAATATCATCTTGAATCTATCGTCAAGGTTATCAAGATTATAAAGAACGGGAGTAAGATACTGCCACGCCATCATGAGTATTCCAAGAATATGCTCCATATCACGGAAATAAACGGTTATCGCCGCAACGAAGAACGTCATTCCGAGCGCGAGTATATATTCCACCGCGAATACGGGTATAAGACAAAGAAGTCCTACGGGATTGGGTAATCTTCCCGAAAACAGCACGACCGCAAATACGACTATAAAACAAAGAAGCATATTTACGAAGTTAGTCGTTACCGTCGATATTGGAAGCACCTCTCGGGGGAAATATATCTTTTTTACCATATCCTTTTGCGATATGACCGCCACCGAGCCGCACGTTACGGACGAGGAAAAGAATATCCACGGTATAAGCGCAACAAAGAGGTGCAGATAATAGTCGTCAATATTACTTTTAAGTATGGTTGAAAATACTATCGTATAGACGCAAAGCTGAAGGAGCGGGTTTAAAAACGTCCATAAAAATCCGAGCACCGAGCCCTTATAACGTCCTCTCAACTCTCTGCGGACAAACGCCTTTATCATTTCACGGTAATCGTATATCTCTCTTACCGTTTGACGAAAGCTTTCACGCTGACCTGTCCTTTTGGTCGTCAGCTCCTGTCTTTTGTTTTCGGTTTCGTTCTGCATTTAAACTGATACCTTTCGTTTTTATTTTCCGAGCATTTCCATATATGTTTTATACAGCTTTTCCTGCATATCTTCAAGAGCAAAATGCTCTTTACAGCGTTTTATGGCGGCTTCTCCGTAAGTTTTTCTCAGCTCAGGATCAAGAACCAGCCTATCAAGCGCGTTCGCAAGAGCTGAAACGTCACTCGGCGGAACAGTTATTCCTGTTTCTCCGTCCAGACTTACGTCCGGAACAGCGGTAGGAAGATCCGTATTTATTACCGGCTTACCGTACGCCATTGCTTCAAGCTGAACAAGACCGAAGCACTCCGAACGGCTGACCGACGGAAGCACGAACACATCGCAGTCATAAAGTGCCGCTTTAAGCTCGTCCTCCTCTATTTTCCCAAGAAAATGAACTCTGTTTTCTATCGAAAGCTCCGCGCATTCCGCCTTTAACTGCTCTTCAAGCTCACCGTCACCGACTATAAAAAGCTCCGAGCCTTTCGTTTTCGCCATAGCTTTCAGAAGAACCTCGACACCTTTATAATAAACGAGTCGTCCGACAAAAAGCAGCTTTACGTTTTCTTTTACGTTAAGCTTATCCGAAAGATAAGTAGTATTCGCGGGAGCAATGTAGCTTTCCGGGGAGACCCCGAACGGTATGACCTCTACCTTGTCCATATATTTCGCAAGGTGCGCCGACTTTTCGGCAACCGTCTTACCCGCCACAAATATCTTATCTGCGCGTTTAAGCATCATTTTCATAAGAGGCTTATATAAGATCATAAGCTTCTTCTGCTTGATAACGTCGCTATGCCACCAGACCGCTATTTTAGCTCTTTTAGACGCTCCGCTAAGCACGAGCGCAAGGTCCGACAGCGGAAACGGCGCGTGTATCTGTATAAGCTCGGCTTTTTTCGCCATCTTTTTAAATGTTCTGACATAGTCAAGTGAAATAGGCATCGAAAACTTAACGCAGGGCGTTTTGGCTCTGTAAACAGTTATGCCTTCCTCTGTTTTACCTATCTCTCTTTTCTTGTTTTCCGAGCACACAAGTATCTCAACGTCCGCCTTGCCTGCTACCGCGCCGGTTATGTCGAGTGCCGCGGTCTCTATTCCGCCGACAACGGGACTGTACCACTTCGCGGCGTGAAGCATTTTAAAGGCTTTTGCCGAGGTTTCAGTATTTTCGTTTATATTATTATCGATCATAAAAGATCCCCTACTGTTAATCGTTATTTAGAGAAAAAGCGCATCATTTTTTCATTATATCGCTATACACCTGATACATTTTCTCAGCTGTGGCTTCCCACGTAAAACGTTTTGACCAAGCCTCTCCCTCATAAGAAAGCCTGCGGCATAACTCATCATCAGTTGACAAGCTGTAAAGACCGTCCGCGATCTCCTTTTCAGAAAGAGGGTCACACTCAACGGCGTTTCCGCCCGTGACCTCGGGAAGTGAGGATACGTTAGAGGTAAGCACCGGCGCTCCGCAAGCCATAGCCTCAGCTACGGGCATTCCGAAGCCCTCGTAAAGCGAAGGAAAAACAAACGCCCTCGCTCTCGCGTAAAGTATCGACTTTTCTTCGTCGGAGATATATCCAAGTCTCTTTACCTTACCGGATATACCCTCCTTTTCCATTCTGTCGAATATCTCGCCGTAATACCAGCCCGCCTTA
>JAZOVD010000069.1:0-2628 GCA_045658525.1 Eubacteriales bacterium
CGGCTTTGCCGTGATAATAAAAAAATAAAAAAGGAGAATCAACAATGAAAAAAGGAATTTTCAGCAAGACAATATCACTTTTTCTTGCTCTCGTAATGGTTGCCTTAATGGTGCCTATGGGAGCTATCGGCGTGTTTGCCCAAACGGCGGACGTTGACGTAACGGCTGAAACGGTCGTTATCGATTCCGTTGCTGACTGGAATGCGGTAGCAGCAGTTACGGGCGACACCTTTGAGGGACAGACCGTGTCTCTTGGCGCGGATATCAACTTCGGAAGCGAATCTGCTCCCGTACTGTTCGATACGTTTTCGGGAACGTTCCTCGGTAACGGACACACCGTAAGCGGAACGGCGATGACCGATCAAAACATTATTGCAACAGTAGTGACCGGCGGTACTATTGACGGAAAAGGTACGAGCAATAAGTCAATGACTATATCCGGATTTACTTATAATTCGACGGGAAAGTCAACTGTTGCGATTGTTGTGGGAACTCTTAATTCGGCATCTACGGTAAAGAACGTTAATGTTGATAATTGCAAAATAACCTCGGATAAATCTCTTGCGGGCTTTGTTGTCAGCACAGCTTCGGGAACGGATTTTGAGGATAATGCGGCTTTGGTTTCCAATTGTTCTGTGACCAATTGTACTGCAAGCTACACACATCAAAGCGGTCTTGTAGTAGGTGGCGTTTTAGGCTATGTAACGATTAAAGATTGCTTCGTCAGCGCTTCTACGCTTAGTGCGTCAAAAGCGGCAGTCGGCGCGATACTCGGAAAGATGAACGGCGGAACATACGCCAATATATCCGGTTGTACGATAGCTTCGGACGTGACTATTAACAGCACTTCTATTGAGGACGGATATGCCGAGGGTTGCGGAATGGTTGTCGGATTGGCAGGATATGATATCGACGCATACAAGCAGGATAGCAACACGGGATACTACTCCGTTATTATGAGCACGAACGGTGTTGGCACCAAAGGAGCTTTGTCAATCAGCGGATGCACCGTTAACGGTACGATAAATGCCGGAAATGCGCTTTCCAAGAAGAGCGGCAAAGACACTTATGTTACGGCAAACACCTCTGTCGGTGGTGTAGTAGGCGCGATTGGATTAAAAGAAGAAAATAAGATCTTTGGAAATACTGTAAACGTTACGATTACCGCTCCCTCGGGCAAGGCGTATGTCGGTGGAATAGTAGGTAGCTCTGCTGCAAAGCTTAATATTTATGAAAACACCGTAAACGCAACGATTACCAGCCCCAATAACCCCACGGGCGGTATTATCGGATATTATGCAGGACAGGGTGCAAATTCTATAATTGTTTCAAGATGTAACATATCCGGTATCGTATATGAAACGGCCAACGGCGGTGGCTCACCGAGAATTGGCGGTATTATAGGAAGAGTAGTAAAGAATACGGTTTCTGCAAGTACCGGAGCTAATAAGGTGGAAAAATGCGACATTGCTTTGGACGTATATTCGTCTTGCCAATACAGCAAGATAGCTGGAATTATCGGTAGCTGGGGAAATGAAGCTATGTCGGCTACACTTGGTATTAGTGATTGTAACATTAGCTCGGTTCTCGCGGTTTCTAATTCAAACAAGCCTAAGCCCGCAGGAATTGCCGCAGAAATTAAATCTGCCGGCTTGACTGTAGACGGAGTTATTGTTGCGGCAACAATGGCTACTACCACGTATAATTCTACCAATAAAACCTTTGTCACTGTAAATGAAAATAATACGGTAATAGCGCTCGGTAATTTGGCGTTCTCCAATGTTTCAAGCGGTATAAGCACCCCTCAAACCACAAATTGCTATACAACTGTAAAGGCAGCTAAACAGACCGGCTTTGTCGTAGTTGAAAACGCTGATGTTTTGGCAAATCTTATAAAGAGAGACTCCAAGAATTTCATTGAAAGCGTAAACGATTACGTTCGTTGCGGACTCGTTCAGGTTTCCAATGAGGTTGACGGAAAGTACATGATACGCTTTATCGGTACGAGCATATTCAACGATATCACAAGCGCGCATATGAAGATAACGGCAACCCTTGGCGAGGACGTAAAGGTATTCGAGGCTGATTGCGAGGCATACGACGTGCTTACCACACACGGCACCGCGGCGCAGATCAAGCGCGTTGCGTCTGAAAGCTTCGGAGCAGAGAAATTCGTCGCTATAACGGTTAGCGATATACCCGCGGCAAGCGCAAACGACATCGTATTCGATATCGAGCTTACCGTAATCGCGGGCGGTGTTACCTATACTGTTACCGCTAACGATATGCTTCTTCCTCCCGTTGCGGCTTAAGGAGGTACGGATATGAAAAAATATAACGCTCCCGTTTGCGAAATAGCAAACGTTGATACGCGCGATATTATGACCGTATCGGGCTTTGGCGCAAGCTTTAGCTGGGATAACCCCACATCAGTGGCTAGGGTTGATATGCAAGACAATATATGATATAATTACACGGCAGTTGCGGCTTTGCCGCAACTGCCTAAATGTTTACGGAGAAAAAAATGAAAATAACTCATGACCTTCATATACACACCAACCTTTCGGTATGCGCGAAGCCGGGCGCGACGTTTGATATGTACGTTGAGACGGCAAAAAAAAGTCGGAT
>JAZOVD010000070.1:0-23144 GCA_045658525.1 Eubacteriales bacterium
GTATAGAATGAAGCTCGTCGGCACTTTCAGAGGAGTTTATCGTTCTGCGAGCTTCCGCTGCCCCGTCCATTCCTTTTATGTACCAGCCGAGATGCTTTCTTGCCTCGCGCACCCCGATGTACTCTCCTTTGTCGTTACATAGCATATTTACATGCCTTTGGGCTGTGCCGATAATTTCGGCTTTCGATGGCGGAGTGTACTTTGTTCCGCGCATAAGGGCTGATATTTCGGAAAATATCCAAGGGTTTCCGAGCGCGCCCTGACCTATCGCTATGCCGTCGCACCCCGTTTCGGTCAAAATCCGCAACGCGTCGGATGCGCCGTATATCCCGCCGTTTGCAACGACGGGCACGCTTACCGCCCGCTTGACTTCTTTTATAGTGGCAGTATCTACCGGCGGGCGGTAGAGCTGCTCGCGAGTCCTGCCGTGAACGCATATAAGCTTTGCTCCGTTCTGCTCGCATACGGCGGCGAGATACGGTGCGTTCAATGAATGAGCGTCCCAGCCTGTACGCATTTTGACCGAAACGGGGATAGGTACGGCATCCGAAACGGCGCGCACGACCTTACCCGCAAGCTCAGGTTCGCGCATAAGAGCTGAGCCGTCCCCGTTGCCTGTTATCTTTGGCATAGGGCAACCCATGTTTATGTCAATAAACGCTATTTCGGGATCTGCGTCGTATAAAAACTTAGCCGCGTATGCCATTATTTCGGGGTCTGAACCGAATAACTGTAACGCATATGGACTTTCTGACGGATCGCGAGCCGCAAGTAGCTTTGTTTTTTTGTCTTTGTACCATACTCCCTTTGCGGAGATCATCTCGCTTACGGTAAGCGAGGCGCCGTGCTCACGGCATATTGAACGGAACGTAAGGTCTGTTACCCCCGCCATGGGAGCGAGGATCAGACCGTCTTTTATTACTGCTTTGCCAATAACTATATCGGGCATAGTTTTCAGTCCTTTTGTGTGAAATATCGGTGAATGACGAAACCCTTAAACGGGAAAACGTTAGATAAGCTGCTGTTCGTTTATTATCAGCTTAAATTCGAGTCCGAGCTTCGATGCCGCGTTGCGGCACATCTTCATTCGTCCGAGGAATATCTCAAAATAATCCATTACGCTGCTTATGTGCGTATCTATTTGTAATTTGAGCTTTATTATCGTTTTGTCATCGTTAATTTTCAAAACCGATTTTACAGCAGAGTAATTAACTCGGTCGTGGATGTCGAAATTATCGGTGTCTGTGTTCCTGACGCGTGAACGGCGAACGTCCGATTTGTCCGCAAGTATCAGAGCGGCAGAGATATGGTTTACCGGCACTCCGGTTCCCTCATCGTGGTTTCCTATCGCGGTGACTATCTCGGATAGCTCGTCCGCAGGCATTTCCATTCTGTCGAGTATTCGGAACGCCATTACCGCTCCGCTCTGGGAATGATCGACTCTGTTTACGAGATTTCCGATGTCGTGAAGGTATCCCGCTATCTGGGCAAGCTCTGCCTCTCTTTCGGGATAGCCGAGAGTTTTCAAAATATATGCGGCGGTTTCCGCAACGCGCGAAACGTGTGGAAAGCTATGCTCGGTATAACCGAGCGTCTTCAAAGATTCGTCTGCCCGAGTTATATATGTTTTTACGTCCTCGTTTTCCCTTATATCCTTGTACGTTATGAGCATAGCGCGAATATCTCCTTTACGATTAATTTCCATCTGTTATTTTAACACAAAATTCCCGCTTCGTCAATATCCCGTAACAAAAACATCCTCTCAATGATTTACTATAATAATTAATTATTGGCAATTTGAACAAAAAAATACGTTTGTAATTTGCAAAAGTCACGAAAATGTCTTTCGAAGGCTCTATTCTATTGACAAAAACGCATTTATAGTGTATATTTAAATCAGTAAAATTTATTTTTCACGAAAGGAAAAATATCATGAAGAAAAGCACAAGAATTATATCTATGCTTCTGGTATTCATCACGGTGATCGGACTTCTTCCGCTGTCACTTTTCGCGGTAGGCGAAGATACAGCGGTCGGTTCTGAGATCGTCGCCGGAGAGATGCCTGAGGCAGTCAAAGGAAAGGGCGGAATAGCCGATAAAACGACGCTGGATAAGATCCTGCGCTCGGGCTACGTTACCGAGGACGACGTGATAATGTTCGCGAACCTCAACGATAAGACCGAGGGTAAAGCCAACGGCGTGACCATGGCTCAGCCGGCTGACAAGAATGCTGATTACTTCGGCGCGGAAAACACCAAGTTAAATATTAAGGTGGATTCAGGTTCTCCACAATGGAAGAAGCTCTCTAACGGAGATATGGCACTTTCGTTTAATGACGGAAAAGCCACTTCGAACGGCAACAAAGACGTTTATTTTGATATAATCAACAAGGGTCTGGCTTCCAACGGCTTGGATAACTGTCTTGATCTTCCCGCTGACAGAGGTTTTGTCGTTCAGATGGACGTCAAGCGCGGCGAGAAGCTTATGGCATGCGCGTCATTTATCTCGGCTTTGGAAAGATCGGGCGGAGGACCCAATGCTGTTCCTCTTGTTGGAGTTGATGCTGCCGGACGTCTTTACGTATCCGCTCAGAGCAATATTACGCTCGGATACATTAGTAAAGACGTGTTCACGACCATAGCCGTTTACGTCGATCCCGGTGAAAACGGAGTAGGCGGAAGATATTGGGTGTACATAAACGGAGTTCTTGCAAGCGAAGAGGGCTATGCTTTCGGTTACAAGGGAACCAATCCTTTCAGACTCAACGCATTCCGTTGCTATCAGGTACACTTCGGTTGGGACGGTACAAATAATAAGGACTCCGGAAATCAGGAGCTCAGTGCTGACGCGATTATGTTCGATAACATTCAGTCGTACTACGTCGCCGATAGCTTCAAGCCCGAGTATTACGTAGGACTTGATAACGCGGGTGACCGTTTCGTTCAGGGTGAGAACGGCATTCACTACTACAAAGACGGTTCTCTCGTCAGCGGCGGTACTGTGGAGATAGACGGATTTGACTATTCCTTCAACGATAACGGATATCTTCTTACCAAGACGCTTACCCCTGTTGTCGATATGTACGGTATGATAGACGTTATAAGTCACAGCGGTGACCGTATAAATTATCTCACTAACGGTAAAAACATAACCGGCGGTGCGGGTAACAACATCACGATGCTCGCAAAAAGCACGAGAGTTCTTAGAGATAAATTCACGTATGAGTGGATGTCAAACAAGAGTGGAAAGTCACTGCGTCTCGACACTACAATACTTGATTGGAGAGATTACGATGCTATCGAGTTCAGTGTATGGACCGATAAGGTAGAGCAGCTGTTTACGTATCTTCAGCTTCTGGAACTTACCAAAAAAGAGGATAACGGCGATACTTACTTTGGCAGATACGTACATTTTGCTGATAAGGCTGTTACGGGTTATAACAGTTCAGGAGCGACTAAAAATCTTTCCGGAGGTTTCGGTGTAGATGGTTGGGAAAATCTCTTGCTCGACTTTTCTTCCTTTGGTCCTTCGAGAAATCCCACATTTGAAGACGTATCCCAGATAATATTCCAGACGGCTGGATGGGATCTTAACTATAAATTCGCATCCGACAAAAAAACTCAGATAATAAATACTAAGGATGTATCGGTACATTTTGCCGGTATCAACCTTGTAAAATATGAGGTCGTAGAGAAGCTCAGCGACGTTCTTACTGAAATAGACGGCAAGCTCGTTCCCAGCTTCGGTCAGGTAGGCTTTAAGGAAGCTGACGGACTTAACCTCTACTACGATCCCTACACCCAGAAGCTCGTAAAGAATGCTACCAAGTGGATAGAAGAAGAGCAGATGGGGTACACCTTCGACGAAAACGGTGTCGGAGTTCCCGCAAACGGATTCCACGTTCAGGGCGACGCTACCTATTACTATAATGAAGGCGTTATGGCTACCGAGGATTTCGAGCTTGATGGCAAGAGCTACAAGGTTGACGGAAACGGTATGATAAGAGGAATTTACGGCGAAAACTACGCTGATTGGACTCCTTACGCATCATACGAGGCCTGGACGCATGACGCAAATACCGAGTATATCACCAGCATAGATTTTGAAGACTATGAGGGCAAGGTATATGACAACAGAGGCGGAAATAGCTCTCTCAGTATAGGCGTCGGCAAGTCTAAGCTTGATTTCATGTTCAAAAACACAGGCGCTCGCATGGTAACCGAATCCGACGGAAACGTTTATATGGAACTTGGTAACTATTTCGATGCAGTTGACCCTCTTCTTAATTTTGATATCAAGTCTTTAATGCCCAGGACCTCTACGGTATTCGATTTCGACATCAAGCTCGGAGATACATGGAACGCAACAGCGGCGTTCTTCTCGCTTATTTCTGCGGCTGATAGCTCTGTTGCGGGTAGCGCAAGAATAAATACCGGCGGACTTTACATAAACTCACAGGGCTATGTGTACAGAACCGAGGGACAGAACCTCTTCAAGCTCAGCAGTGAGGATTTCACCAGAATTTCCGTAGTCGTTGATCCTACGGCAAAGACCTATGCCGTTTACACTAACGGTGTTCTCGTTTATAAGAATACAAAGTACACTAATGACGCAAAGGTCGTAAATATAGGCGAGTTCAGAATGCTTCAGTTCAATGCCAAAAGTGAGATCAGCAGTATCTGCGTTGATAACTTCTACGTTTACTCCGGAACCGCTCCTCAGAAGACGGTAGAAGCACCGCTCAGAAACGGTGTGGTTGAGGAAAACGGAACGACCCGCTTCTATAATAACGGCGTTATGATGAGCGGAGCTCAGGAAGGCGCTTATTACAGTCCCGCAAACGGTGTTCTCATAGCTCCCGAAAATATGAACGGAGTATATAACAAGAAGCTGTACGAGAACGGCGAGATCGTTACCGAGGTAGGATTTAATGAAGTAGATGGAAAGACCTACTACGTATCCAATGCTTCCGGTGACGTATATCTCAGAAATATCTATGAGATCGGCGGCAACATACACTATTTCGGTATTGACGGTGCGCTTAAAATTTCGATGCTGCCCCAAAAGTCCGAGCTTATCAGCGTACAGGATTTCGTAAACGTTCTCAGTGACAAGTTTGAGGTAGCTTACGATACGACCGGCGCACACGTAAAATTCAAGAACGGTGCTGAGCACGGAGTTCGTTATAATTTCACCTCTCCTCAGAACCTGCTCAATAAGAAGTATCTTGAAATTGACGTTTACGTTCCTTCTGAGTATAACGAGGTCGATTTCCAGTTCATTTACGGAACGACTGACCGTTATTACGGCGTAAACAAGGATGATAAGGGTAACTATTCTCTCAATAATAAGATCGTGTATAAGCACGTTCTTGACGCAGAGCATAAAGAAAAAGGCTATAAGCTTGTGGATGAAACCGCTAATAATAAGAAGTTTACCTACGATTTTATCAATATTGAAGGTAAGATCCTTAAAGAGGTCGATAAGGATGGAAATCCCACGGGCGCATACTACATATCCAAGGGATGGAATTATTCGTATTTCCCGACATCCATTCTTAAACTCGACGAGATGACCCCCGGCTGGAATACGCTCAGAGTAACTCTTCCTTCCGGAAGTGATGGAGCTTACGGACAGCTCAAAAACGTTGATTTCTTCCAGATCAATATTGCAGGCTGGAAAATGAACATTACAAGAGAGTGGAACACTACCGGAAAGGATAGCTTCATTTATCCCGATGCCGATAAGTGCGATCTCCGCTTCTCCGCTCTCAGAGTAGGAGCAGTCGGAGCGTGTGTCGATTACTCCGCGATAGCGAATGCAGGATTTGCAGAGGACGGAAGCTACGTTGACGAGACCGGAGCAAAGCTCACCGGTATTCAGAACATAGACGGAATCTGGTACGTATTCGATAATAACGGCGTATGCGAGGGAACTCTTAACGGTATCCACAAGATCGAGTACTACGAGCAGACCGAGGACGGATACGTTCTCAAAATGGAGAACAGAGTATTCGTTAATGGCGTAATGCAGGTCGCTAAGGCTGACGCTGAGGACGGCAAGCTCGTTGTTGAGACCGAGGATAAGATATACATCACCGATAAGGACGGACTCCTTGTAAAGAATGACGTCATCCAGAACGCTGATGAAAAGTACTTCTTCATAGACGAGGAAGGCGAGGGAACTGTCGCGGACGGATTTGAGGCTGACGATAAGTTCTACGTAGATGGTTACCGCGGAAACGGTGAGCTTACCGTTGACGAGGAGACCGAGGAAAAGATGTACTTCAAGGACGGTGACGGTCAGTCCGCTTACGTTATGAAAGAGGAAGGAATGGTCGTTTACGATGAGGACGGTAAGAAGGCAGAGGTAAAGAAAGCTCCTGTGCTTATCACTCTCAGCATAACCAAGCCGGGTGATGCAAATGCAACCGTTCTCACCTTCTATCAGTCCTACGGAAAGGGCTTCAAGTATCTCCCTGCCGAGATCGACGGCTACGTAGCTAAGATAACGGTAAATGATGCCGATGCTGACGCGATAGCGCTCGACAGCGTGACCGAGAATACTAAGATAGTGATAACTTACGAGGTTGAAGCGTAATCAATGATGAAGCTCAGAAAAATATATTTGATCCTTATAGCCATGTTACTGGTCGTTGCGTTACTTGCCGTTGGTTGTGTAAAAAACTCCACGGATAACGGTAATAATAACGGAGATAATACAGGAAACAACGGCGGCGAGGAAAGCGGAAACGGTAACGAAACCGAAAACGAAAACGGCGGAGGCGGTTCTTCCGACGGAGACGGTAACGGAAATGAAACCGAGGGCGGAAATGAGAATAACGGTGGCAACAGCGGCACACCAAGTACTCCCAAGCCCGGCGGTAGTTCTACCGAGCTTCCGTTTGTTCCGGCAAAATAAAAAACAGACAGAGCCGCGCTAAGCGGCTCTGTCTTACTGATAGTAATAAGAGGTACTGATTTGAAAAAAGCTACCTATGAAACGGCGGAAATGACGTATATTGTTATACGTTACGCTGACATTATAACGATCAGCGGCGGGGACGGTGATGACGTAACTCCTCCAATAATAGGCGGAGACGTTAATACCGAGCTTCCGTTTGTCCCTAAAACTTAAAAAGCTAAAACACCGAATGCTTGCCGTTCGGTGTTTTTCTTTGTTATAATATAATATTGACAAATCCGTATTTTATGGTATAATTAAAAAAGAAATTAAGTATGATTTTTTGAGTTTAAATTTTCAAAAGGAGTAATGAAATGAAAAAAATATACGAAAAAGCTATATTAGAGTTTATAAGCCTTGAAAAAACCGACATTATAATCACGAGTGGCGGCGGTGGTGGTATCGGTGGCGGTGGAGTTATCGGTGGCGTTGGTGGAGATGATAGCGGCGGAGGCTTTGATACTCCTGTTGATACGTTTGGTTAATAACAAAAAATCGTAAGGAAAATCCGATTATGGGTAAAAAGGAACGTAGCGCGGAAGAAAACGTTCATAAAGATCACAGACAGCGTTTAAAAAACAAATTTTTAAAAGGCGGACTTGAGCTTTTTGACCCGCATGAGGTGCTTGAACTATTGCTTTTCTACGTGTTGCCTCAGCAGGATACCAATAAAATAGCACACGATCTTATAAACCGCTTTGGCTCACTTTCGTATGCGCTCGACGCGCCGTATGAGGAGCTTGTTAAAGTGAACGGTATAAAGGCTTCGGGAGCTACGCTTTTAAAGCTGATACCCGAAATAGGCGCGTACTATAATCTTGACAAGGTAAAGCGCGGAGAGACCTTTAACAGTATAGAAAAGATAGCGGAATACTGTGTGTATAAATATTTGAGAGAAAGCGGCGAAAAGCTCGACATTATGCTGTTTGATTCTGAAATGCACATGCTGGGCTTTGAAAAGCTTGCGGCGGGCAGTCAATGCTCGGTCGATATAAATATAGAGCTTGTAGGTAAATTGGTGTTTGGATATAACGCATCGGGCTTTATATTGGTACATAACCACCCGAGCGGAACGCCGTACCCGTCGATGGCTGATATGGAGCTGACTCGATATGTGCATTCAGTAATGAAGCCGTTTGGAAAGATGCTGTTAGAGCATCTTATAGTAGCGGGAAATAAATACGTTCCCGTAGTGCATTATATGAATAATTCGGGAGAGTTTCTTCCGTAACTCAAATTCAAAGGATCTGAATATGGAACTCGGTTTTACATTCTTTTTTAATAGTGTTTTGCTTGGCGTAGGACTTGCCATGGACGCGTTTTCCGTCTCACTTGCTAACGGACTCAGCGAGCCGGATATGAAGATGAGCAAGATGAACGGAGTAGCGGGGATATTTGCGTTTTTTCAAGCACTTATGCCGCTTATCGGTTGGTGCTGCATACATACGATAGTACAGTATTTTCGTTTTTTTGAGAAGATAATACCGTTTATATCCCTCGCATTGCTTGGATATATAGGCGGCAAGATGATTTACGACGGGCTGAATAACTCGGGATCCTGTGAGGAGGCATCAAAGGTCGGCTTTGCGGGGCTTATCATACAAGGTATAGCGACCTCGATAGACGCGCTTTCGGTTGGATTTACGATAGCTGATTATAAGCTCCTTTCAGCACTTCTTTGCGCCCTTATAATAGCTGTAATAACGTTCGTAATATGCTTTGGCGGAATATATCTCGGCAAAAAGCTTGGAACGGGAATGTCTTGTAAGGCAGGAATATTCGGAGGAGCTATACTGATATTTATAGGACTTGAAATATTTATAACGAGCTTTATTTAAGGAGATTTTAGATGAAAAAACTGGATTTTCGCAAAAAAGGCGATGCGGTGCTTGGATATACCGTATATCTGCCCAACGATTATTCTGAGGATAAAAAGTATCCGCTTATACTTGTGCTTCACGGCGCGGGTGAGCGCGGAAACGGAGATTCCGAGCTTGAAAAGGCAACGGATATAGGAATAGGTAAATATATAAAGCTTTCAGGGCTTGAAATCGAAGCGATAGTTCTCTGTCCTCAGTGTCCGCAGGAACGCGTCTGGAATCAGCTTATATTTCCGCTTAAAGAGCTTACCGACAGTATAATCAAGGAATATGGAGCGGATACCGAACGCGTAAGCGTTACGGGAATGTCTATGGGCGGCTTCGGAACTTGGGAGATGGGAATGACATTTCCCGAAGCCTTTTCGGCTCTTGCGCCTATATGCGGAGGCGGTATGGCTTGGAGAACGGGAGCGCTTAAAAATAAACCCGTGTGGGTGTTTCACGGTAACGCGGATGGCGTTGTCGATATAAGTAACAGTACTGAAATGGTTAAAAAATCCCGTGCAAACGGCGCAAACGTAAAATTTACCATATTCGACGGAGTAGAGCATAACTCATGGGATCCCGCGTATCTCGATACTAACGTTATAGATTGGCTCATAGCTCAGGTCAGATAAAGGAGAACGAAAATGATATTCGCAAAGAAAATAGAAAAGGCATACAGAGAGAAGCTATTTCACCGTTATGATGATAACGGTTGCGTATTTTATTTTTCAGATAAGGATTTTGAGGGGTTAAAGAAGCAGGGATACGATTTTTGCACCTCAAACGGAGATAGGCTCAGGGGATATTTCTATTCATACGAAAATCCGATAGAAGGTAGGTTGGTTATATTCGATCACGGTATGGGGGCGGGACACCGCGCTTATATGCGGGAGATAGAAATGCTCGCAAAGCACGGTTATCTCGTGTTTTCCTATGACCATACAGGCTGTATGGAATCCGAAGGAAAATCAACTAACGGCTTTGCGCAGTCGCTTTCCGATCTTAACGACGCGGTAAACGCTTTGAAGGCGGATGAGCTTTATAAGGATATGAAGATCTCGATAATGGGTCACAGTTGGGGAGCGTTCGCTACTATGAACATATCCGCCTTGCATCCGGATCTTTCTCATATAATCGCGATGTCCGGATTTATTTCGGTGGAAAACATACTCAAACAGAATTTCAGCGGGATAATGAATGGGTACCGTAAGCATATTTACGAGATAGAAAAGCTCGCTAATCCCGATTATATCGGTTATAGCGCGGATAAGAGTCTCGCTAATACAAATGCCAAGATACTTATCATACATTCGGATGATGATGAGATAGTAAAGACTGCTTATCATTTTGACGTTCTTCGTAAGGCTCTTTCTGACAAAGAAAACGTGCGTTTTATACTCCTGAACAATAAGCGTCATAATCCTAACTATACCGAGGATGCCGTAAAATATATGGGCGATTTCTTTAAGAAGCTTAATGAAAAGCTCAAAAGAAATGAGCTTAACGATGATGATAGTAAAAAAGCGTTCGTTGAAAGCTTTGACTGGAACAGAATGACAGCACAGGACGAAAACCTCTGGAACGAAGTTTTCTCGGTTCTTGATAACTGATAAAAAACGTTGTTGCGTATAGCAACAACGTTTTTTATATTCTCCAAAGTCCTATTTTTGAATGACCGTAGTGCCCCGGATAAAATGTGATCTCGGGATCGAGCCTTAAAAGTCTTTCGAGAGATGCACGCATTTTATAAGGGTCTCCGTATTTGAAATCGACTCTGCCGTAGCTGTTTGCGAACAGAACGTCTCCCGTTATCATTATCTTTTCCGATTTACAGAGAAGGCAGATGCAGCCCGGAGTGTGCCCCGGAGCGTGTATTACGGTAAATACCATATCCTCTGAAAGCGTCAGCGTATCGCCGTCCTTTACCGTAAGCGTCGGCATAGGATATTTCTTCGGAGCTTCAAAATAAGACGTGAGATTGCCGTCGGGGTCGGAAAGCACCTGCTTTTCGTCACCGTGGCAGACAAGCAACGCATCCGGAAACGCTTTTATATATTCGCTTGTATATTCCGCATGGTCGTAATGACCGTGAGTTAAAACTATATATTTAACGGAAAGGGCATTTTGGGTCACAAAATCAAGGACTGTATTTACCTCGCAACCGCAGTCGATTATCATAGCGTTTCCGCTTTTTTTGCAGAATACGACGTATGTGTTTGATTCAAGCAGTCCGAGCGAAAATCTTTTTATCATTGTTATTTATCACTCCTTTTTTGGTATATTATATCATATAGGATGATTTAAATCAAGTTTTCTTAAAGGAAAAATACTTTTTTGCTTGCATTTTGCTTGTAAGTGGAGTATAATAAGTCTGTTAGTTTTTCCGAAGGGTAAATGTAATGAGTGTTATAAATAAATTTATAGGAGACAGAAGATTTTACCGTACCGTGCTTACGGTATCCGTTCCGATAATGATACAGAACGGCATAACCAACTTTGTAAATCTTCTGGATAATATAATGGTCGGTCGTCTTGGCACGGAACAAATGTCCGGCGTATCGATAGTTAACCAGTTCGTGTTCGTTTTCAACCTGCTGATATTCGGAGCTATATCTGCCGCGGGAATATTTACGGCTCAGTATCACGGTTACGGTGATGAGGAGGGCGAACGCAATACGTTCAGGTTTAAGTTCGTTATAAACATCGCGGCAGGCATTTTGGGAGTGGCGGCATTCTACTTTTTTGACGATCAGCTCATTTCTCTGTTTTTACACGACGGAAGTGATATGGGCGATATTGTAAAGACGCTGGGCTTTGGTAAGCAATATCTTAAAATAATGCTTATCGGACTCATTCCGTATGCTATCGCGCAGGTGTATGCCTCGACTATGCGTGAAACGGGACAAACCATCGTTCCGATGACCGCGAGTATAATTGCGGTCTTTACCAACTTTGTGTTGAATTACATTCTGATATTCGGAAAGCTTGGCATCGCTCCACTTGGGGTGAGCGGCGCGGCTATTGCGACGGTGGTATCGCGTTTTGCGGAGCTTGCGGTACTCCTTATATGGGGATATACGCATAAAAAACGTTGCCCGTATCTGGTGGGAGCATTCAGAAAATTTCATATTCCCGCCGCCCTTTGCACGAGTATAACGGCTAAGGGGCTTCCGCTTATGCTGAATGAATTTCTATGGTCTGTCGCGGTCACGTTCAGAAATCAATGCTACTCGACACGCGGGCTTGACGTTGTCGCGGCACAGAATATAAGCAGTACGATATTTAATGTGTTCAGCGTGGTTTATATGGCTCTCGGAAGCGCTATCGCGATAGTCGTAGGCAATCTTTTGGGTGCGGCAAAGCTGGACGAGGCAAAGGATACCGCCCGTAAGATGATAACGTTTTCGGTATTCTGCGCGCTTGGTATAGGCGCGATCCTGATCGTATGCTCGGGGGTGTTTCCGTCGCTCTACAACACGACTGAGCACGTGCGCTATATAGCTTCTTATATGATGATAGTTTCGGCGTTTACAATGCCTATGTGCGCGTTCGCCAACGCCGCGTATTTTACTATGCGTTCCGGCGGAAAGGTCCTTATAACCTTACTTTTTGACAGCGTTTATATGTGGAGCGTGGTAATACCGATAGCGTACGTTACGGCTCGTTTTACTAACGTAAATATATATATTCTTTTTGCTATCTGCCAAAGCACGGAGGTGCTTAAAGCGGCGTTCGGCTTCTTCCTGATAAAACGCGGAACGTGGGTAAAGCAGCTGGTCGCCAATGATTCACTCAAAAAAGCTTAAATTAACGGAGAAAACAAAATGCTTGGAGTTTTAGTTAACGTAGCCACCGTTGCACTCGGAACGGTGATCGGTCTTATATTCAAAAAAGGAATACCCGAAAGGCTTATAAACGCGGTGATGACCGCGGTCGGGCTTTGTGTGGTGTTTATAGGTATTTCAGGGTCGCTTGAATGTAAAAATATTCTCGCGGTCATTATAACGATGGCTTTGGGCGCGCTTGTCGGTACGCTCATAAACATAGACGGAGCGCTTAACAGGTTTGGGGCGTTTATCGAAAGTAAATTCAAGAAAGAGGGAAGCGAAGGCTCGACCGTCGGAGAGGGAATGGTAACCGCAACACTTCTTTTCTGTGTTGGGGCTATGGCTGTTGTAGGCTCGCTTAACGCGGGCATTTCGGGAGACAACACGATGCTTTTCACAAAATCCGTGCTTGACTTTGTTTCGTCTATAATGCTTACCGTAAGTCTTGGATACGGAGTCGTTTTTTCGGTATTTCCGCTTTTCGTATATCAAGGCGGCATAGTTCTGCTTTCGAGCTTTTTACAGCCTCTCCTTAACGAAGTAGCTGTCGCTGACCTGACCTGCGTGGGTTCTCTTATGATAATGGCGATAGGACTTAATATGATAAAGGTGACGAATATAAAGGTAGCCGATTTTTTACCGGGACTTGTGTTTTCACCGTTCATTACATATCTTTACGTATTTCTTTCCGGAATTATAGGGTGAAACACAAAAAGGCTTCCCTTTGAAGGGAAGCCTTTTTGTTAGAAAATTATTCTCCAACCGTTATTTCTATCGATGCGACGGCAGCCTTGGGAAGTGTTACCGTGTCACCGTCTATCGTGAGCGTCTTTACGTTAAAGACGTTGGTGTTTACGGGCGTGATCTCGGTGGTAATATCCTCGGAGATGTAGTACATTTCGGCAGAAAGGATCTTCTTGCCGCCAAGGTCGAGCTTGATCTCCTTTGAATGGTACATATCGGTGTTTGCAACGTGAACGAATACCTTGTTGTCGGTTACAGAGGCTACGGCATCTACGTCGCCACTGCACTCTACGTCCAGCATATATTTTCCCTGATGTCTGCCGAAAAGGCTCATGACCGAACCCACAGGCTGCAAATAAGGCTTTCCGACTCTTATAGGAGCGGGGACCATAACTGCGTTTACCTGCCATACGTTTCCAAAAAAGTCAGCCATAGTAGCTATATCGACTATGTCGCTGTTTCTCATTATAACGTTGAGACAACGGGCGTAAGCAACTCCCGCGCCCCAAGAAGAAAGGACCTCGTTTCTGTTTCTGCCGGGGAGTATGAAATGTCCCTCGGTGATAGCGAGACGTTTGTTTCCGCAGTCGGCGCGCATCTCAGCTATATGCTCGTCAAGAGACTTGTGAGCGTTCATAAGGTGAAGCCAAGTCTTATCCTTGTCAAGCCTGTAATCGGTACCGATCAGAGGCGAATCGTCAAGTCCAGAAGTGAAGTGGTGATGGAAAGCGAGCATATCGATGCCTTCCGTCTTACTCATCTTCTTACACCAGTTTACTCCGCCGTGTGTCTTGTCACCCCAACCGATAAGCTTGATGCTTTCGTCCTTTTCGCGCATCTTAGCGGCAAAGCGCTCGGTAGCCTCAAAGCACGCATCTACGTCGAAGCCCGTCTTTGAGTTTACGGAATAAGACGTTTCGTTTCCTATCTGCCAATATTTTACGTTGAACGGCTTTTCTTCTCCGTTTGCGATACGAAGGGCGTTGTCGGGATTGTTACAGTAATCGACCCATTCCGCGGCTTCCGTGTCCGTACCCATACGAACAGTATCGTTCTTGGGATGCGCCCAGAAGTCAAGACCCTCGGATTCCATATTGACTACAAGCAGAGGCTCTGCGTTTACCTTGCGGCAGAAATCTATTATCTCGTGAGTTCCTACCTGATTGTGGTATATTCCGCTCCAACAGTAGTTCATCATCGGGACTCTCTTTTTTCTGTCTCCGATAGCTTCCTTCCAGTGATAGTAGGAAGCGAAGCATCCGCCGAAGCGTACCATGGTGGGAGAAAGCTCGCGGATCTTATCTATAACCACGGGATACCACTCGTTTTCGATAAAGTCCCAAGCGGTATCGACAGACGCGTCGGCAACGCCGAGCGGCTCCATAAACTGCATGTAAAGGTAGTGAGAGATCTCGTGCTTTTTGTTTGAATTTATTTTGAGGTTTATCACTTTTTCGGTCTCCTTTGTTCTTTTTATTTGATTTTACAACATATCGTGGGATATTTCAATAAATATGACGGACAGCTTGAAAAGATATATGTCTGTATTTTGAAGTTTTTACTTTATACTTGATTTTTTTGAGCATATATGGTAAAATTAAACTATGAAAAATACAGAAAAAAACAAAAGTATTTCTCCGTTTCATATAGAGGTGAATGGGATAAGCATAAAGGTGTTCAAGGTTGGAGCTTCTCCGAGGATACCGAGTCGCTCAAACGATCCCAATGACCCTGAGGTAATGAGAGGAGTACATACTCATTTTACGTACGAGGTGTTTTTTATCACCTCTGACAGGCTTAAACTGGTTACTGAGGAATATTCAAAATTTTACGAAAGGTCGATACTGATAATATCTCCCAAGATAAAGCATTACTCTGTTCCGGGTAACGACGAATGCTATTGCCTGCTGTTCTCGTTTGAGGCATCAAATCGTTCTGCTGAAAAAACGGTCTCCGCTATAAAGGAAAGGCTTGCGGATGGCGTTTGTGAGCTTCCGCTTTCCGATGAGCTGGCTTTTTACATAAAGACGCTTTCCGCTAAAAGCGTTATGGCTACCGAGGAAGCCGAGCGTGACGCATCGCTTCTGACGGAGCTGATATTTAACGGTATAATGAGAAAGCTCGCTCCGCGTGACCGGAATGAAGCTCATAAGAGTATGGGTAATTATGAGCATATCGGTGCGATAGAGGCTTTTATAAACCAAAATATACACGAAAAAATAACGCTTTCCGACGTAGCGAAAAGCGTTTATCTCAGTACAAAGCAGATAGCGAGGATAATAGAACGCGAATACGGCTGCGGTTTTACCGAGCTCATTACCGAAAAAAGACTCGCGTCAGCTGAAATGCTGATCAAGAATACCGATATGAAGATCTCGGAGATAGCAGAACGTACCTTTTACGGAACGGAAGCGTATTTTTATACTATGTTCAAAAAACGCTACGGTATGTCTCCGCTTCAATACAGAAAGGAAGCAAAGCTTTTTAATGACTGAGCTTAGCTGAGGCAACGTATTCCTTTGGCGTCATACCGACGTTTTTCGTAAACGCGCGGTAAAAGCTCCTTTCGCAGTTAAAGCCGCATTCTATGGCTATGTCGATATTTGAATACGTTGTTGACTGCAATAACTTCATTGCGTGATCTATTCTGAAAGAGTTGAGGAGCGAGGAAAAATTTATGCCATGAAGGCTACTCAGACAATGGGATATGTGTCCCGATGTATAGCCGATAGCTTTTCCGACCGATTTTATGGAAATGTCTTCCGTAAAATGCTCGTTTAGATACAGAATCAGCTTTGTCAAAACGTTGTGCTGAATATTGTTTTCCGACTTTGTTACTTTTTGAGTGTATTCGGCGAAGATGGTGTGCAGGCAAGCCTTGGTGGTGCGGCAGTTGGCTTCTCCGCCGTGCATACTATATCCCTTGGCGGCGGAAACGAAATTCTCCTTTAAGTATGACGCAAGTGCCTTTGAGGGAACGAAGCGCGGATCCGAATAACCGGAGTACAGCTCTTTTTCCGGTATAATGCCGTCAAAAAAGTCATTTGAAATAACGCAGATAAATATTTCCGAGTGTATTGGCGTGACAGTATTGTGTACGGTGAGCGGAGTGAGGATAATAAATTCTCCCTCGGAAAACGTATAGGCCTTTCCGTTTATGGTGGAGACTATCTCGCCTTTGAGAACATATACTATTTCAGCGGATTGATGTATATGTAAGCCGTAATTATGGTTTTCGTGAATACCGCATTTTATTATGCTTCGAGTTCCGAAATTGGTATGCTGTACTATCATTTTTCGTTTCTCCATAAAACTTCAAATATCATTTATTGTCAGTATATTATATCACATCTGTCACAGGTGGTCAAGTGATATATGATAATATATATACAGAAAATAACTCTCAGGAGGATCTTGTATGGTAAAAGGAAAAAGACTTACTGCGTTTTTATTGCTTTTATGTATGCTTATGTCAGTACTGCCGCTTACGGCAATATCGGCATTTGCAAGCGAAGCAACAGAAAGGACTGATGCTATGACTGAGATAGAAGCAAGCCTTTCTTCGTACAGACAGGGTGAGATACAACGTATCGAGGACGACGGATATATACATATACCCGTTGAGGTTTCGGTCTACTTGGATACCGCAAACGAGGTTATAACGGGTTCAGGTATCGATGCTACTCCTGTAGTAATCTACGTCGTAAACACCCGTCTTGAAAGAATAGGTATGGACAGCGACGTCGAGATAATCAGCTCAATGCTTGAGCGCGGATATATCGTAGTCGTGTTAGACTACTTAAATAATGAAAAAACGGTCAGCCCTGTGCTCGATTGGTCGGTTCAGTGGGGGCTTAGACCCAAGGTAACTAACGGTACGTTCCTCAAAAATGCAGGATTAAGCGGGGGTTCGTACTGCAATAACCTTGTAGCTCCCGCAGGATACACTATTGATTTTAACATAGTATATTGGGAGCTTGATAAGCACAGCGCGGACGGTTCTTTTGAGAAGATAGTCGAGGCGTGGAATAACGATTTCCGTGCATGGAATACCAATAAAGATCGCATTATTAAGTGGGTCGATGATAACGGTAACCGCAAGGCTACCCAGACGGCACACGACGGAACTACGCCCGTCTGGTACGACGATGCTTCCGGAAATACGGAGGATACGAACGGCGACGGTCAGTATATCAAAATAAAGCATACTAAGGCAGAGAAGGTTGACGACTGTGTAAAGCCTGACGGTACTCCTATCGACCTGAACCTTTATATGCATATAACATATCCTTCCAATGCTAAGAGGGACGTTCCCGTAATGTGCCTTGCGGCATCCAGCCAGCATCTTGCGAAGTCCACCCAGCAGACAGGACGCCCGCATTTTACGGGTTTTGCCTTTAACGGATATGCTACTGTAGCGTATGACTACTGCTGGAATCCGCTTGCAAGAGAGGATCATTACGGTTATTTCGACGGCAGTACTCCCGAAAGCGGTTCTGTAACGGGCGATAACCTCACTTACTCTATCGGCTGGTACAACGAGGCCAAGGTAAATACCGCCGCTATGCGTTGTGTACGTTATCTCTCTGCATCTGAGCACGATAAGTACTCATTCATCAGCGAGTCTATCGGTGTTTTCGGTAACTCCAAGGGCGGCTGGGCAACGCTTTTAGGTGAGGAGCACCCCGAGCTTCTTCCCGAAAGAAG
The DNA here is from genome assembly GCA_045658525.1 of Eubacteriales bacterium. GTDB lineage: Bacteria > Bacillota > Clostridia > Oscillospirales > CAG-272 > SIG673. The sequence goes on from JAZOVD010000070.1 coordinate 18,107, forward strand.
AATAGCTCCCGGTTACTCGGGAGAGAGCAGATACGAGGCAGGTAAGACCGTTACCGTTGGAGCAATAGACGGCGGTGAAGTACAGCCTTGGCTCAGCTATGATGGCAAAACGCTCGATTCCGGCGCGGATTTCGTATATTCAAGCTGTGGCGGCGGTTCTCAGCAGATAAGTGCTAACCACGCGCCTACGTTCATTGCCTGTCACACGGGAGACGGCTCTTACTACATAACGTCAAATCAGTTCGTACACGCCTGTAAGAGAATGGACGTTCCCGCTATGTGGTTTGAGGTAGATCTCGGACATACCTTTGCGTACGGCCCCGACCTCAACTACGGCGTAGATACCTACGAGGCTCTGTTCACCTTTGCGAATTACTACCTCAGAGGCGACGCGGTAAAGGTGGTGTACGCGCAGAGAGATGCGGCTTACTCCGGAATGCCCTCAAACGCACCCATAGTGGTAAAATTCTCCGGTGCGGTAGCTGCTGAGGAGATAGAGAAGATAACTCTTAAAGATTCTCAGGGCAATACCGTAAACGGAACGTGGAGCGCGCAGTTCGGCAAGACCGAATGGACGCTTACTACTCCTACGCTTAAAGGTAGCGAGGTATATACTCTGACCGTTCCCGTGGGAATAACGGGCGACAACGGAAAGGGTATGGAAAGCGCTTACACCTATACGTTTGAAACGGGATACGAAAAGGACGGCGGTACGGTAAGCACCGTAAAGACCGATAAGGGAACTTACGTTTACTTTACCGTTCCGAACGTAGCGGACGTTACCGAATTCAACGTAAACGTCTATAAGCTCCGCTTTAACGTTTCAAACGACGCGGCAAACAGATTAAGCGTATATCCGCTTACTGATTTCAGCGCGTCCTCGCCCGATAACGCGACCGTTGGAACGGCTCTTGACAGCTTGGTAATAACGGGCGTAGGTCAGTACGATATAGACCTTACCGAATATCTCGGTGGGGTGAGCGCAGGTACGACCGCGGCATTCCTTGTAAAAGAGGAAAAGACTGCTGAGGTAAAGCTGAATAACAATAACCCGCTTGATGGCGCGCTCGGCACTTGCGCGGTAGCTTCTTCTACCGACACTTACGCAAATTATAGCTTTGACGTGACCCCCGACGGCGTAACCGCGTTAAAGATCTCGACGATAAACGAAAGCATCAAATACGATAATAATCACTTCTATCAGAACCCCGTTACCGTACTCAGAAACAGGAAGATAATCAAGAGCGGTAGCCTTGTCGAGGCGGACGTAGGCAGAAGGTTCGTTATAAGCATGAGAATATACGATACCGTTTCGCGTCTCATTACCGTAAAGCTCAATAACTGCACCTCGTCCTCAAAGCAGGTCGTTGACTATAACGGTCATATGTTCAACTATTACACCAAGGCAAACGATTGGATAGATATCGAGTTTGAATATACGGTTTACGAGCCTCTTATGGCTGAAAAGAGAGGTTATATAGAGCAGGAGCTTCAACTGCTCGCCACAACGTGGGGCGCGGAGAACCCTGAATTCTATATAAGCGACGTGAAATCCACCGAGATAGTGACGAACGTTGATGTTGCAAGCGCTGAGCTTCTTCTCAGCACCACGGAGCAGAGAGTTGACCCGCTTATAACGGAGTACGGCACCATTCCCGCGATATACGGTGATGCGGAGAAGTATCCTTACGCCGTATTCGATATGGATGGTAACTTCATTCTTGCTACCCATGTCTGGGCAGTAGATGGCGGTGACGGCGCGCTTCCGTACGGCTGGACGAACGCCAATACCGATTTCGAGACCTTTGATAAGGTAATATTGGTAAGAGACGACGTTACCGTAAGCAGCACATATAATAACCTTAGCTTCCTGCACGGAAACGTAATAATAGATTTAAACGATAAAACTATGACGTGCACGGATATACTGTTCAACGCTCAGGCAAAGAGAAGCGGCTCGGTCAACATAACCGTAAAGAACGGAACTCTTCTGCGAGGTCCTAAGCAGCTTGTTCAGTATGGTAGTATGAGTACGGAAAATTACGTTCCCGAAACGAACGGCGTAAGAGAGTTCAACTTCACCTTTAAAAACGTCACCCTCGGTTATGCGAGCGGAGCGACGGATACACCGTTTGTTATGAACCTCGCTTCAAGCGCTAAACCCGTAAAAGGAAGTGTGGTGTTTGATAACTGTACGTTCGACCTTACGAATAACGCACCGAGCGGCACCTCTTACGAGCTTGTGTCGGCGTATAAGGACTCCAAAAATAACATAAGCACCTCTATAACCGTAAAGGGCGGAGTTATAAAGGCAAACTCTATAGATGGTATAACCATCGGCGCGGCTTCGGGTGATAACTTCTTTGGATTTACCAAGGACGCAAACGGAAAGTACACCACGGTCGAGCTTCCCGCGGGAGCAAACGCTCCGAGCGGGGTTTATTCGGTAGGGGATATGGGCTGCGAATTTACCGCAAAATCTACCGCAAACGGAACGACTATATACGAGCTTGATAAAGCAGATACCTGGACGCCTTACGGAACTATTCCGAGCGAGTTCGCAGATGCAGACGCCTATCCCTTCGTGCTTTTCGAGGATAACGGAAACGGAACGCATACGTTCAAAACGGCGGAGGCTAATATCTTTATAGACGGCTCAAAGCTTATGGTAGCGGCAAGAACGATAAACGCCGTTATCTATATGCGCAGAGATTTTACTAAGGTAGATGCTTTCAATAACTTGGGCTTTGTAAGCCAGAACGGTGGCAGAAACACCTTCGATTTCGGAGGTAATACCCTTACCATAGACAAAGCCTTTCCTGCGGCGTGTAAAAAGGAGTGGGATAAGCACATCACCTTCAAAAACGGAACGATAGTTACAAAGGATACGCCGTTTATCTCGTTCAGCCTTAATGATACGGGCAAGGGATATAAGTACGACGTTACGTTTGAGAATATGACCTTTAAGCGTGCTGAGGGTGCTACCTCTAATAATCCCATAGTTTCCTTCGGCAGGACCGATTATACGTATTACGTAGATATCAAGTTCAACGGCTGTACGTTCGATATGAGCGGAAGCTATCCGAGCGCCGGAATGAATATGATTTCCGCAGGTGCAAATGATACTTCTACCACCGCTAAGGTAGAAGTAAACGGCGGAGAGATAAAGACCGATACCGTAAGCGGCTTCAAGCTTTACGCAGTTGCCAATTCTGTCAGCAGCGTTAAGTTCGGAAAATATAACGGAGAGTACGCGAAGCTCAAAATAGGTGAGGTAAAAGAGCCTACCTACGCCGTAAATACCGATGAGGGTGAAATGGTGTACGGATATGTTTCTTATGCAAACGGCTATGAGACCTACGAGCTTTTCCCGAAATCCAACCTTGCTACCCCTTACGGTAATATCCCCGCGAAATACGCGTCAAAGGAGCTTTTCCCGTTTGTTTCCTTCAAGGTCAACGGAGACGGAACTTATACCATAAACTACGCTACCGAGGACGTATTCTCTGAGGCTAACCAGCTTATGCTCAAAGCGAGAACTCAGGATACGGTAATGTTCATGAGACGCGATTACGTTAAGACTAGCACGGGAGCGCATACCAACTTAGTACACATCAACGCAACGTTTATCTTCGATATGGGCGGTCATACGCTTACCGTTTCGAGCGGCACGGCGTATAGTGCGGACGTTAAGAAAAACAACATTACCACTAACCTTATCTTCAAGAACGGTACTGTGGTAACTAAAAACGGTTATTTCATAAACTTCTGTTCGACGTTTGATGCTGACGGAACGACGCAGGTATATAACGTTACTTTTGATGACGTTACGTTCAAGCTCGCCTCAGGTGCGACTGCGACACAGTTCGTTCATTACGAAAACGGATTTCGCGCTTACACGACAAACTTGACCTATAACGCTTGTACGTTCGATCTTACCAACGCTCCGACTGTGGCGTTTTCTCAGGTCAACGTAACGTTGTTTGAGATAGGAAGTGAGGATGGTAAAGCTAAGGGTGCTCTTGTTATAAACGGCTGTGAGCTTATAAACGCAAATCTTGGTAGCGTGATCTTCCTCAACGTTCAAAACGATGCCAGTTCTGTAAAATTCGGAAAGTATAATGACAGTTATATTAAGATCAGCGCGTTGAGCGGTTATATGCCGTCCGGAGAGTTTGATGCGGTAAACGGCACAAAGGTGAAATTCAAGGAAGTTTCCGGAGAATACGTGCTTACCGAGATAATGGTCAATATTTCAAGCGCTAACCTGAATATAGATAAGAATATCAATGTTTCGTATAACGTAACGCTCCCCGATTACTGCTCAGATCCTTATATGGTATTTGAGTTCAACGGAAAGAGCTACACCGTAACTAACTACACCACCCGTGCGGACGGAACGCTATCCTTTAAGTTCGTCGGCGTAATGCCGCAGATGATAGGTGACAATATAAAAGCGACTGTCTATGCAACGTTTAACGGAGAAACGGTTTCTGATACGCTCGAAAGTTACAGCGTTCGCACCTACTGCGTAAATATGCTTGCAAAGACTACTGACGCTAAACTGAAAACACTTCTCTCCGATCTTCTCGTTTATGGCGCAAAGTCTCAGCTCTATATGGACTATAAGACCGACGCGCTTGTAACCGACGGACTTACGCTTACCCCCAGCACGTTCACCGAGCTTACCGAGACCGACAAGGCTCTTACGGGAACGGCAGATACTTTGGTAACCTGGAAGAGCGTAGCACTCAGATACGAGAACGCGATGGCGATGAGGTTTACCTTCAAGGCTGACGCAAGTCTCGTACTTAAAATAACCATCAACGGCAGAACAACGACCTACAACGTAAGCGAGCTTACGCCCAACGGTGACGGTAATTACGTAGTTTATTTCCGCGGCATACTCGCAACTGAGTACGGTGACGTAGTAACGGCAAGCTTCTACAATGGAGAGACGCAGGTCGGACAGAGCGCAACGTATTCTATAAACTCCTACGTTTACAGTATGCAGAACAGCGCGACCGAGAACCTTGCT
>JAZOVD010000071.1:0-18776 GCA_045658525.1 Eubacteriales bacterium
TACGGCTGAAGCAAATGGGGTCACGACGCAACCCGCAGCGGCGGCTTCCGTTGCTGATATGGGCTTCGCCATGACAGGCGGAAGCGAGAATATCTGACACTAATTACCTTTTCCCCACATATAATATACCGAGAGCGCAACGCTCTCGTAAGTATAAAAAGGGGGAAAAGCTATGGCAACCTTCACCAACAGAGCAACACTTTCCTATAACAACAACGTGACAAGCTCAAATATCGTTACGGGCGAGATAGTCGAGGTATTATCCGTCACCAAGACCGCGGTGCTCGACACTTACAGATCAAACGACACCGTAACGTATGTTGTCAGTATAATCAACTCAGGCACGCTTCCTTACAACGGCGTAACCGTTACCGATGATCTTGGCGCGTACAGCGTTGGAGATCCCGCCGTTACGGTAGTTCCTCTGACCTACGTCGAAAACTCACTTCTCTATTATGTTAACGGCGTTCTGACGCCGTCTCCTGCCGTTACCACCGAGCCAACGCTCACCGTAACGGGTATAAACGTACCCGCAGGCGGAAACGCGATATTGGTTTACGAAACCTCCGTAAACGAGTTCGCCCCGCTCGGAACTGACGGGTCGGTAACGAACACGGTATCGGTAAGCGGTGCGGGCATCTCGACTCCGATAACCGCTGAGGAGACCGTAACTCCCGAAAACGCCGCTTTTCTGACGATAAGCAAAGCCCTCTCTCCCTCCTCTGTGGTAGAGAACGGTCAGCTCACCTACACCTTCGTTATCCAGAATTACGGTAACACCGACGCGGTAGCTACCGATAACGCTGTGGTAAGAGACGTTTTCTCGCCCATACTCGATCCTATAACCGTTGAATTTAACGGCGCGGTATGGACCGGGGGCGTAAACTACACCTATGACGCAGATACCGGCGTATTTGAGAGCATCGCGGGTCAGATAACCGTACCCGCCGCGACCTACGCGCAGGATCCCGTAACAGGTGCTTGGAACGTAGAGCCGGGTGTAAGCGTACTCAGAATAACAGGAACTGTATAACCAAAAAAGACAACCGCGAAAGCGGTTGTCTTTTGATTTTAAATATTCCTTGTTTTCATTTTTCGGGCAAGAAGTGTCAGTATAAGCAGTATTATGTACAGAACTCCGATTATCACGAAAATAGACATCCAGCCGAACGTATCCTTAACAAAGCCGAACATCATAGCCTGCACAGCGGCTCCCATATAGACCGCCCAGTCGAAAACTCCGACAACGGTCGAGGATAATGCCTTGCCGCCGATGTCACCCGCGATGGTCCATATAACTCCCGTGACCATAGCGAATATACCGAGCAAGAACAGCATAACAGATGCGGCGATCTGGTTTTTAAGGAACGGGAAGATTATCATTCCGCAGAACGTTACGAGCGACGCGATGATAAGCATCGGTTCTCTTTTACCCTTTAAAAGCTTATCTGTTATTATGGGAAAAACGAACATAGCGCATGCCTGACCGAACGGAAGAAGTATCGAGCTGAAAATACCGTCTTTTATAGCAAGTCCAAGCTCCTCGGTAAAATATGTAGGTATCCAGGTAAGGAGTCCGTATCTTCCTATTCCCGCAATAGCTGAAATAAAGCAGAATATAATTACCTTAGGCTCTGAAAACAGAAGCTTATAGGGATAAAAATACCCCTTTTCCTTTATGGTCTTTTCAAGCTCAGCGTCAGAGCTGTCTTTGTTCTCTTCAAGCTCGGTATAGCCCGCTTCGCTCGGTGAGCTTTTAAAGAACATAATAAAAGCGACAAGCGAAAGCATTAACGGCAACATCGGGAAACGGAAAGCGGCTCTCCACGTCCATTCGGGGTTCAAGTGCAGACAAAGAAGCACAGAGAGGTAGGTAGTGACCTGCGCCATTCCCGAGAAAAACGTTGTAAGTCCCGTAGCAAATCCGCGTTTCTCTTTGGGCCACCATTTGTTGACTACGCCGAGACCGTTAGACCAGACCATAGACTGAAAGAAGCCGTTAAGTCCCCAAAGAACGGCGATAACGGGAATACTGTGCTGAAAGGAGATAAGCACGTTGAGCGCCGCGCTTGCCACGACTCCGACTATCATAAAGCGTTTGTAGCCGAAGAACGCTCCAAGCCTTCCGTTGATGAGCTGACCGAAGGCATAGCACCAGAAAAGCGCCGAGGAAACGACACCGAGCGCAGAGGTAGATGAGCCAAGCTCCTCAGCCATCAGGGTCATAACGAGGTTTATATTTTGTCTGCCGTTATAGAAGAACAGATAAGTAAACCCGAAGCTGAGCAGGGTAAGCCAAGCATATCTTTTAAATCTTTCCGATTTAGCGTCAATTACAGACGCCGCGTTTTCTTTTGTCATTTTTACGACCTCTCTCTTGAAAGTAAGACCATTATATCACAACAAAACAAAAAAGTAAATACCCAAAAAGTACACTTTTTCTTTTTTTTTATGATCACACATCTGTAAGCCAATATATGAATACCGGTTGACAAACACTTATCTTTATGATAAACTCGTGTCAGAACAGAAAGGAGCTGTCAAGTGATGTTAAACCCTATTATATGTAATCATATCGGTTTTCCGACAAACGCGCCGAAAAGCTTTTTTATAAGCGCAAGCGATGCCGAAACAGATACTTTTGAGGTCATTGGTATATTTGATACGTTACACACAAAATGCTTCAACGGGAAAATGCTCAGGCGTACAGGAGTTAACGGAGAGGAATATTTTGAAGGTCGCTTTGATGATCTCACCAAAGAAGGCGACTATTATATCACAGTCGGAAGCAAGCGCGGAAGATGCTTTGTGATATACGATAAGGCTTACAGCAACTCTATACGGATAATGCTTTCTTATTTTACGTATCAGCGTTGCGGAGATCCGCTCGGTTGGGGAGAAAGCTGTCATTTGGACGACGGGCATCTTCACGAAACCGGTGAGCGTGTGGACCTGACGGGCGGTTATCATCAGTCGTGCGATCTTCGTAAATCGACGTCAGGAATATCCATCGGAGTCTATGGAATGATACGAAGCGCGATGCTCGACGATACAACGTGGGGAAAACAGCTTTTCAGAGACGAGATCATTCACGCCTGCGATTATTACGTAAAATCCATTCAGTCAAACGGAGTAATGTATAATACGCTTGGGTATCCTTTTGGTTGGGAGGGTCGTGAATTTTTCAAGAGCGCACCGCCCGCAAGCGGACAGTGGAACGCGACCAGATGTCTTGCGCTTGCCTCTGTGCTTATCCCCGAAAAACGTGAGATATACTTAAAAACAGCACTTCGTTCGTATCAATACCTGACCTCGGCTGACCGCTCCGATGAAAGATACCGTCATCCCACGGAAAATCCTCAGGGAATGGACGGCGAGCATTTCTTTTTGAAGATATATAAGGATTCTCTTGCCGACAAAGCGCACCGTGTTTGCTGTGCTGCCGATATGTTCCGCGCGACTGGTGATCAGGGCTTTTTGGATGAAGTCAAAAAGGCAGAGGAATACGATCCTATCGATATGCTTGAATTATGCGGAGGCTCACCATACGCGTGGGCGCCTGCCGGAATAATCGCATTCATCGAGGCTTACGAGATACTCGGGATATGCAAGGATAAGATCGAAAAAATCGCGTCATTACTTGCCAAATATGCTAAAAACGACGTATGGGGAAGATGTATAAGAATTTATAACGACAAAACTCTGGATGAGCCTTCAAACACGTGGGATTGCAAGCCGGGCGCGAAAAAACGAGATACCATCAAAGGTCTCAGACCGCTTGACGATCACGAGGGATACTATTATACGTTCGGCTCAAAATACGCGCCGAATCTCGATACGTTGACTGCTGTATTTCTTCAAAAAGCCGGCAACATACTCAAAAACTCGCTTTACCGCGAGCTTGCCCAGAGATCGGCGGACTATCTTATGGGATGTAATCCAATGGACGGAAGCCATATCGAATGTGTAGGCTACAATCAACCCGAAAGAGGTGTTTTCGGTCAATTCTTCCCGTCAACTCCGCAAATTCCGGGAGGTATCGGCATTGGATTCAGCGTTGATGACAGGCGTTGCGAATACGATATGCCCTGTGTTGGAAACGCTATGTGGCTTTTCAGCGAGATAAACTCAAACGCTATAAAAAAGAGCGTTGCAAAATGATTGTTTGATCCGCAACACTTGCATATTATTCCGCTTTCTGCAAATACTAACAAAGCAAGTAAGCAAGATGTTTTGCTGAAAACGTTTTGAAAGGATAAATAACGCATTATGAAAGCAACCGGAATAGTAAGACGTATAGACGACCTCGGTCGTGTGGTTATACCAAAAGAAATAAGAAGAACTATGAGAATACGCGAGGGAGACCCCCTCGAAATATACACCGACCGCGAGGGCGAGGTCATTTTCAAGAAATATTCACCCATAGGCGAGCTTCACGGCTTTGCCGCGCAGTACGCTGATACACTTTCACGCACCTGCGGTCTCTCGGTCATCATAACCGACCGCGACGCCGTCATAGCCTGCGCGGGCGTTCCCAAAAAGGATTACGCCGAGAAGCGTCTTTCGGCAGACCTTGAAAAAATAACGGACAACCGTTCGTTTTATCAGTACAGACAGGGTGAACGCAAGCTCAGCGTTATAGATGACGCGGGTTCGCATTATATATCGTCCGCTATGCCGATAATATCGGAAGGAGACATTACGGGTTGCGTCGTTTCCGTACTCGCGGAAAATGAAAGCGGTGCGGAACGTAACGTCGAGCTTGAAGAAAAGCTCGTTCGTACCGCTGCCTCATTCCTTGGTCGGCAATTGGAGTAGGTATATATAAGTCAAAAAACGGAACGCAATGCGTTCCGTTTTTATATTAGCCGTTTAATTTAAGCTCTTTGCCGTCGGAAAGAACGACCGTTATCTCGGTATCGTCTAAGTCTGCCGAAGCTTTGACGGATCTTACGACGTTTTTACCGTCGCTGTAAGGATAAAGAACAGTAACTATTCTCTTTTCGCCTTCAAGCTCGCCGCAAAGAACGGGAGTCGGAACGGGACGATGCTCGTGAGGTCCTGACGGACGTATCGGCATAAATCCCTGATAGTAAGGCTCGTACTGACCCTGCATATTTACGACCTTTGCATCGGTATCGGAGAACACCGCGGTAAGTCCTACTCCGTCGCCGAAATCACCGCTAACGTACAGACCGTCCTGCGTAAATTCACAGCCCTCAAAGTGCCACATCGACTCATACGTGCGTTTTTCAGTGTCGGGAGCCTTTAAGCGGTCAACGACCACGAAGAACGGCTGAGTTCCCTCAATATCCTTGAAGAACAGGAGCTTTCTTTTGTGAACGACGGGATCGTGCGCTTCGCCGTAGCCGTGCGTATATTCCGCCTCAGCCATATCAAGCGCGGGAGTTGTGGAAAATTCAAATTCGGATTTTTTATTTATATCCTCCTCATTCCACTTGTATATGGAACGAAGATTCTGATCCATACCGTTTATACGGATCGTATTGTGCGCTCTGGTCGAAAGGACGTATTTTCTCATTTCAGAGGTATCGTAATCGTAAATTCCGCCCTCGGTAAGAAGCTTCTTTCCGTAAGCGAATACGAGAACGTTCAGCTTATCCTCGTGCTGGTGTCCTCTGCCGAAGGGAGAGCAGTCCATATAACCCCAGACCGCGTTTTTATCCCACGAGGTACGCATAGCGACAGAACCCGCGTAAGGGAAAGCGTAGGATACGTAGTCGGGCATAGTTCCCTCTTTTCCGTCGGTTGCGAACCACAAAAAGTCCTTTCTGTTCGGGTAAAGAGAGTATGCGCGCGCCATTCTTTCCTGTATCTTCATCTCGTTACCGTCGTTTATATCGGGAAGCCGTCTGTCGGGACGGCAGAGACGGGGATACATTTCATAGAGGTTTTCAAGATTATGAGACAGGAAGTAAGGTGCTTCTATCTCCATATCGCGAAAGATATTGTATATGCTCGAATAGTTTCCGTCAACGACTCCGTGGTAGTTGGTGGAAAGCTCATACTGGAAGCCGTCGGGATATACCTGAACGACAAGCTCCTCCTCCAAACGCTTGACGGAATACTCATACCACTCCTTAGCGTCTTTAAGGAACGGATAAAGAACAGCTATACGCACAAGCCCGTGCATCTCCATAAGAAGCCAGTTTCCGTGCGTGCAGTCCTTGCGAAGTCTGTATCCGTGCTCATATATCGAGATAAAATAACGGGTAAGGAACTCGTCCGTTACGGCGCTTGAATGCAGGAAAGCGTGTATCTGATAACTCCAACCCGTCATTCTTATTCCCGCCTCGATAGTTCTCCAGCATACGGTTGCAGAGGCATGCTCGCCCACGGGAACGATAGCCTGCTCAAACCAACTGTTTATCATATCGACGTAAGTCTTTGCGGCGTTTTCATCGTGCGTATAGCAGTAATATTCGGCAAGCACGGAAAACTCGGGGTGTCTTGAAAGCTGCCACGGCCACTCCTTGTAAGCGTTGTAGGTAGGATTGAAGTACCAGTCCACCTTTCTGTCAGTGAACTGCCACGGTATTCCGCAGCTTTTGAACTTGTAGTCCATTATGTCTTTTGCGTGCGCTGTAACGCGCTTAACGCGATCCTCGTTCTTATCTCCGAGCCAGAAGCGAATGAGCTTTTTCGGTTGTAAAAACGAACGCACGTGGTCGGCAAATATCTTTCTTGCTCCAACGATGTCGCCGTTTTTCATACATTCGGGAATACCCGAAAGCGAGGGGATAGTGGTGTCAAGATGATTTTCAAAGAATTCATTTTCCGATGTTCTTGGTCCTATCATATGATTTCCTTTCCCCTACTTTTTTGAAAAAAGTAGGCAAAAAACTTTTCAGCATACTTGTATGCAGACACGCTCCCGTGACACAAGAGCGTGTGAGAAAAATATTTGTTTATTTTGCTTGGCAACAAGTAGGAACGGCGTTCTCGACGACCCGTTACTAATTTTTTAAGCTATGCAACGGCGCGGGGATAAGTCCGCCGCGGTTGATAAACTTTGCGGGAGATGCTGTTTTAATAGGCATTATCGGCGCGCTTCCGAGAAGTCCGCCGAAGCTTACCTCCTCGCCTGCTTTTCTTCCGACTGCGGGGATAACTCTTACAGCCGTTGTCTTGGTGTTGACTACGCCTATTGCGATCTCGTCCGCTATCATAGCGGATATGACCTCTGCGGGCGTGTCACCGGGAACGGCTACCATATCTATACCGACCGAGCAAACGGCGGTCATCGCTTCAAGCTTTTCAAGCGTAAGAACTCCGCTTCTCGCCGCGGCTATCATTCCCTCATCCTCGGATACGGGTATGAACGCACCCGAAAGTCCGCCAACGTGGCTGGAAGCCATAACTCCGCCCTTCTTTACGGCGTCGTTAAGAAGCGCAAGGCAGGCGGTAGTTCCGCAGCCTCCGCAGGTCTCAACGCCCATCTCCTCCAATATACGCGCAACGGAGTCTCCTACCGCGGGCGTGGGCGCAAGTGAGAGGTCAACTATACCCGACGGAACACCGAGACGCTCGGAAGCGAGCGTGTTTACGAGCTGACCCATACGGGTTATCTTGAACGCTGTCTTTTTGATTATTTCGGAAACCTCGGTAAGGTCTGCGTTCGGTGCTTTTTCAAGCGCCGCTTTAACAACACCCGGACCAGATACGCCGACGTTTATAACGCACTCAGGCTCGCCTATGCCGTGGAACGCTCCCGCCATAAACGGGTTATCCTGAACGGCGTTGGCAAACACAACGAGCTTAGCGCAGCCGATAGAGTCTCTGTCAGCGGTACGTCTTGCGGTCTCGGTGATTATCTGACCCATCATCTTTACCGCGTCCATATTTATTCCCGTCTTGGAGCTTCCGACGTTTACGGACGAGCAAACGTTTCTCGTTAAATCAAGTGCCGAGGGGAGGCTGTTTATAAGTCTGAGGTCTCCCTTGGTAAATCCCTTTTCGACCAGAGCGGAAAATCCGCCTATAAAGTCTATTCCGAGAGTATCCGCCGCTCTCTGCATAGCGAGCGCGAGAGGAGTAAGATCCTCGCTGTCAACCGCTCCGCCGAGAACAGATATAGGAGTTACCGAGACTCTTTTGTTGACTATCGGTATTCCGTACTCCTTGCCGATATTCTCAGCCGTCGGAACGAGCTTTTCAGCCTTGGTAGTTATCTTATCGTATATTCTATCGGCAGTTTCTTTTATACTGCCTCTTATACAGTCAACGAGGGATATACCCATCGTGACCGTTCTTATATCGAGGTGCTCCTCCTCGATCATTTTTATAGTTTCAATTATGTCGTAGGCGTCTATCATCGTTAATATCTACCTCTCAAACGTGATGCATTGCGTTGAAAAGCTCCTCGTGAGTGGCGCGGATAACTACGCCAAGCTCAGTTCCCGCAGTCTTCATAGCATCCGAGAACTCCGCAAAGCTAACCGTCATCTCTGCCGTATCGACGAGCATTATCATAGCGAACGTGGTCTCAAAAACCTTCTGGGTAATGTCAATAATGTTTACGCCAAGCTCACTGCATTTCCCGCTGACCTTCGCTATTATTCCAACAGCGTCCTTACCTATTACCGTTATTACCGCCTTTGAACTTACGTTACTCATTTTCTGTACACCTTTTATCCTTTCAGTTTATTACATACCGTGATAGTGGCTTACCATCTTGTAGGTTACGGGGTCAGCCTTTTTGAACATTTCTTCAAGCTCGGTGTCTCCCATGACCGTGGTGCGTCCGCCCTCGTATTCCGCATCGACCATTTCTTTTATCTTAGCGATAACGGGGTGCTTCTTATCGATAGCGGCAGGAGTGCCCTGCAATCTGTAAAATCCGTTCATCCAGTATGCTATTCCCGCAAGTCCGCTATGCGAATCCACGGCGACCGCGGCGGGACGTCCGAGTATCTTCTGTGTATTGAATATGTTATATATCTCCTCATCTTTGAGAAGTCCGTCGGCGTGAACACCCGCGCGGGTAACGTTGAAGTTTCTTCCAACGAATGGCGTGCGCGGCGGTATCTCGTAGCCTATGGAGTCCTCGAAGTAACGCGCTATCTCGGTTATTGCGGTAAGATCCATTCCGTCGGTCGTTCCGCGAAGCGAGGCGTATTCCATCGCCATAGCCTCGATAGGACAGTTACCTGTACGCTCGCCTATTCCGAGCATAGAGCAGTTTACCGACGAGCAGCCGTAAAGCCATGCGGTAGAGGCGTTGGAAACGACCTTATAGAAGTCGTTATGACCGTGCCATTCGAGCATCTCACTCGGAACTCCCGCATAGTGTTTAAGACCGTAGATTATACCCGCAACGCTTCTCGGAAGCGCGGCACCGGGATAAGAAACACCGAATCCCATCGTGTCGCAGGCGCGTATCTTTATCGGTATTCCTGACTCTACGCTGAGGTTCTGGAGCGCCTCGGCGAACGGAACTACAAAGCCGTAGAAGTCTGCTCTTGTGATGTCCTCAAAGTGACAGCGAGGACGTATTCCTCTTTCAAGAACGCTCTTTACTATTCCAAGGTACTTATCAAGAGCCTTGGCTCTGGTAAGACCCATTTTCTTGTAGATATGGTAGTCGGAGCAGGATACGAGAATACCCGTTTCCTTAACGCCGAACTGCTTTATAAGGTCGAAATCCTTTTCGTTTGCGCGGATCCAAGTAGTTACCTCGGGAAACTCGTATCCGAGAGCCATACATTCCTGTAACGCGCGACGATCCTTTTCGGTATATACGAAAAATTCGCTCTGACGGACAAGCCCCTTAGGTCCTCCGAGCTTATGTAAAAGCTTGAAAAGGTGTACTATCTGCTCTACCGTAAAGGGAGAGGTGGACTGCTGACCGTCGCGGAAGGTGGTGTCGGTCATCCATATCTCCTCGGGCATATTGAGCGGTACGAATCTGTGGTTGAAGGAGACCTTCGGAACAGATTCATAATCGTAGAGATGCCTGTAAAGGTTTGGTTCATCTCTGTCCTGGAGCGAATACTTATACGCCGACTGTTCAAGCAGATGTGATGCGTCGGAAAATTCAAGTATGTGTGCTCCGTGGATGTTGTTCTTTTCTTCCATTTTGACTGTGCTGCCTTTCATTGTGTTATCTTTTTTAATTTTATGGGGAACAATCCCTCGGTCAACTCCGGCGACTATATTAAACCGCAGTTCCCGTTGCTAAACGTATTACCCAGCATAAGAGGAATATTACTGCGCAAAGGATAAAGCATATCACCCACGCTTTACGTCTCTTTTCGCTTACCGCGCACATTACCGCGCTAAGACACGCGATGGGAAATACCCAAAACACGGGGTGGTATCTGAACGCCGCCGCTATATCGAGCCGCGTAAGCGAAAGCAACGCCCTTGACATTCCGCAGGCTGGGCACGGAACACCCGTTATCTCGCGCAAAAGACATATAACGCCAAAGCCAAACCGTCTGACCATTCCGAGCGCTACCAAAACGACTATTACCGTTATCCAGAACCACGTCGGAAGTGATAATATCCGTTCGAGTATTCCGTTCTTCTTTTGGTTTTTCAACTTTTTTCTCCGTTATTTTTACGGGTAAGGAACGCAACTCTGTCATTCCCTCCGTAATCCTTGGTTATTTCACAGTTAAAGCCGTTTTCAGCGGCGATAGCGTTAAGCGCATCGCCCTGATCGTAGCCTATCTCAAAAATAAACGCTCCGCCGTCCTTCAACGCACGCCCAAAGCGCGAAACTATGTGACGGTAGAAATCAAGTCCGTCGCGCCCGCCGTCGAGAGCTATCGCAGGCTCCTTTCTGACGGTATCAAGCGTCGGTATAATGTCGGACGCTATATACGGCGGATTGGAGACTATCGCGTCGAGACTGCTTTCGTCAAGTGTAAGCGAAAATATATCCGCTCGTCTGAAATTAACCGACGTTCCGTTAAGAGACGCGTTTTCTCTTGCTTTTCTGAGCGCGCCGTCGGATATATCGTATGCGGTGCAGAATACGTCGGGTCTGTTCTTTATCACGGATATCGCGATACAACCGCTACCTGTGCAAAGGTCGGCAAAAACGCCGTTTCGTGGCAGAAAGCTTATCGCTTTTTCGACTATATGCTCCGTATCGGGTCTTGGGATAAGGCAATTTTCATCGACTTTAAACGTAAGTCCGTAAAAATACCATTCTCCCAGAACGTATGCGAGCGGCTCACCGTTTTCGACACGCTTTACCGCATCCTCGAACGCTTTCCCGTTACCGAACTGCTCCGAGAGAAATTCTACCTCACGCTTACTAAGACCCGGCATCTTCCGTTTCCTCAGCTTTGTCTGTCTGCGCGACTTCCGCCTCCTCAGCGACTGTCTCCGCCTCGGAGACTTCCGCCGCGCCCTGAGCTACCTCCTCTACGAGATCCGCCTCGGGGAACGGATGAACGTAATCGGGAAATACATCGGGCATTGACGATTTAAGAGCGTGTATGGCTACCTCTATCTGTTCAAGGTCAGGCTCTCGCGTGGTTATCCGCTGCATAAGCAGTCCCGGCATTGAAAGTATCTTTACTACGACGTTCTCATGCTTTCCCGCATACATTATGAACTCAAAGCCAAGTCCTACAACGAGCGGCAGGAACAGTAGCTTGGTGAGCATACGAAGGAATATGTTATCCCAAGTAAATATCGGTATGGACGAGATAAGTATGCTGATGATTATGATAACGAACATAAAGCTCGTTCCGCATCGCGGGTGAAAGCGTTTATGCTTTTTTACGTTTTCGGGAGTAAGCTCCTCGCCAGCCTCATAACAGAATATCGACTTATGCTCCGCGCCGTGATATTCAAACGTGCGGCGTATATCCTTCATAAGCAAACAAAGAAGCAGGTATCCGACGAATATGGCGACCTTCAATCCGCCCTCGATAAGGTTTTTCCAAAACCCAAATTCCACTTTCAGAAGCTTTTCGAGTCCTCCCGTCAGAAACGCCGGCAGGAATATGAAAAGAAATATACTGAGCGCGACACCAAGCACCATAGCCAATCCCATAACGAGATCAAGTACGCTTTTGCCGAAATGCTTTTTCATCCACTTTTCAAATCTGGTCTCCTCAGCCTCCTCCTCGATACCGAAAAGACGGGCGGAAAGATCGAGGGTCTTAAAGCTGAGCATCAGCATCTCGACCATATTCACCACTCCGCGTATCAGCGGAAGATTGAGTATTTTATGTTTTTTGCGTACAGACACGTACGAACGATCGGAAACAGCTATCTTTCCGTCCTCTTTGCGGACGGCGACGCTGTACCTATCCCCGTGCTTCATCATAACGCCTTCCAGAACCGCCTGCCCTCCAACAACACCAAGACGGCAGTTCTTCTCTGTTTTCTTGCTCATTTTCATCCTTTCAAAGTTATAACAAAAACTTCTCGCGGTTATAAACAATATTTATAACTTTACAATCATTATTATTATAACAAATAAATATGCACAAACTATAATTTATTTGTGAACTCTTTTCCGTAATTTCTTTCTCTACTTTTTTGAAAAAAGTAGCAAAAAACTTTTCTCTGAAACCTGCTCTTGTGCCAATGAGCAGGTTTCAGAGAAGTCTTTGCCAAGCTTTCTTTCAGAAAGCGGAAAACGAAAACCCGCCGATCTCGCGCAAAATTTCAGCAAGTGCGTTTTGAGAAGTAAGCAGGCGAACTCTGTCGCGACTACCTTTGAGCAATAACTTTACTGAACGAGTTCCCTTTTCAGACGATATTCCAAGATAGACAAGTCCTACGGGTTTTTCGGGAGTTCCACCGCCGGGTCCCGCTATTCCCGTAGCGGAGACCGCTACGTCCGCGCCCGAAAGAGCGCGAACACCCATCGCCATCTCCTTTGCCGTCTGCTCGGATACCGCGCCATAGGCTTTAAGAGTCTCCTCCGAAACGGAGATCAGCTTCATTTTCGCCTCGTTTGAGTAGGTCACTACACCGTAACCGAATATTTCGGAGCTGCCAGAAACGTCGGTTATGCGCTTGGCGATAAGACCACCCGTGCAGGACTCCGCTGTTGCTACCGTCTTTTTTTGCCTCAAAAGCTCACCCACGACCGCGCTTGCGAGGTCTGTATCTAACCCGTAAATGAATTTTCCTACCGAAGTACGGCTGATCTCCTCTATCATCGCGTCGCATTTTTTAGCGCAAAGAGCCTCGTCGTTTCCCTTTGACGTGACTCGCAAACGGACTTCTCCGTCTCCGCAGTACGGCGCGACGGTGGGATCGGAGGCGTTCTCCATGATAGTTTTAAGGTGGCTCTCGACCTCTGACTCACCCATTCCGAAAATATTTATATTCTTGCTGAAAAAACGGGCATCTGTGAATTTTTGGAGATACGGAATAACGGATTCCTCAAACATTCGTTTCAGCTCGAACGGAGGACCAGGTAGCATAATGACTATCTTTCCGCGCTCAAAATCCTCGATAGCACAGCCGGGGGCAGTCCCCGCGTTATTGTCGAATATCGTTGAGCCCTCGGGTATCATCGCCTGCTTTTCGTTGTTTTGGGTCATAGTCTTGCAACGGAACACAAAAAGCTCCTTTATCCGTTCAAGCGAACGCTCGTCAAGATAAAGCTTTCTGCCCATACATCTCGCCGCCGTTTCCTTTGTCAGATCGTCGTAGGTAGGGCCGAGTCCACCGCTCATTATGACCAGATCAGCGCGTTCAAGAGCGGACCTTATAGCGGATTCCAGCCGTTCGGGATTATCTCCGACAGCCGCCTGATAGTATTGGTTTATTCCGAGCAGCGCGAGCTTTCCCGATATATACGCGGCGTTGGTGTTGACTATGTCGCCGATAAGTATCTCGGTTCCAACGCAAAGTATCTCAGCGTTTCTTATCTTCATTTCGTTCATTCTCCATTCTGAGGACAAATTTATACGCTTTGATTGTAACACAAACAACCCCTTTTGTCAACTTTACCGAGATTTAATTTCTATATTTTATAAAAATCTCTTGACTTGAAGTGAAAAGCGTGATAAAATCATATGTAATGATAATAAATTTTATCGGAGGTATCTGTTATGTTAAAATTTGAAAAAACTCTTCCCGTCGGACTCCAGCTCTATTCAGTCCGTGATTTCCTTGCGAGTGACTTTAAGGGAACTCTTAAAAAACTCAAGGATATGGGTTACGATTACGTCGAGCCGGCAGGTCTTTATAAGATGACCGCCGAGGATTTCAAGGCGGCTCTTGACGAGGCGGGTCTTACCGCTATCTGCGCTCACGTTCCCTATGCGGAAATGACCGCCGATCCCGAAAAGGTCATCAATGACTACAAGACCATAGGCGTTAAGTTTATGGCTATACCCTATCTCGGAGACGCTGACCGTCCCGGCGCTGAAAATTTTGAGAACGTTCTCGCGTATATCAAGGAATTCGGCAAGAAATGCGCCGACGCGGGAATAACTCTCCTTTACCACAACCACGATTTCGAGTTTGTAAAGATGCCCGACGGCAGATACGGACTTGACTATATGTACGAGACCGTTGACGCTTCCCTGCTCCAGACCGAGCTTGACTGCTGCTGGGTAAAGGTAGCCGGTGAGGATCCCGCTTCCTACATCAGAAAGTACGCGGGACGTTGTCCCATCGTTCACCTCAAAGACTTCACGGGTGAAAAGAGCAGCAATATGTACAACCTTATAGGTCTTAAAGAGACCGCAAAAACCACCTCTACGTTCGCGTTCCGTCCCGTCGGATACGGTAAGCAGGACGTTCCCTCGATCATTACCGCGGCTATTGAAAGCGGTGCGCTCTACCTCGTTGTAGAGCAGGATAATCCCGGTGAACAGACGTCTCTCGAAGCTGTCGAGATGTCCAGAAAATATCTCCGTTCTCTCGGATTCTGATAACGCACAATGCTTCCGAAACGCACTCTCAGCGGTGCGTTTCGGAATTTTTCATTAAAAAAGGGCAATAATCTTCATTATGGAACAGAAAAATTTTAAACTTGTCAGTCCCTACAAGCCGACGGGCGACCAGCCCGAAGCAATAGAAAAGCTTGTTTCGGGACTCGAAAGCGGTATGCGTGAGCAGACTTTACTCGGCGTTACAGGCTCCGGAAAAACGTTCACTATGGCGAACGTCATACAGCGCGTCAACCGTCCTACGCTCGTGCTCGCGCACAACAAAACACTTGCCGCTCAGCTCTGCTCGGAATTCAAGGAGTTCTTTCCCGAAAACGCGGTAGAGTATTTCGTTTCGTATTACGATTACTACCAGCCGGAGGCTTATATCCCAGGCAAAGACGTATATATCGAAAAGGACGCGCTCGTCAACGACGAGATAGACAAGCTCCGTCACAGCGCCACATCCGCGCTCTTTGAACGCAGAGACGTTATCATAGTCGCGTCCGTCTCATGCATATATACGCTTGGAGACCCGATAGAATACAAAAGCCTTATGGTCGATATGCGCGTGGGAATGCAGATGGACAGAAACGAGCTGCTCGCGCGTCTTGTCGCTATAAGCTACGACAGAAACGACATAAACCTCGAAAGAAACAAATTCCGAGTTCGGGGTGACGTAGTTGAGATACACCCGTCGGGAACTGACAATCTGATACTGCGCGTCGAATTCTTCGGAGACGAGATAGACCGAATATCCGAGATAAACCCCGTTACGGGTGAGCTTATCCGTAATGTCAGCTACGCGGTAGTGTTCCCCGCGACCCATTACGCCGTCTCTCCGGAAAAGCGCGAAGCGGCTCTTTCGGTCATACTCGAAGAAATGGAGGACAGAGTCGAGTTTTTCAAATCTCAGGGCAAGCTCATAGAGGCGCAGAGGATCGAGGAACGCACGCGCTATGACGTTGAGATGATGCGTGAGATAGGCTATTGCTCGGGTGTTGAAAACTACTCACGCGTCCTTTCAGGCAGAGAAGCGGGAAGTACCCCTTACACGCTTCTTGACTACTTCCCCGACGATTATCTTATGATAGTTGACGAATCGCACGTTATGCTTCCGCAGGTACGCGGAATGAGCGGCGGAGACAAGGCGCGTAAGACTAACCTCGTTGAGTACGGATTCCGACTTCCGTCGGCGTTCGATAACCGCCCTCTGTTCTTTGACGAATTTGAAAGCAAGATAAATCAAGTCATATACGTAAGCGCTACCCCGGGTCCTTACGAAAAGGAGCATTCCGAAACCACCGTCGAGCAGCTCATACGACCGACAGGCTTGGTCGATCCCGAAATAGAGGTTCGCCCAGTTGCGGGTCAGGTCGATGACCTTATGGGCGAGATTTTCGCTCGTACAGAGCGTAAGGAAAGAGTTCTCGTTACGACGCTTACAAAGAAAATGGCTGAGGATCTGACCGAGTTCCTCGCTATGAACGGTGTAAAGGTAAAATATATCCACCATAACGTCGATACGATGGAGCGAATGGAAATAATACGAGACCTGCGACTTGGCGTTTTCGACGTTCTGGTCGGAATAAACCTTCTCCGCGAGGGCCTTGATATACCCGAGGTATCACTCGTCGCCATACTTGACGCTGACAAAGAGGGACTTCTCCGTTCGGAGACCTCGCTTATACAGACCGTCGGACGAGCGGCGCGTAACGCGGACGGTAAGGTCATAATGTATGCCGATACCGTAACTCGTTCAATGAAGGCGGCTATCGACGAGACCAACCGCCGAAGATCGGTCCAAAAGGCATACAACGAAGCCCACGGCATAACCCCGAAAACGATAATCAAGCCCGTTCGTGATCTCATAGACCTCGGTTCAGGCTCAGCAGACGGCACAAAGCCGGATAAGAAGCTGACCAAGGCGGAAAGAGAAAAGCTCATTGAGGAGCTTACAGTCAGAATGAAGGACGCTGCACGCAGGCTTGAATTTGAGTCCGCGGCAAAGCTCCGCGACAGAATACAGTCGCTAAGAACTTACAAGTAATTCGCGTGTCATTCTGAGCGAAGCCCCCGAGATTCCACCTTCGCTTGCGCTCGGTGCTGCCTTGCAGTTCGATTTCGCTTCGCTACACTCAGAATGACACGGGGGCGAAGTCGAAATCCGACCGAAGGAAGGATCAAATGCAAACATTGCATTTGGAATCCTGTAAGAAACAATTATCTATCTTAAAAGGAACGTTTAAAAATGGCATCATATCTCGATATAATCGGCGCGCGCGCCAACAACTTAAAAAACGTAAGCATACGTATCCCGCGCGACAAGCTGGTCGTTTTTACGGGACTTTCCGGTTCTGGAAAATCCTCGCTTGCGTTCGACACGATATACGCAGAGGGTCACAGACGCTTCGTCGAATCGCTTTCGTCTTACGCAAGACAGTTTCTTGGTCAGCTCGATAAGCCCGACGTTGACTCGATAGAGGGTCTTTCGCCCGCTATCTCGATAGACCAGAAAACGACCTCCAAAAACCCTCGTTCCACCGTCGGAACAGTTACCGAGATATACGATTATCTGCGTTTGCTCTACGCCCGTATAGGTATCCCACACTGCCCGATATGCGGAAAGGAGATACGCCGTCAAAGCACCGACCAGATCATCGAAAAGATACTCTCGCTCCCGACAGGGACGAAGTTCATGGTGCTCGCGCCCGTCGTAAGAGACAAAAAGGGACAGCACGAAAAGGTCATAGAAAGCGCCCGCAAAAGTGGATTCGCGCGTGTCCGTGTTGACGGAAGCCTTTACGACCTCAGCGAGAACATAGAGCTTGACAAAAATATAAAGCACAAGATAGACATAGTAGTTGACCGTCTGATAATCAAGGACGATATGCGTTCTCGACTTTCGGACTCGGTAGAAACGGCACTCTCTCAGGCTGACGGAAACGTCGGTATCTGCGTCCTCGGTGACGGCGAACGTGACCTTTGGTTTTCACAGAACTACGCCTGCGAGGAGCATAACGTAAGCTTCGGCGAGCTTGAACCGAGAATGTTCTCGTTCAACAACCCCATAGGAGCTTGTCCCGCCTGCGCGGGTCTCGGAGAAACGTCCGAGCTTTCGCCCGCGAAGATGATACCCGATATGAAGCTCACTCTCCGCGAGGGCGCGATAGCCGTAAACGGCTTCAAGACCCTCGACGAAACGACCTACGCAGGACCTCTTTTCGAAGCTGCGGGTGAGGTCGCGGGCTTCGATTTCGATACCCCTATAAAGGATTTTTCTCCCGAAGCGCTTAACGCGCTCCTTTACGGAACGGGAGACAGAAAATACAGCATCGTCAGAGCCTTCGAGGGCGTGGTACGCCATCAGACGATACCGTTCGAGGGCATAATAAAGATGATAAACCAACGCAGAGCGATGTGGGGAGACAAGGGATATTACGAGGAGTTTATGGATAACTCACCCTGTACCGTCTGCGACGGCAAGCGTTTAAAGCCTGAGATACTTTCCGTCACGGTCGGTGGAAAAAATATAGACGAGTTCTGCCGTCTTTCGGTATCTGATGCGCTGGATTTCGTAAACTCTCTCGCCTTTGACGGCTCGGAACTGAAAATAGCGCACGAAATACTCAAAGAAGTGAAATCCCGTCTCGGATTTCTTAAAAACGTCGGTCTTGAATATCTGAACCTCGCACGTAAATCGGGAACGCTTTCGGGCGGTGAGGCACAAAGAATACGTCTCGCCACCCAGATAGGCTCGTCGCTTATGGGCGTTTTGTATATACTCGACGAACCGAGCATAGGACTTCACCAGAGAGACAACGGAAAGCTGATAAAAACGCTCAAATCTCTGCGCGACCTCGGTAACAGCGTTATAGTAGTCGAGCACGACGAGGA
>JAZOVD010000072.1:0-18167 GCA_045658525.1 Eubacteriales bacterium
TGCTTATCGTCGTCGGGCAGAAGTCCGTAAACGTCCGCGCCTCCTACGTTCTGCTTGTTAAGGTCGAACATCGTTATATCGGGATTATCCTTGAATATCATACAGGTAACTACCTTATCACCTATATTCAGAGGCTTTCCCGCGCTGTCTGTTTTTACGTTCTTACCCATCTTCACTATCTCACCCGTTCCCTCGTGACCGAGAACTACGGGTATAAGCGAGAAGGGGTCGCGCTTGAACTCGTGGGCATCAGTTCCGCAAACTCCGCATCCCTCGACCTTTACAAGAATGTCTCCGTCCCCAAGCTCGGGTATCGGATATTCCTGAATATCGAAGTGCTCCTTCTTGGTAAGCATTGCGACGCGGCTCTTTCCCGAAGCGGGAGCAGAGGCTGTCGTTTTACCTGCGGCAGAACCCATACTTTCAAGCACCTGTTTGACTATCTTTTCGATGTCGGTGCTTTTCATATCCATCTGTTTATTCCTTTCGACTTATATTTTACTTTCAAAAAATCTTTTTCCAAACTCAGCAAGCGCCGTATCCTGCGCCTCCGAGCCACCGCTTACTCCGAGACCGCCTATTATCTCGCCCTTATCGGAAACGAGCGGCTCGCCACCTCCAAAGATAACTATCTTACCTCCGTTGGTAAACTGTATCCCGTAAAGCTCCGCGCCCGGCTGTGCAAGCTTACTGAGCTTCTTGGTTGACATTTTAAGAGCAACCACAGTAAACGCTTTATTTACCGCTACGTCGTAGCTGGCTATATAAGCATCGTCCATGCTCTCAACGAGTCTCGGATGACCCGCGGCATCGGAAACGCATACCACCGCCTTGACTCCCATTCTTTCCGCTTCTTTCATTACCGCGGCACTCAGGAGTCTTGCGTTTTCAAGCGTTACTTCCTTTTTCGCTCTTAATCTCGCGACCGTATTCTTAACGATATTTCTGATCTCGTTTTCGTTCATCTTTAAATTACTTACCGAGCTGCTCCATAACGAGCTTGGTTATGAGAGCAACGGTATCAGCGTCCGCACCGTGACCGGAGCAGCTTCCGCCGCAACCGTGACAGCTGGGCTTACCTGCCTTAGCGTTGGGGCAGATGTCCGCGGGATGCTTACCTTTAAGACCGAACTGACGGCGGATCTCGTAAAGTCTCTGTACCTGAGACTCAGAGAGCTGCTTAGGACCGCCAAGCATCTTGGACTGATAAAGGAGCTGTGCGTAGAATTCAAGAGACTCCATCTTGTGATAAGCGTTAAGAAGGCTATCGGAGAAGGAGAGCGCACCGTGGTTCGCAAGAAGAACCGCGTCATAATGCTGAAGATACTTAGATACCGCGTCCGGGATCTCCTCGGTCGAAGGAGTACCGTACTCAGCTATCGGAACACATCCGAGAGCTATTACCGCCTCGGGCATTATCGGCTCGGTGAGCGGAATACCCGCGATAGCGAAAGAGGTCGCATAGAGAGGATGCGCGTGAACGACGCTCGTTACGTCGGGACGCTCCTTATAGACTCTCATGTGCATCTTGATCTCAGACGAGGGCTTGAAGCCTGCGTTCGCCTGAATGACCTTGCCGTTTGCATCGACCTTACAGATGTACTCGGGGGTCATAAAGCCCTTGGATACTCCCGTAGGGGTGCAGAGGAATTCGTTGTCGTTGAGCTTGACGGAGATGTTACCGTCGTTGGAAGCAACCATTCCCTTGTTGTAGATACGCTTTCCTATGTCGCATATCTGCTTTTTGATCTCGTACTCGTTTACCATTTTTATGTCTCCTTTGGTTTAATTGATTACTATTTTATATCAGCTCTGCTTTCGCAGGTAAGCTTTCAGCTCCTGTACGCCCTCTCCGCTGTGAGAATTTACCTTGAATATCCTCTTACAGCCTGAGAGCCTCAACCACGCTTCCGCTTTTTCGGGTGGCGCGTGATCTATCTTTGTGACTATTCCTATGACGTCTCTGTTTATCATTGGGGCTACGTTCGGGGGAAAAAGCGAATAATCGTCGTTTGCCGCTATCAGCATCGCTACAACATCAGCCTCGTACGAATATATCGCAAGCGCCGCTCCGAGTCCGTGGACCTCAGCGTACTCACCGGGAGAATCTATCAGCCAATCTCCGTAATCAATATACTGAGTCTTGACGTAACGTATCTCCTCGCCTCGCAGGGCTTGTTTAAGCGTCGTTTTACCGACACCGTGCCGTCCCACGAGCAGTACCTTTTTCATCAGGTCTTTGTTATCTTGCATACCGTAAACCCAAGCGTTTCCTCAACGTAAGTTACTACCGCGTTAAGCGACGCCTCAACCTGTGAGTACGTTCCCGTAAGTATTACCGTTCCGCTGAAACGGTCAACAAATCCCAGCTGTGCGCCTGATGACTTTATCGCTATATCGCCCGCTATTATCGCCGTTTCGGCAGGTGTGAACGTCAGTATCGCAATAGCCGATCTTGAATACTCTACCGCGGGGTCAAGACCGAGCTTTTTATAAAGTATCTCGTCGGGGTTTGCTATTATGTGAGCAAGCGTTACCTGCTTTCCGGGAACAAGCTCTTGTATTATTCTTTGTTTCTTTTCTTCCAAAGCCTTTTCCTCCGTTCCTATCCGCCTATGAGACATTTGAGTCCCGTATCCGTAACGACCTTCATAAGCTCCTGCATACGGTCGTTATGAGGCGGCTCGATATGCGCCATTTCGTATCTTCTTCCAAGTCCGGCGTACTTATCCGATCCTATCCTGTGATACGGAAGCAGGTGCATCTCCTTAACCCCTATCGATACCGCAAACTCCGCTATATTGCGTATTTCTTCTTCGGTATCGTTAAAGGTCGGTATCACGGGTGTTCTTATTATAAGCTCTTTTGCGTTTTCCGCTATGTATCTCGCATTTTCCAGTATCTTTTCGTTTTCTCTTGACGTAAACGCCTTATGCTTTTCACTGTTTATATGCTTTATATCCATAAGAACCGTGTCCACATAAGGGATTATACTCGCAACGACCTCGCGGTCGGCGTATCCGGCGGTCTCTATCGCGGTATTTATTCCAACCTCCTTAGCCGCTTTGAGTAACGCGAGCGAGAACTTCGGCTGACAGAGACATTCTCCGCCCGAAAGGGTTATTCCCCCTCCCGATCTGCGGTAATATGCTCTGTCCCTTTCGACCTCGGAAAGAACGTACTCTACGGTAACGTCCTCGCCTACGGTCTTTACCTTGCCCGCCGTATTCATTTCCTGTATATCCCATTCCTGTGACTCGGGATTACAGCACCATTTACATCTGAGATAACAGCCTTTCAGGAATACTATCGTCCGTACTCCCGGACCGTCGTGTATGGAAAAGCGTTGTATATTGAATATTCTGCCCTTGGTATCAAGCAGCTCTCTTTCCATAACAAGCTATCCTTTCTTTTATCAGAAGCCTGCCTGCTCGGTACGGTTGATTATATCCTCCTGCAAGCTCTTTGAAAGAGTTGTAAACAGAGCGGAATAACCGGCAACGCGAACCACGAGAGATTTGTATTTTTCGGGATGCTTCTGTGCATCGCGAAGCGTCTCGCGGCTTACGACGTTAAACTGCATGTGGCTTCCCTTGCGGTCAAAGTAACCTCTGATGAGCGCGACGAAGCTTTCAAGTCCGCTTCTTCCTTCAAGCGCCGATGGGTGGAACTTCATATTGAAAAGAGTTCCGTTCGAGGCTATGAAGTGGTCGAGCGCGGAAACGGAGTTTGCCGCCGCCGTCGGTCCTTTTACGTCTCTGCCCGCCGCGGGTGAAACTCCGTCCGCTACGGGCGTATAGGCGAGTCTGCCGTCGGGAGTTGCTCCCGTCTGCGCGCCGAGCGGAACGTTTGCGGAAACGGGATAAAGTCCCGCCTGGAACATACCGCCTCTGGGGTTCTTGAACCTTTCAAGAGGTCTTGTGTACATATATGCCGCTTCTCTTGCGACAACGTCAACCTCATAATCGTCGTTTCCGAACTTTTTAAGCGCCACTATATCATCAAGAAGCTTTCTGTACTTTTTCTTATTTTCATCTGACGCTTTATTGGTCTTTACGGTATGATATATCGTTCTTATATCGTCCTCGTTTATATCCTTACCAGCCTTTACTACCGCGCCGGCTACCTGACGGGTGAGCTTTTCAGCCATCGCCCCGTCCATATCCTCGCCGTAGTTATTTTCAAGCGCTTCCTTTACGAACTCCAAGGTGTATTTTCTGTCGTCAAACACGAGCTTTTTGACCGCGTAGAGCGCGTCAGCCATATTGGCTATACCAAAGCCCTGAGGTCCTGTGAAGTTATATACCGCGCCGCCCTCCTGAACGCTCTTTCCGCGTTTTATACAATCATCGACCATAGCCGACTCATACGGAAGCGGACATCTTTCAGCGTGAGCAAGGTCTATCGCGTTATCGGCGTTTACCATAAGAGATATGAAGTAATTCATCTGCGTCTCATACGCCTTTTTAAATTCCTCATAAGTCTTTATCTCGCTTACGTCTCCCGTCTTGGGTCCGACCTGAACGCCGCCGTCAACACCGTTTGAAAACACCATTTCAAGCGGTCTGCACATATTAAAGAACGCCGCGTCGTGCCAACCGTCGGTCATAGCCGCCTTCTGAGGCTCGACACATCCTATTATGTTATAATCTCTCGCTTCTTCAAGTGTAAGTCCGCGGCTGACGAGCGAGGGTATTATTACCTCGTCATTGTAATACGCGGGAAGTCCTATTCCCGTTCTTGTAAGCTCTGCCGCTCTTATGAGAAACTCGTGCGGAGAACCGTTCCACACTCTTACCGAAAACGACGGCTGGGGAAGGAACACGTGCTCGGTCGCGGTTATTGACATAAACGAAAGGTCGTTCGTAGCGTCTATACCGTATTTATCCTGACCGCCCGCTATAAGGTTCTGGAACAGGCTGTATCCCGCAAACCCCTCTGCCGAAGCGGCATCTCTGCACTTATTAAGGTCGTTGAGCTTTACCCATATACAGTCCATAAGCTCCTGAGCCTGCTCACGGGTTATCGCACCGCTGTCAATATCCTTTTTATAATAAGGATACATATACTGATCGAAGCGTCCGGGCGATATGGAATGTCCGCTGGACTCGGTTTGAAGGAGCATCTGAACGAACCAGAACGACTGGCAAGCCTCATGGAAGCTCTTCGCGCCGTACTCCGGAACCTCCCTGCATATCTCCGCTATTCTTTCAAGCTCTTTTCTTCTCGTTACGTCCGCAGTAGTCTTTGCCATTGATGCGGCAAGCACAGAGTAGCGTTTAGCGTAATCGCAAACCGCGCGACAGCTCATTATTACCGCGTTAAGGAAATGCGAACGCTTAGCGTAATCCGCATCGCCCGGTGAAAGCTTATCAAGCTCAGCCTTCGCTTCGGCTATTATTCCCGAATAACCCTTTTCAAGAACCTTCGGATAGTCAACGGTAACGTGACCGACACCGTTATAGAAATAGTTACCGGGAGTAAAGAAGTTATGCTCGATAGCAGCTCTTGCGTCCTCGCTCATATACTGGTAGGCAAGCTCCGACGTGGTCTTTCCTTTCCAATATTTATAGACTGTTCGGAGAGTCTCTTTCGTCTCCTCCGATATGTAAAACGGATCGGCACTTCTTTTCTCCACCGTATCAAACTCAGCTTCCATCCATTCAAACGAATACTCAGGAAACACCTGACAGCTTCTGGGAGCTTTGGTTGCCGAGCCTACGATAAGCTCGTTATCTCTTATCGTTATCGGTATGTTTTCAAGTATATGACAGAACGCCTTTGCGCGGCGAGTTATGATAGGCTCTCCCTCGGTCTGCTTATAAGACTCTGTGAGAAGAACGGCTCTGTCCGCTTCTATCTGAGGCATCTTTTCAAATAACGCCTCAACCAGCTTCGGTATTCTCGGCGATCTTTCGATTGGCTCCGTGTAATACTTCATAATCTTCTCCATTTATTTTACAAAAACCGAAAAACGCACCAGTTTATCGGTCATAATTATTCTTCGTTCTAATCATATCACATTTATTTCATTTTGTCAATAGTTTTTTCTTTGTTTTTTTGGATTTTTGTTGTTTTGTTCTTGTTTCCCAACTTCCTCTCAACCCCAAAAACAACTCAAACGATCATTTTGTACAAAAAACACTGTTGGATTATGTACATTATTACCGAAATTCGTATTTTTTTCAAATAATATTGATTTTTTGCTCGAAATATGTTAAAATTCAAAGTAATAACTATGGGATATTTCCCTAAAAAAGAAAGGAATTTCAAATGGTAAAGAAAAACCTGAAATACGTCATAGCGTTTGCTTGCGTAGCGGTGCTTCTTATCGTCGCGGCTATCGTGGGTAACGTTATTGGACCCTCGAAAGAGATCGTTGATTGCTCCGATTGTGGCGGACTCGGATACGTTCTCTGCGACTGTGCGGGAGATGCCGAATGCGAAAGCTGTACAGGCGCTAAGACCTACACCTGCTCCTCCTGTGATGGCTCAGGAGAGGTCACCGCGAGCACCAACTTCTACGCTACATTTTGGTCGCTCATTCCTCCTGTTGTAGCAATCGCTCTCGCGCTTATCACCAAAGAGGTATATTCCTCGCTCTTCATCGGAATACTCTTCGGAGGCTTCCTTTGTGCCAACTTCAACGTAGTTGACACCTGGGATACCATCATCTCCGGCGGTTTCATCGCTACCGTTGCAGACTCATGGAACGCGGGAATATTCATATTCCTCGTAGTCCTCGGAGTAATGGTCGCGCTCATCAACGCTTCCGGCGGAGCGGCAGCCTTCGGTCGCTGGGCAGTAAAGAACATAAAGACTCGTATAGGTGCTATGCTTGCGACATTCGTTCTCGGTGTTCTTATATTTGTTGACGACTACTTCAACTGCCTTACGGTCGGCTCCGTTATGCTTCCCGTAACCGACAGCCACAAGATCTCCCGCACCAAGCTCGCGTACCTCATTGACGCGACCGCGGCACCTGTATGTATGATAGCTCCCATCTCCTCTTGGGCTGCTGCTGTTTCCAGCGTTGCGGCTGAGACGGGCGAGAACGGTATCGTTCTTTTCTGCCGTGCTATCCCCTACAACTTCTATTCTCTTCTTACGTTCGTATTCATCATCGCTATCGTTCTTCTGAAGCTTGACTACGGTCCGATGCAGCTCCGCGAGCTCAACGCTATGGTAAACGGCGACCTCGGTTCTCTTCCCTCCGAAAAGGACGAAGCCCCCGATGACGGCAAGGGAATGGTCATAGACCTCATCATTCCGATAATCGTTCTTATAGTTCTCTGCGTACTTGGTATGCTTTACGTTGGCGGACTTTTCGCAGGCGAGAGCTTCATCGACGCTTTCGCTAACACCGACGCTTCCGTTGGACTTCCGTTCGGCGCTCTGCTTGCGCTCATAATAACCATCATTTATCTCATAGCTCGTGGAAGAATAACTCTTTCCAAGGCTATGGAAGCGATACCGAAGGGCTTCTGCGCGATGGTTCCCGCTATACTTATCCTTACCTTTGCTCTTACGCTTAAAGGCGTTACCAACGGACTCGGTGCTGACACCTTCGTTGGAAACGTAATGGAAAGCGCTCAGGGACTCGCAAGTCTGCTTCCCGCTATAATCTTCGTAGTTGCTTGCTTCATCGCGTTCTCTACGGGTACCTCGTGGGGTACATTCGGAATACTCATTCCGATAGTAACCGCTGTTTTCTCACCCGATACACAGCTCTACATCATCGGTATTTCCGCTTGCCTTGCGGGTGCTGTCTGCGGAGACCACTGCTCTCCCATATCCGACACCACCATTATGGCGAGCGCGGGTGCTAAGTGCGAGCACGTTTCACACGTTTCCACCCAGCTTCCCTACGCTATAACGGTCGCCGCCGTTTCGTTCGTATCCTACATTCTCGCCGGCTATATCCAGAACGTATTTATAGTTCTCCCTATAGCTATCGCGCTTATGATAGGTACAGTATTCGGCATCAAGTACATCGTTGACCGCAAGGAAAATAAGTCCGAGGCTGAGACCAAAACCGAAGAATAATTAAACCAAAAATCCCACGGCAGTTGCCGTGGGATTTTTTATTTTACAATACTTTGAAGCGTTTTAAATCCGCCATTCCATTTTACGTTAACGGTCACAGGCGCGCTTGATACCGCGGTTATCTGCGGCTCTTCCTCTTCGCTTGCTCTTGCTTCGCAGATAAGCTCTATTTCCTCATTTCCGACAGGCAGACGGAGAACTCCGTGACGTTCGGTTCTTCTGACGTTCCAATCTATCACAGCGTTTGGCGCATCTGTCTTGATACCGAAAACGTATTCAAACAGAACCGATACGGGTCCAAGTCCCGCCCAGCCAACGTATTCCTCTTTTGCCGGATCGCCCTGCAAGGCTGATTCGGGAGCGTAGTTTTCGTAAACGTGACCGGTAGCATTAAATACCTCGGTAACGTTATGGACGTGATTTACCGCTATATCATAAGCAAGACGGTGATGACCGACACGGTCAAGTCCCATAAGTATCATATAATTTGTCTGAGGCCAGACTCCACCGCAGAAGTAACCGCCATCGGGACAGTAATGGGGATCGTCCGCGCTGAGCGACGGAACGCGATGCGTTCTTTTGAACTCATTTTCGTTATCAAGGTGCGAAACGAAACGCTCCACTCTCTCAGGCGGAACAAGTCCAGCAAGAAGCGTCCAATAAGCTCCGACGGTCTTGACCCCGCTATGTGAGCCGTCACGCCTTGTATCGTAGTAAAAGCCGTCGTTTTCGCTCCACATTTTACCGTTCACTATACTGTAAAGGCGTTTCGAGTCCTCTTTGAGCCATTCCGTTTCGTTCTCTCTGCCAAGCTCTGACGCCATCTTTATCAGTATATCCGCGCTCATATACTGCTGAGCGCAGGTATCTATCCAACTCATAAATCCGTGCGATACCATCGGGTCATAACCCGAGGTCTGCCTAGGCTGATTGTCCATTCCGCAGGCAAGCCCGCAGCTGAAATAGCTTCCGTCCTGCCACGAGCGGTTGTCCATAAACCATTTATAATATCCGCAAAGCGGGTCAAAAACGCATCTAAGACGTTCCAGATTTCCCGTAGAACAGTAATACTGCCACTCAGCAAGCGCAAGAATATTCGGTCCGGTAGAACCGGGATCGTCGCGCGAAAAACGGTCGCCCGCCTCAGTTTCCGAAAGCTCGCGGCAGATAAATCCGTCGTGATGCTGACAGGCGTAAAAGTTATCAAGAGTGGTCTGGAAATCAGCCACGCGGCTGAAATATCTGCCGTACATAACGTTGAACGCAGAATCCCACATAAAAAGATTACCGTTAAATGCGGTATCGATAAACGGCGAGATCAAGCCTGAGTCCACGTTCGGCGTTTTAAAGTTTTCGAACGCCTTTTTCGCAACGTGAAGATAACACCGAACAGTATCCTCGTGCCCCTCCCACACGGGAAGTGGCAGTCTGTCTTTATTAGACTCAAAATCCGGCGTAGGCGTTGTATCGGGAGTTCGCGTAAGGAAGGTGTTACGCTCAACATAACCGTTTGGCGCGTAAAAAAGATTTCCATTTCTTAAAAAAAGTCTGTACATGTTTTTCTCCCTGTTCTCACAATCATGTATGAATTATAACACACCCCCGCTACCTTGTCAATACTCCGCATTTATTTTTCAAAAAGGGTTGCAAAACGCATTGACAAAGTATTATTTATATGATATAATATTTAAAACGGTTATTAAGGTGAATTATGATAAAGTTTGCTGATATGAAAAGAATAAACAAGGACCTGCTCAGCGGGTCGGATTTGTCGTCCGATATTTCAGTTCCCGCTGAATACGCAGAGCTTATCGATAAAGCAGAATATACTGTATTTCCCGGTTTTTGCGATGTACACGTGCATTTCAGAGAGCCGGGATATTCTTATAAAGAGACGGTAAAAAGCGGTTCGGACAGCGCGGCAAGAGGCGGTTACACCACCGTTTGCACTATGCCTAATCTCAACCCCGTTCCCGACTCGGTCGAAAGCCTTGCTATGCAGCTCGACATAATAAAGCGTGACGCTTCGATAGCGGTATATCCTTACGGCTCGATAACAAAGGGCGAGCTTGGCAAGGAGCTTTCCGATATGGACGGAATGGCTGGCAACGTCGCCGGATTTTCAGACGACGGCAGAGGCGTTCAGGACGATGATATGATGCGCGCGGCTATGCTCAAAGCCAAAGCTCTCGGCAAGCCTATCGTAGCTCACTGCGAGGTAAACGAGCTTCTTCGCGGCGGTTATATCCACGACGGAAAATACGCCGCCAAGCACGGTCACAGAGGTATCTGCTCGGAAAGCGAATATAAACAGATAGAGCGTGATATAAAGCTCATAAAGGAGATCGGCTGTGCTTACCACGTATGTCATATTTCAACCAAAGAAAGCGTTGAGCTGATAAGAAACGCAAAAAAAGAGGGCGTTGATATAACCTGCGAAACGGGTCCGCATTATCTCGTAATGGATGACAGCTTCCTTAAAGAGGACGGAAGGTTCAAGATGAACCCGCCACTCCGCGATGCTTCCGACAGGATAGCGCTTGTTGAGGGCATCCTCGACGGAACGATAGATATGATAGCGACAGACCACGCTCCGCACTCCGCCGAGGAAAAGTCACGCGGACTTGAAAAGAGCGCGTTCGGAATAGTCGGTCTTGAAACCGCGCTTCCCGTTCTCTACACCTATCTCGTAAAGGAAAATATCATTTCTCTTGAAAAGCTCATTGAGCTTTTGGCTATAAACCCAAGAAAGCGTTTCGGACTCCCCTTTGAGAACGCATTTTCGGTCTGGGATCTTACAAAACGCGAAAAGGTCGATCCAGCAGACTTCCTCTCAATGGGTAAGGCGACGCCCTTTGAGGGTCACGAGCTTTACGGAAAGTGTATAGCCACGTTCAGAAACGGAAAAAGAATATACTGAAAAGGATAAAAAATATGAAACAAAGCATTTTTACAGTAAAGGAAAACGTAGCGCTTACCGAAAACGTTATGCTTATGCGTCTTTCGGGCGATACGTCCGATATAACGAAGCCCGGACAGTTCGTAAACATACAACTGAACGGACTTTTCCTGCGCCGTCCTATCTCAGTTTGCGACTGCGAGGACGGACTGCTTACCCTTATCTACAAGGTAGTAGGAAAAGGAACGGAGGCAATGAGCAAAATGACGGGAGGCGAAAAGCTCGACGTTCTCACGGGTCTCGGAAACGGATACGATACAGTTCCCGCAGGAGACTCTCCGCTTCTCATTGGTGGCGGAGTTGGAGTTCCCCCTCTCTATCTGCTTGCAAAAAAGCTTATAGCCGAGGGCAAAAAGGTATCCGTAATACTTGGATTTAACACCAAGAGCGAGATATTCTATGAAAATGAGTTCAAGGCTCTCGGAGCTGACGTTAAAGTAACTACGGTTGACGGTAGCTACGGTGACAAGGGCTTCGTAACCACGGTCATGCCCGACATAGATTATTCGTACATATACACCTGCGGTCCTGAGCCTATGCTCAAAGCCGTTTACAACACCGCGAAAACGAGCGGTCAGTTCAGCTTTGAGGAGCGTATGGGCTGTGGCTTTGGCGCTTGTATGGGTTGCTCCTGCAAGACGCTTTACGGAAACAAGAGAATATGCAAGGACGGTCCCGTTCTTACCAAGGAGGAAATAATATGGGAGAAATAAAAACAACGCTCTGCGGTATAGAGCTTGATAACCCTATAATCCCCGCAAGCGGAACGTTTGGATTCGGTTATGAGTTTGCGGAGCTTTACGATATAAACATTCTCGGCACGTTCTCCTTTAAGGGAACTACAAAAGACCCGAGGTTCGGAAACCCCACTCCGAGAATTGCCGAATGTACCGCGGGAATGATAAACTCAGTAGGACTCCAAAACCCCGGAGTTGAAAAGGTAATAAGCGAGGAGCTTCCCAAGCTCGCAAAATGCTTTAACAAAAAAGTAATGGCTAACGTAAGCGGATTTTCCGTTGAGGATTACGTTTACACCTGCGAAAAGCTGGATAAATGCGAGCAGGTAGGCTGGCTTGAAGTAAACGTAAGCTGTCCGAACGTTCACGGAGGCGGAATGAGCTTCGGAACGTCGCCCGAGGCAGCCGCCGAGGTCACAAGAGCCGTAAAGAGGGTTACGACCAAGCCCGTTATAATCAAGCTCTCTCCTAACGTTACCGACATAGTCTCTATCGCCAAGGCTTGCGAGGACGCGGGCGCGGACGGAATAAGCCTTATAAACACGCTTCTCGGAATGAGGATAGACCTTCGCACAAGAAAGCCCGTTATAGCAAACAAGATGGGCGGTTTTTCGGGAGATGCCATATTCCCAGTAGCCGTTCGTATGGTATATCAGGTGGCTAACGCCGTTAAGATACCCGTTGTCGGAATGGGCGGTGTTTCGAGCGCCGAGGACGTTATAGAGATGATGCTCGCGGGCGCAAGCGCGGTCGAGGTAGGCGCGGCAAACCTTGTAAATCCTTACGCGTGCAGAGACATAATAAACGACCTGCCGCGCGTTATGGAAAAATACAAAATAAATTCATTAAAAGAGATAATCGGAGGATGTAAGTAATGGGAAAAGACGTCATAATCGCCTGTGATTTCGACAGCGCGGAAAAAACATTTGCGTTTCTGGACAAGTTTACCGGAAGAAAGCCTTTCGTAAAGATAGGCATGGAGCTTTATTACGCGGAAGGACCTTCCATAGTTCGTGAGATAAAACGCCGCGGACACAAGATATTCCTCGACTTGAAGCTTCACGACATTCCCAACACCGTTAAAAAGTCTATGGCGGTGCTTTCCCGTCTTGACGTTGATATGACTAACCTTCACGCGGGCGGAACTATTCGTATGATGGAAGCGGCGATAGAGGGTCTTACCCGTCCCGACGGAACTCGCCCCATTCTTATAGCCGTAACTCAGCTTACCTCTACCGACGAGGAAAGCATGAAAAAGGACCTTCTTATAAACGAGCCTATCGACAAGGTAGTAATGCACTACGCCGCGAACGCCAAAAAGGCGGGACTTGACGGAGTAGTCTGCTCTCCTCTTGAAGCGGGCAAGGTCCACTCCGTATGCGGAGACGAGTTTATTACGGTAACTCCCGGTGTAAGATTTGCCGACGGAGATATTGGCGACCAGAAGCGCGTTATGACACCCGCTGAGGCTAAGAAGATAGGCTCTGACTACATAGTCGTAGGCAGACCGATAACAGCGGCAGACGATCCGGTAGCGGCTTACGAAAGATGCGTTACAGAGTTTGTTGACTAAACATAAGTTAATATAATTTAAGGAGTGTAAGAGATATGGAAAGCTACAAAAGAGAATTTATACAGTTTCTTGAAGGCGCGGGAGTTCTGAAATTCGGCGACTTCACCGCAAAAAGCGGAAGAAAGATCCCCTACTTCGTAAACGCGGGTGAAATAAAAACGGGAGATCAGATCTCCAAGCTCGGAGAATTTTACGCCAAGGCTTATCTTGAAAAGGTAGGTAAAAAAAGAACCGTTCTTTACGGTCCTGCATACAAGGGTATATCCATTTCAGTCGCGGCGTCTATCGGTCTTTCCAAGCAGGGACTTGACGTTCCGTTCTTCTTCAACCGCAAGGAAGCCAAGGACCACGGCGAGGGCGGAGTTTTCGTAGGCTACGTTCCGAAGGCAGGCGAGGAGATAGTTATAACCGAGGACGTTATAACCGCGGGAACCGCTATACGTGAAAGTATGGCTATCCTCTCCTCTCTTGAAGGAACTAAGGTAGCGGCGGAATTCGTAATGGTTGGCCGCAAGGAAAAGGGGCAGGGCGAAAAGTCCGCTATGACCGAGATCGGCGAGGAGTTCGGCTTCCCCGTACACTCCGTAGTTGACGTTTACGATATAATCGAGTATCTTGAAGAGGACGAAAAGAACGCGGAAAACGTTACCCGTATCAAAAACTATCTCTCTGTAAATGGTGCTAAGTAATATGAGAAGTCTTATAGATATACTTGATTTCACGACCGAGGAGATAGACGGACTTATAGACACGGCATCAGATATGATAGCCAACCCCGACAGCTACGCTGACAAGTGCAAGAGAAAGAAGCTCGCTACTCTCTTTTTCGAGCCTTCGACACGCACTCGCCTCAGCTTTGAGGCGGCAATGTTAGAGCTTGGCGGAAGCGTTATTGGATTTTCTGACGCTGACAGCTCCTCAGCCAAAAAGGGTGAGAGCGTTTCCGATACCGCGAAGGTCATCGGCTGCTACGCCGACATAATAGCTATGCGTCATCCCAAGGAGGGCGCGCCGCTGGTCGCATCTCTTGCGTCACGCATACCGGTTATAAACGCGGGCGACGGCGGTCACAACCATCCTACCCAGACGCTTACCGACCTTTTCACCATTAAACGCGAAAAGGGTCGTCTTGATAATTTAACTATCGGCTTCTGCGGCGACCTCAAATACGGACGCACCGTTCACTCGCTTATAGTTGCTCTTTCAAGATACGCGAACATCAATCTCGTACTCATCTCTCCCGAGGAATTGAGAGTTCCGAGCTATCTGAAATATGACGTTATGGAAAGCAACGGTATGAAATACGTCGAGACAACAGATCTCGATGCCTCGCTTCCCGAGCTTGACGTGCTTTATATGACGAGAATACAGCGTGAGCGTATTGAGAACGCCGCTGATTACGAGCGTCTCAAAGACAGCTACATACTTACCGTTGACAAGCTCATTCCCGCTAAAAAGGATCTTTGCATAATGCATCCTCTGCCGAGAGTAAACGAGATAAGCGTAAAGATAGACGAGGATCCCCGCGCTTGCTATTTCAAGCAGGTCGAGAACGGAAAATACATCCGTATGGCACTTATTCTTAAATTACTCAACGAAGCTGAGGCTGACAAGACTCCCAAGCACGCGGAGTACAAGAACGCTATCGAGGGTAAATTCGTTTGCTGTAACCAAAAGTGTATAACCACAACAGAGCAGGAGCTTGCGCAGATATTCAAGCCCGCATACGGAAATCCCGACATATACCGTTGTATCTATTGTGAAAAGAAAGCGCGCACATAAATAATTAAATGTTATAATGCGTTTTCCGGAAGGAAGTATTACAAAATGAGTTTATTTGGATTTTTACACAAAAAGAAAACCAATACAGACGATATGCCGGCTTCTTCTGACGGTAAGGCTTATACGAAAGGGCTTGCTTTTGCCTTAAACAAAGACGGTAAATCGTATGAAGTCATCGGTATCGGCACAGCATATACAAATTATGAGATCATAATACCTTGCGAATATAATGGAAAGTCTGTAACAAGCATCGGAAATGAAGCCTTTAAGGCTTTGGAATCAATTTCAGGCGTAACAATACCAAATAGCGTAACAAGTATCGGAGCTTCCGCGTTTTACGGCTGCACGGGACTTACAAGCATAACGCTGGGTAATAGCGTAGAGAGTATTGGCGATGAGGCGTTTGCGTATTGCTCTTCGCTTACAAGCTTAACGATACCAAATAGCGTAAAGAGTATCGGAGTCTCCGCTTTCTATTGTTGCGGAAAACTTACGGACATAACATCATCGGGTGATAATGCGCCTTATATCGGTGTTTCCGCCTTCTCGGGAACAGGTTATTACAACGACAAAAGCAACTGGAAAAAGGGAATACTCTACGTTGACAAGTATCTGATAGATGCGGAACGTACAATATCGGGAGTATATACGGTAAAAGACGGCACGCTTTGTGTTGCTGATTCCGCGTTCTGTAATTGCAATGCGCTTACAAGCATAACGATACCCGATAGCGTAAAAAACATTGGAAGCAATGCGTTTAGCGGCTGTTCGTCACTTGAAAGCATAACGCTTCCGTTTGTCGGCAAAGATTCAGATGCTACAAAAGCCTCGGCATTATTCGGATATATATTCGGTACGTCAAGCTATGCAGACGCAACGGCAATCGAACACGGCGAGACTTATAGAGACGGTATTGTTGCAACATACTATATTCCAACCCGCTTGAAAAGCGTAACTGTAACCGGAGGAAATATACGTAGAAGGGCGTTCGAGCATTGCGCAGGACTGACAAGTATAACGTTAGGCGATAACGTAAAGAGTATTGACAAAATGGCGTTCGGTAATTGTACAGGACTTACAAGCATAACGTTAGGTAAAAGCGTAACGAGTATCGGTTGGATGGCTTTCGAGGGTTGCACAAATCTTACAAGCATAAGTATGTCTGATAACATTACCAGCATCGATATTTCTGCGTTCGATAACACAGGATATCACAACGATAAAAGCAACTGGGAAAACGGTGTACTGTATATCGACAAATACCTTATATCCGCAAAAAACACCATAAAGGGCGCGTATAAGGTAAAGGACGGTACGATTGGTATCGCCGGAAGCGCGTTTTCAACTTGTACGGAGCTTACAAGTATAACGATGCCAAACAGCGTAAAAAGCATAGAGGCTTATGCATTCCACGATTGCGCAAAGCTTACTAATATAACCATTTCAAATAACGTAACAAGTATTGAGCAGGGCACGTTCGAGGGCTGCACCGAACTTACGGGCGTAACGATACCCAATAGCGTAACGAGTATCGGCTGGGGTGCGTTTAAGGGTTGCACGGGCATTACAAATATTACGATACCCGACAGCGTTATGAGTATTTCTAACGAGGCGTTCCTTAACACAGGATATTACAATGATGAAAGCAACTGGAAAAACAACGTGCTGTATATCGGAAAACATCTGATATGCGCAAAAAACACAATATCGGGAGTATATACGGTAAAGGATGGCACGATTTGTATTGCGAGTTGGGCGTTCTCAGAATGCAAAAAGCTGAAAAGCGTAACGATACCTAATAGCGTTACGAGCCTTGATATTGTTACGTTTGATAAAGCGGGAATTAAGAGCGTAATAATACCTGATAGCGTGAAGAGTATCGCTAATGAGGCGTTTTTCAATTGCACAAAGCTTAAAAATATCAAATACCGCGGAACTAAGGAACAATGGGACTGTATAACCAAGGCTTCCAATTGGGACCGTGGCACGGAAAAGTACACGGTAACGTATAATTACGAGGGTAAATAATAACAACAAACGCCCCTGTGATATGTATCACAAGGGCGTTTGTTTTATTTATCTTCATCAGATTTTTTTGAACTGAACTTAGCTTTTATCCTATCAAAAAACTCAAATATCTTATTCTGAAATTTCACAAGGAA
The DNA here is from genome assembly GCA_045658525.1 of Eubacteriales bacterium. Taxonomy (GTDB): domain Bacteria; phylum Bacillota; class Clostridia; order Oscillospirales; family CAG-272; genus SIG673. Next base: position 17,260 of record JAZOVD010000072.1, read on the forward strand.
AAATACGCCTACAAAGGATATGGCTACAAGGAATACAAACAGTAACCAGTCACCGCTGAATATTCTCTCCCCTACCGCTGTAAGAACGAGCGTTGGTATAGCCGCGCCGATAGCTATTGCCGCTATGTAGCTCCAAAGCTTCATTTTGGCGTTGACTGCGGCATAAGGAATAAAGCCGTTCGGAACAGCGGGAAGCAAGCACACCATTACCACCATATAAGAAGGGCTTCTGCTATCCTCTATCATCTTAACGGTATTTGACGAGCGGTCTATCGGAATTATCTTATCCACACTGTTTTTGATCTTCTTATAAACCAGAAAAACAATAAAATTGGATATTACGTCCGCAATGTGACAGGTAAGAAAGCCCTTACCTGTTCCAAGAATTATGCCGGCGGCTATATGTATCGGCGCACTCGGGATCACAATTACTACGTTTTGTACTATCTGCAATATAGCGATTATTATAACACCGTAATGGTTATCGTATTTTTCTACCTCTTTTACTATCATCTGTTGGTTTCCGCTGCAAAGCGCATCCCAAAGATTAGAATCAACAGCTCTGAATATAAAAAATATCGGTACAAACGATATAATCAAAAAAACCGTTATCAAAAGAAGGCGCAGGGAAAATGTTTTAAAATCGAAGTCTCTTAGACTTTTTAATTTCATTTCGGAACGTCCTCATTTATATTTAGTAATCTCGAATATTATATCATATCATTTTAAAAAAGTCAACAGCAATTTTAATTAATAAGTCATTGACACTTGCAAAGATTTGTGATATACTTAAATAAATGCAGGTATTACCTAATAAAACTAACGAATTTGAACTAAAATGAAAAAAGAACTTTCAGCAGCTGAGAAGATCGAACAAAGCATAAACAAAAAATTCCGTAAAACTATAT
>JAZOVD010000073.1:0-21352 GCA_045658525.1 Eubacteriales bacterium
CAATAGTATACACGAAAACAAAGAGGTTGTCAATACTTTTTACAGAAAATAAAAAAGACCTCAAGAGCCATACCTGCGGATCCGTCACCGGAAGCCAAGAGAAAGACTTTTGAAATCTTTAAGATTAGAAAATTTTTAGCAAGAAATGGACTGCAATTGTCCATACCACTAAAATCCCTAACTCCTCTAACATTATACACGAAAATTGGCAGATTGTCAATAGCTCAGACAAAAAAGAAGGAGCAATACCGTTCAAGACCGAGACCGATAAACGGCACACTTGGCGGAATGCTTCTTCTTAAAATGAGAACCTTGCCACGCCGACAGGTAATCAAGTCCCCATCAATACGCCCGAAGCGAGCAGCGGTACAGTTCCCAACAGCAGTATACACCAAAACGAGCAGAATGTCAATACTTCTAACAAAAAACAAAGTGAGACTGAATTTCTGGCTGACTTAAAAGCCCGTCAGGTGTACGCCCGAAGCGTGTATCAACCTCACTTTGAAAATATTGTACTCGAAAATTCCAAAAATGTCAATATTTCCGGCAAAAAAAGTGTAAAATTTAATAAAAGTAAGAACACAGAGCTTACGTCCGTCGATATGACCGCTTCGAAAAGCGGTGAGGGATCAACCATCAGCTCTGTGTTTGATAACAGTGTATCACAAAACTACAAAAATGTCAATAGCTCAGGCAAAAAATATGGAGCTCTTTTTATGCCGAAAGACAACGAGGGGTTGGGAAAAGAAAATCCCGCTCCATACCTAAGCTCCACTAATAAAAGTATACACCAAAACGAGCATATTGTCAAGATTTTTGCAAAAAAAATAGAAAGAGATACTGGTAGTCCGAGGATGGTTGAAGCATCGTCCCCTTCTACGAAGGCTCGGCACACCGCTGGTACTCTTTCTAATAATAGTATACCCAAAAACTCCAAAATGTCAATAGGAAAATTTTGCATTTTACGGAAAGTCGGCAATTCAAACGATATATCTACTGTTTACAATGTCGGAAAAATGAAAGAAGATACGTTGCCGGGCAAGAAAATAATTTCTGCCATTCGTGGCTCAAAGGCCAACAACGTATCTTCTGATAACACTATACACCAAAATGACCGGATTGTCAATATTTTTAACGAAAATAAAAAGACGAGATCGTCAAGTAAGAGGTCACCCCAAAAGGCGTTGCCCGACAATACTTTCCCTCGTCCAATATTAGTATAGCATGGTTATTAGAAAATTTCAACCCTTTTGCAAAAATAAAAAGAAAGCAGTCCACAATATCTCGCTGATTTAAAGAAAATCCGCAAGGCGTACGTCCAAGACGTTAAAGAGAACTGCTTTGATTATAATATACACAAAAATTTCGTAAATGTCAATGGCTTTGAAAAAACTTATACTTTTCAGCGTGCATCGAAATCGTAATTTACAAGCCTTGCAAGCTCACTTGGCTCGTCAATAAGAAGCTCAGCACCGTGTTCTATAAGCATTTCACGGCTTCTGTAACCCCAAGTAACGCCCACGGCGTGAACTCCCGAATTTTTCGCCGTTACCATATCTACGTTGGAATCTCCAACCAAAGCGCATTCTTCGGGCTTAACTCCGAGCTTTTCGCAAACGTATAGAATTGCCGAAGGGTCAGGCTTTGGCGGAAATTGCCCTTGACCGAGCACCTCGGTAAATACACCGTCGGGAAAAAGCTTTTTTATGATGTTTTTTACGAAAAGGTCCTGCTTATTTGAAAGAACTGCTATTGGTACACGCTTTGACATCTCGCATACAGTGTCTACTATACCGGCATACGGATAGGTGCGGTTAGCGTAACACTTTTCGTAATACCCTTCGTATACCGAAAGGCACTTACGCACAAATTCCTCGTCCTCGCGGTACTTTTCGGGCAGAGAACGCCTTATAAGCTGAAAAGCGCCGTTATTTATGTTGGCAAGCGCCTGCGCTCTGTCAAGCGTAGGGAAGCCGTATTCTCTTAGCATAGAATTTACGCCGTCCGCTATATCGTCTATCGTATCGGCGATAGTTCCGTCAAGATCGAATATTACTGCCTTTATCATACTTTTCCTTTCTGTATCTCTATGCATCTGCCAAGCGCGAACGAGTAAACGAGCGTTCTTGTGACAGCTCTGCCAGTTAACCTTTCAAGCGCCGCGCGGTAGTAACCGAGCTGTCTTGAATGGGCATTTATAAAGAATTCGTTTTCCTTTTCCGTATTTCCGACAATGAAAGAGGGTACTTTATCTGTTTTGTAGTCTAAAAGCACCGTTTCGCCGTTCTTATCTGTAAAGTAACAGTCTATAACTCCCTGTACGAATATAAAATCGTCCGAAAGCTCTGTTTTTAACTCAGGGTTTGCGGTAAAATCAGATGCGGGAAGCTTTATATTGAAACGGTACTCGCGTTCACACGCGGAAGCGGAACGCATCTCCCTGTATATATCCGAAGAAAGAAAGCTGTTTACCGCGTTTTTGTCTATTATATCAGCGTGAGACGGTAATATGAACTTATTTTCGCAAAGACGCGCTATTTCCTTATCGACACCGTGCTTTTCAAGCTCGTCAAAGTCACAGAACTGCATAAAAACGTGCGTTGCCGTACCTTTTTCGGCAGGAGACGGCTCTGATAACGCTTCGCTTAAAAACTTCGGATACGCAAGCTTTGAGCTATTATCTGAATTAGCCGTTTCTTTTTCGTGATCAAACATAGAAAGTAGCTCTGTTATTTCCACGGAGCTATCCTGTGTGTTTTCGTCAAGTATCTCGGGATAGAGCTTTGAAACGGATAGCTTTGACGGAAGCTTAGCTGAGTGGATATGAGGATAAACGAAATCAAAACGTTCTTTTAATACGTTATATACTTCCTCTCGGTCGTATTTTTCAACGTCTGTACGTTCCTTGGAGCTTTTTTCCGTACAACAGACCTCGGTATTTGTTCCAATTATATCATTTTCAGAAATAACGGTAAGCTCATACCTCGGAGAAAGATCTGTTTTACATCTGAGAGCCGTGAGTATCCATTTAAGGTAACTGTTTTGCTCTATAAACGTCATTGGATCGCTTACCGAGGCGGAGTAGCGGCAAAGCAGATCGTATTTTTCAAAATTCTCAACGCTTGCGCAAACGTAAAGCGCGGTTTTAGCGCGTGTAAGCGCAACGTACAAAACACGCATCTCCTCGTCGGTCTGGGAAAGCTCGGTAAGAGTAGCAAGAGCAAGCCTGAACGGAGTATCGCTCGCCGTAAGACGAAGCTCGTCCTTTACCTTTACGGCAATACCGAGCGTGGGATCAGTAACTACCGAGCTTTTTATATCATCGGTATTAAGTCTATGCGCGCAGCCGCACACAAAGCAATGCTCAAATTCAAGCCCCTTGGAATGGTGTATGCTCATAAGCTTAACACCGTCCCCCTCGGTAGAAGCGCCCGCAGGAGATTTGCCGTTTTCCGTAAGAAGTCTTATTCTTTCGGTAAATGAATAAATATCGCTTTTTCCGGATGCGGCAAGCTCCTTTGCCATAGTATGAAGCTTTATAAGGTTTGAGCGTCTGCTCTTTACAACATTCTCAGGCGTTTCTCCGCCATCGTATATGAGAGTAAAGAATGAAGTTTCGTTATATATTTGCCAAAGTACCTTATCGACTGTATTCTTTGAGGCAAAACGCCTGATACGTTCAAGGAAACCAAGAAAATATTTGCCCTTATCAAAATCGTTCTTCGCGGTATATTCAGCAAGAGCGCCGAAAAGAGAGGATACGGAGCTTTCACGTCTTATATTGATAAGCTCGTCAAGAGTAAATCCGAACACAGGACTCCTGAGCGCGCCCGCAAGGAAAATGTCTCTGTACGGATTATCGGCGCAGTTTATAAGACAAAGCGCGAGCTGTATTTCGGGTGCTGAGATAAGCTCCGAGCCCTTTTCACTGCTTATAGCTATACCTCTTTTCCTGAGCGCCGCTTCAAAAACCGGCGCTGAGCTTTTGGTATTCCTAAGAAGTATGGCAATATCGGAAGCGGGAACACCGTCGGAAATAAGCGAGGCTATCTTATCCGAGACCATTTCGGCTTCAAGGTAATAAGAATTAGGTCTTTTTCCCTGCCTTTCCTTGCTTGGCATATTTTCAGCTATAAGTATATTGACCTTTGGTGCTTCCGTTTCGGTTTTCTTTCCGCAAATAAGCCTGTCGCTTACCGAATACGGTATTCGGTAAGACATATCCGTTTTTGAAGGCTCTGTTCTGAAAAGCGCGTCTGAAACGGTATTTACAAATTCCGTTATAGGCTGAGCCGAACGGAAATTCTCAGAAAGAAACACCGTGCGACCGTCGCTATTACCGGAATACTCAGGGTTTTTGCCGTTATATTCGGTAAAAGAGCGTCTGTAATCGGAAAATATGGACGGCATAGCTCCTCTGAAACCGTAAATGCTTTGCTTGATGTCTCCTACCATAAATATCGGAGAGGATACGGATAACGCTTCGAATATTTTGTTCTGCAACGGGTTTACGTCCTGATATTCGTCAACGTATATCTCGCTTAGCGAAGCGGAAAGGGAATAGGCGGTGGCGCTTGGAGTACCGTCGGAGTTATATAAAAGCTTTACGGTATAGTGTTCAAGATCGTTGTAGTCAAGGACTGATCTTGAAAGCTTATATTCCGAATAACGCCTGTCAAAGGCATAAAGAAACTCGGTAAGCGAGGAAAGCAGCGACACAGTAGCCTTTCCCGTGTATCTGATATCCTCGTCGGAAAAGCAAAAATACTTTGTACGCAGATCCTCAACAGTTTCGGAAACGTATTTTCTTACTACCGTTCTGCAATATTCGCCCTCCTCGGTCTTGTTTTCGGCGCGGACGGCACCGAGACGAGACGCAGAATAAGCATCAAGATATTCACGAATACCCTCATAGTTATTTTTTAGCGCAAGCTCGTAAAGTCCACTCATATACGCCATATCCTCTTTGAACTGCTCCGAGTACGCCTTTGAATACTTTTCGTCGCTTTCTATGTATAAAAGCGCGTTTTGTATAAGCTTTACGGCGTAAGAGGCGGATAAAGCGGCTTTTTTACAGATTATCTCGCCATACGGAGTCTTTCCGAACGGAAAAGAATATATATCCTGCTCAGCAGCGTTTTTCCAGTCCTCAAAGCCATTCGGCTGATTTTTTATCTTATCGTATATCGAAAGAAAAATATCAGACAAACGCTCATCGCGCTCGGAAATAAAGTTCTCGGAAAAATGCGAAAAATCGGGAACAGGGGAGAACAGCCCCGCGAAAGCAGTTTCAAGTAATTCTTCGAGTATCTCGGCACGCATAGCGGAGATCTCGTTTTCATCCGCGACACGCATTGACGCGTTAAGACCAAGCGTCTGGAAATTGCTTTTTATAAGAGTAAGGCAAAGACCGTGTATGGTACTTATCTTAGCGGACGGAAGCTTTATGAGCTGCTGAGAGAGATGTCTGTTATTGGGATCAAGCGTAACGGCTTTGGTAAGCGCGCGACTTATCTTACCCTTTAATTCCTCTGCCGCAGCCTTAGTAAACGTAACCGCAAGGAGTCCGGAAATATCCGACGGTGAGTCCTTATCGGTAAGCGAACGTATTATTCTTTCGGTAAGTACAGTTGATTTTCCCGACCCTGCCGCTGCCGAAACAAGCACCTTTGGGGCTTTTACAGTTATGGCATCAAGCTGAGCGCTTGTCCATTTTATATCAGACATGCCGCTCTCCTTTCTCATTTATTTGATAGTATTATCAATTATTTATTCTTTTTACTTCTGCATATATAATACATTTTGCAGTACGCGCACGCATCTACCGACGGAATATCTATCGTATCAGCGGACGCGTACCCCGACTTTATCTCGCTTCCTATACGAACCATAGTATCGTTAATTTCCGCGCGTAGCTTTCCAAATTCTTCGAGCGTTTTAAGCTCTCCGCCTGATACCGCGCGGACCTCGTCCTTTTTGACCGAAACGGGAATAAACTCACCTTTAAGGTCTTTTTCCATAGCGGTAAGTATCTCTGCGTCGGAAAGCAATATTCCGCTTCTGATAAGCTTCTTTTCAGCGTTATGCAGAGCATCGGTTTCGGAAATGGGACGGTAAGTAGATGTAAGCGGTAAACGCGAGGTATGGTAGAGGACTCCCGCGGGAACGATACTTTTACCTTCTTCAACGCCAAGCTTGCGCGCAAACGCTCCGTTTTGCGCAGAGCATATAGCGAACATATAAAGAAGCATCTGCATATCTATTCCGTCACGGATATTTTGAAGCGAATGCTGGCGGCTTCCGGTTTTATAATCGACCACACGTATATAAACGTCACCGTCTTTTTGGTAGGTGTCAACTCTGTCAACCGTACCGTAAACCGCAAGAGTACCGCCGTCGGGAAGCTCGGCTTTGAGTGCCGGTATCTCGGATGACGAACCGCCGATTTTAAGCTCAAAGAAACGAGGCTTAAAGAGACTTACCGAAAATTCCTTTATAAGATTCTCCATAAGCAGTATAACGGTTCGTTTAAGACGTGAGATAAGCGCGTCGAAGCGTCCGCTTCTTACGAAATCACCTCCGAGCATTGCGGTAAGTATTTCTTCCGTTACCGTGTCGATTATCTCCGAAATTTCGGACTTTGTAAGCTCAGTTGGCGCTTTTTCACCCGAAAAGATAAGCGAAACGCACTTTTCAAGTATTCTGTGTATATAAGTTCCCATATCGGCAGCACCGAATGAGGAACGCTTTTTTTCGTTTAGTTTGAGTATATATTTACAGTAATAGGAGAACGGGCATTTTGCGTAATCCTCAAATCTGTACTGTGTCATATTAAGGTTTTTGCCGAACATTTTTTCTATAAGCTCGGCAGAGACGCTCGCGTAAGGCTCGGAAATATATCTACCCTTGGCCATCGGAGCATAACCCTTTTCGCTCATAATGGTCTCCACGACGTCGTTTATAACAGTTCCGTTATAGGCAAGAGCGGACTCTCGCGCCGTTCTTAAACTCTGTATTTTATATATAGGCTCTGCTTCATCGGGATAAGACAAGACACGATTACCGCGAAACAAAGCGTTAAGACGTTCAAACCCTACTGACGGAAACGCTTTTCCGTCGGAAAGCGAGTAAGTCGCGCACAAGGTTTCAGATGCCGAGCAGGCAGCTCGTAGGAAAAAGAACATTTCCTCGTCGTTTTTACTTACGGTATCGGGAGAAAGCTCTATACCCAATTTAAGAAGTACAGATTTTTCGGAATCGGTAAAAACGCTGTCGTCACTTACCGCGTGAGGGAAAACACCGTTTTCGCAGGATATAAGGAATACGTGCCGCGTGCCGTTTACACGAAGCATGGACGCATCTCCCGCTATGACTCTGTCCATAGTTTCGGGTATCCTACCGAAATCTGTCTTTTTTGCCGCCAAAGCGAGCAGGGAAGAAAACACGGACGCGTTAACGGGAATATCAGCGCCTACCGATACAAGAGTATCAAGAACTCCTACAAAGGTATTGTAAACGGTAATATCCTCGGGAGCTTGTGACTCGGCACAAAAGATTTCTATACCGTTTTCCTTCATAAATACGTATAACGCCTTACAAGCATCACCAAGAGATACACCGCCCGACAGGGAATCGCCAAGCTTTATCAAAGGCTCTGTTATACGGTGTCTCAGCTCGTTTACTTTGCTGAGAATAGCTCGGCTTTCTTCCGTTACTATGTCGTTAAAGCCCGTAGGATTCATACTCCAATCGTATTCGTCGGTCCACGCGCGCCCACTAAGATTCCAAGTAGCGGTATAGCTTTCGATAATATCGGTATCAGTATCGTCAAAGCCACATACTCCTGTTTTTATATACCTGAGAATATCCTCGGTCTTAAATCCGCCAGAAATTATATCGAGCGCAAGCTCTACGCATCTGTAAATAGCGGTAGAGGTTATCGCGGAACGCTTTGAAAAGAACAGCGGGATACTATATTTTTCAAAAACAACGTCCAAAGTACCCTCTATCGCTTCAGGATCACGTCCTATGACCGCTATATCGCGGTATCTCGCGCCTTTACGGATAAGCTCGCATATCCTGCAAGCAATAAACTCCGCCTCGGAGAATGAGTCTTTACAGCAAGCAAGCGTTACCCTCTCGGAGCAGAAGCCCTCGGGAGAGCTATATGAAAGCTCCCAAAGCTTTTGCTCTATCAAACGAAACTCGCTCGGAATATATTCGCTTTCCGACGAAAGGCGAACCAACGTGTTTATTTCTACCGAATGCTTTTTTGCTCTTTCGAGTATCTGCTTTTCCGTCTTTTCTACGGTAGAAAATCCTATCCTGCCGCGCTTTTCCGGTACGCACAAGGTAAGAGTAACGTCACACTGCTTCATCGCGTATTCAAGAACGTTAAGCTCAGCTGAGGTAAAGCCGTTGAATGAATCCACAAAAAGAAGCTTGTCCGACATCAGGTCTTTGGTCTTCATAAGCTCAGCAAGCCTTATAACGTCATCGCTTGGATCCGCGTATTCCTCTTTCATTATCGCGGAATACGCGGCATAAATGAGCGCTATATCCGAGAGCTTACCCTTTAAAGGCGAATCGGGAAGCTTTTCGGCAAGAGAGGAGAGCGAGGAAGGAGTTACGGAATAACGTTTAAGCTCGTTACATACCGAGAGCATAAGCTCGGAAAGCGAACGGTCACGGCTGTTACGGTAAACGGTAAGGACAGGCGCAAGCTCTTCGAGTATCCGCCACATTACCACCAATCGTCCGCCGTCGTTTATATATTTGTACTCTATACCGCCGTACTTACGAAATGCGAGGTTAGCCAGTCTGCGGAATGATACGACCGTCAGCCTTTCGCAGTAAACGCCTTTGGCATCAGCGCGATCGGCTATTCGGCGCTCCGCCTCCATTACCTCCTGCTCAGGCACAAGGAGAGTGACCCTTTTGCCACTTGACAGGGCATCCAATATCAAGCTATCCGAGGTATAAGTCTTTCCGCTTCCGAAAGAACCGTAAATAAGTCTTAACACGATCATTCTCCTTTCTTTTTGATAATTATTTTGTCATTGAATAGGGAAGCTGATCGTCAGAGTATATCTGACCGCTTGGAGACGCACTCATTTTAAAGAGTAACTCTCCGCCGTTTTTCAAGGCTGTATGCTCGATATATACCTTTTCCGATTTTTCGCCGTTAACGTAAATACCTTCCGCATATACGTTACCCTCTCCGAAATTCTCGGTAGATACCGTTAGAGTCTTTCCGTTATCAAGATGGATAATAGCGGAGGTAACCGACGGAGCGGCATAGACGTACTCGCCGCTACCGGGACATACAGGATAAAAGCCAAGGCTGGAAAACACGTACCAAGCCGCAGTAGAGCCTGTGTCCTCATCACCGGGGAATCCGCTCGGAGTAGCACTGAAAAGCTCACGAACCGCTTTATTTACCCAGTAAGCAGTGGAATCTCTGTCTCCCATACAGGAAAAGAGATAGGGAATATGAAATGACGGCTGATTAGAGAGCGCGCACTGTCCGAAGTCCTTTGCCGCCGCCATTTCGGTCATTTCGTGTATCTCGGAATTATAGCCATAGAGACGGAAGTTAGGGGGTGTTGAAAAGACCTTGTGGACCTTATCAAGAAACGCCAGCTTGCCTCCGAGAAGCTCAGCGTAGCCCATAAGATCGTGATAGACCGCGAACGTGTTCTGCCAAGCGCTACCCTCGGTATAATCTCCGCCCCAATCTATATCGGTAAAGTCGGAACGCATTTCTCCATTTTTGTTCTTAGCTCTGAAAAATCCCGTTGAAGGATCGAACAGATTTTTATAATTTTTCGCGCTTTTTTCAAGCTTTTCGGCAACCTCGTCTCGCCGAGCAGCTCTCGCTACGTTAGCTATACAGTAATTTCCGTACGCGTAATCAAGCGTTTTATTTACGCTCTCGTGATAATCGTTTGAAACGTAGCCGAGCGTATTAAAATCGCTTATACCGTCTCTGCCCATAGCGGGATCGGGCGCTACGTTATACGCATGCTTTTCAAGTGATTCAAGCATATCCAAAAGAAGCGTTTCAGAGGTAACTACACCCTTTACCGCCGCGTCAGCGAACACGGCATCTATCGCCGTTCCCGGCATACAGTTTATAGCGTGAGGGGAGACGCATCTCGGAAGCCAGCCGCTTTCCTTATAGAAGTTCACAAAGCCCTCGCACATATCGCGGTAACGGTCTCCAAGAATGATGGAATAGAGTGGAAACAGCGTTTTATAGGTATCCCAAAAGCAGTTGTCGGTATAGAACGGGCCGTCGCATACCTTTCCGTTAAGCGGACTGAAATGACGGGTCACACCGTCGGGGCAAAGCTCATGAAAAGCTCTCGGAAAGAGAAAACAGCGGTAAAAACAGCTGTAAAACGTCTTTTTTGTCTCCTCAGGTGCAGTTATCTCTATCTTTGAAAGATAATTCTCCCAAGTGTCCTCGCATTTTTTCATAACGGTCTCAAAACTATCGTTACCGATCTCGCTTTCAAGATTGAACAACGCCTGCTCGTGACTTATAAATGACGTAGCAAACCTTACGTTAAGAACGGAGGGATGTCCGTCAAACGCGATAGCGGCACTCTTTTCGGTAATAAATGACTTGTCCGATATAACGTCGCAGTCAAAGGAATAAACGAAATATATCTTAAAATCCCCGGGAATATTCTCACGACTTGCACCGACTGAGGATTTGGAGCTTCCGTAAAGTAAATTTTTTTCAGTATCCAGATGTATTTCGGCTTTACCATTTCCGAAACCGAGAGTAAAATAATTGTATGCGCTATCAAAGCCCCATATAGCCCTGAAAACACCTCCGTGAGAGGTCGGCGCGAGCATAATATCGGTATTATAAAGATTAAGGTGAAGCTTGGCGTAAGAGGGTGTAAGCTCAGCTCTGTCACGGTCATAGCTGCTTTGCTGAGCGCTGTTTTCATTTACCCTTAATACACGTCCGTCGTCACATATAGCGTTCATGGTCATATAGTTATAATCACCGAGCCACGGACTCATCGTATGAGTTAAACGTATTCCGTTCGTGCGAATATCGTTTGAATTAAAGAAAAGCGTGGCGTTTGCTCTGGTTTCAGGCGAAAAATGGTTCGCTCCGAACGGGAATGCCGTAATAGGAAGTGTATTTCCGTTAGAAAATTCGGGCACTGAGTCAGTACCCATTCTTACGTTAACGTAGGGAATATATTTCATAAAAAAACCTTCTTTATTGCTTCAAGATAACCGTAGCCGTAGAGATCGTCAGGTTCAAGATAACTCGTTTCGGTCCACTCATTCCAGGAATTTATAGTAATAAGAGGCGCTCTGTCCGGATGAGAATCTATATACTCCTTAGCCGCTCTCAGAGCCTTTTCAAAATTCTCGGGAGTATTGTTCTTAACTATACCGGGACGGAACTTTTTAAATCTCGGATTGTTATCCCAACCGCAGGAGACGTGAGGGAAGTAGGGAACTGAATACTCGCGATCGAGCTTATCCCACTCCTTTTTTACGTCCTCCATTATTTCGTTATAATCTCGGTCGATATTTGTGAAATGAACAAACTGATAGTGAGTAAAGCTATCGGCTCCGACATCCTTCATAACCTCGTTCGCGGATGCAACAGAGGCTCCGTCAACACCGCTTAAATTCATAACGTTATCGCCTCTGCCGGTAAATTGCAGATGAAGATCGGGAAATCCCGCTGCTTCTACCTCACCTCTGAACCAATCAAGAGCCTCTTTGGTCTCCTTAATGCCTCCAAGCCCCTCTATAAGTGTGGCAAGCTCGTAGATCATAAATACGGGACAGCCGTCTATTTTATAGTAATTTTCTATTCCAAAATATTTTTCTATTATCCGCTTACACATTATTTCAAAGCCGGAACGGTCTATGCCGCCCTGCCAGATGACCGTGTTACCGACCTCGGTATCCGAAAGCTCCTTGTTCCAAAGGTGGTTTGCGTCGTGGTTTGCCCACATAAGATAGAATTTCATATCCTTAGAGTTTTTCGCTCCAAGAAAACCGTTATTCAGACAGCATTCAAGGAACGGACGGCGGTCAAACCAATACCAGTCGTATATAAAAACGTTGACTCCGTGACGGGTCGCCTCATTTATCTCCATTTCCATTACCGCGGGATCGGCTTCGTTCACATACCCCCACAAGGGTCTGCGAGGCCAGTCATGACCTTCAAATTTAGCAGTCGCGCTCTTTACCGTCTGCCATTCTCCGTACCCCTCGCTCCAAAACATCTTGCTTCTCGGCTCATCACCCGTGTATGACGGCCAAACGTAAGCGGCAATATCATATTTTGACATAGTGTTTTCCTCGCATTTCATATTTTTAAGCTTCCGACGCGTTTCCCGCGGCAGAAAGCCTTGCGTAAAATCCGTTCTTTGCTATAAGCTCGTCGTGAGTTCCCGTTTCGATAACGTTTCCGTCCTTCATAACGAGTATGGTATCCGCCTCTCTTATGGTGGAAAGTCTGTGAGCTACTATAAACGACGTTCTTCCGTTCATAAGCTCAGCAAAAGCGGACTGTATTTTCTGTTCTGTACGGGTATCGATAGATGAGGTAGCCTCGTCAAGTATGAGCATTGGCGGTAGGCAAAGCATAACTCTCGTGATACAAAGAAGCTGCTTCTGACCCTGAGAGAGACTTCCGCCGTCCTCTCCTATAAGTGTATTGTAACCGTTTGGCAGTCGCTTTATAAAGCTATGCGCGTGAGAGGCGCGCGCCGCGGCTTCCAGTTCCTCATCGGTAGCGTCAGGCTTACCGATAAGCAGGTTCTCCTTTATCGTTCCGCGTTTCAGCCAAGTTTCTTGAAGAACCATTCCATAAGCGGAACGCATACTTTTTCTCGTTATATTTTTTATATTTTCGCTTTGAGAGACTCCGTCGGAGTCGGTAAATCCCATTTTTATCTCACCGCTGTTCACGTCGTAGAAACGCATGATAAGATTTATAAGCGTTGTCTTACCGCAGCCGGTAGGTCCTACTATCGCTATCTTCTTACCGCTATTTACTTCAAGACTGAGGTTCTGTATAAGCGGCTTTTCGGGAACGTAGGAAAAGCTGACGTTATCAAGATATACGTTTCCGTTCGGCTCTGACATAACAAAAGCCTCGGGAGCGTCGGGCGTCTGCGGTTCTTCCTCGATAAGGACGAATATGCGGTCAGCGCAGGCAAGAGAGTTCTGGAACTCCGTTATAACTCCCGATATTTCGTTAAATGGCTTCGTATATTGATTAACGTAACTAAGCAGGGTAGCGAGATTACCGATAGTAACGCCCGCAAAGAACGCTCCGCTGTCTCCCGCTATAACGGAAAACGCTCCGATAAGCGTAACCACCGCGTAAACTATATTATTGACAAAACGTGTGCTTGGATTTACAAGCGCGGAGTAGAATATCGCTTTAAGAGAACAATCCGCAAGACGTGAGTTTATCTCGTCAAACTGCTCCTGCTTTGAATTCTGGTTTCCAAAAGCAGAGATAACCTTCTGTCCTGTAATGGATTCATCTATAAAGGCGGTCTGCTCGGCGTTGGTTTTAGCTCTTAAAGTAAACATATCGTGAGTTCTTTTAGCTATAAACGCCGCTATGAACATCGAAAGAGGAGTAAGCACGACGACCGTGATAGCAATAGACGGACTTATCGTTACCATAAACACAAGAGCGCCAAGTATAGTCAGAATACCTGTAAAAAGCTGTGAAAATCCCATAAGAAGTCCGTCAGCGAACTGATCAACGTCTGATATTACACGGCTTACGGTCTCGCCCGTCGGGTGCGTATCTATATATCCGAGAGGCAGTATCTCTATCTTGGCAAATGCGTCACGGCGTATATCGCGCACAACGTTGAACGTTATCTTATTGTTTATAACGTTCATTATCCATTGTGCAAGTCCGGCTACTACAACACATACAGCGGCACGCGTAAGCAGTTTTATGACCTCGGAGACATTTACCGTGCCATGTCCGATCATAAGGTCTATCGTATCACCAATCAGTAAGGGGATATAAAGCGAGAGCGCTACGCTTACCGCGCCCAAAAGAAGCGATAAAGCGAGCAGGATCCTGTATCCTTTTATATACTTGAATATCTTTTTCAAAGTACCCTTTGAAGCCTTATTCTTATTCATTTACAGTAGCTCCTTTCGATACTTTTTTTGGCTTTTCGTCAGGGAACTGACAGTAGTATATCTCTTTATATACCTCGCAGCTCTCCAAAAGCTCGGCGTGTGTTCCGTAGCCTGCCGTTTCTCCGTCCTCAAGCACAAGGACTCTGTCCGCGTTAAGAACGGACGAGGCGCGCTGAGAAACGATAAACGTAGTGGGATTATATTCAAGCGAGGCAATGGCACGGCGCAGAGCCGCATCGGTCGCGTAATCGAGCGCGGACGCGCTGTCGTCAAGTATAAGTATCTCAGGACGTCTTACCAAGGCTCTGGCTATCGTAAGACGCTGTTTCTGACCGCCGGAAAGGTTTCTGCCTCCCGGCTCTATCATATAATCGAGAATTCCTGTCTTTTTGGAAACGAAATCCCACGCCTGCGCGTCTTTAAGAGCGGTTATTATCTCCTCATCTGTCGCATCCTCGTTGCCCATCTTCATATTATCGCGTATCGTTCCCTTGAAAAGATTGGTATGCTGAGGAACGACGCCTACCTTACGCCTGAGAAGCTCGCGTGGATATTCCCGAACGTCTGTACCGCCTACCTTTACAGAGCCTTCGCTTACGTCGTAAAATCTCGGAATAAGGTTTATGACCGATGTTTTTCCCGAGCCTGTTCCGCCGATTATACCGATCGTCTCACCGCTTTTGGCACTGAGGCTTATTCCCGAAAGAGACGGCGCACCCGCGTTCTTGTAGGTAAGAGAAACGTTCTCAAAGCTAACGCTTCTGTCGCTTTCGCCGTTAAAATCTCCCTTGAACAACATAGAAGGAGTCATTTCCATAACCGCCTCTATACGTCTGGCACTCGCCAGTCCCTTTGTAACGCTGACTATGAGGTTAGCAAGCTTTATAAGCTCGACAAGTATCTGAGACATATAGTTATAGAGAGCAATAACCTGTCCCTGTGTAAGCACTCCGCTTTCAACTCTTAAAGCGCCTATATAAATGAGAACTATTATTGCGAAGTTTATAAGAAGGTAGGTAAGGGGATTGGTAAGAGCCGAAAGCTTACCGACAAATCTCTGCATAGCGGAAAGACGCTCGCTTACTTCACAGAATCTTGCGTTTTCCGTTTCCTCCTGACCGAACGCTCTTATAACTCTCGCGCCGTTAAGATTTTCTCTTGTTATACCGAGCAGACGTTCAAGATGCTCCTGAACTTTCCTGTAAAGCGGTATGGTAGAGCAGATTATTCCGAAAACCACTATTATAAGCAAGGGTATTATTACGACAAAAGTAAACGCGGATCTTACATCTACCGTGAAAGCCATTATCATAGCACCGAAAACTATGATAGGTGCTCTTAAAAAGAGGCGAAGCACGAGATTTACAGCGTTCTGTACCTGATTTACGTCACCTGTCATTCTGGTTATCATAGTGGAATTACCGAGAGTATCAAGTTCTGTAAAGGAAAGCGACTGTATCTTTGAAAAAAGCACGCTTTTTAATTTTGTGGAGAATCCGACTGCCGCCTTTGCCGCGTAATACTGCGCTACGATAGCGCATAAAAATCCAAGAAATCCAAGCGCTACGAGGCATAACGTCATTTTCATTATAAAAGCTTTGTTTGGCGAGGCTATATCAGCGGTAATACCCTTGTCTATTATAGCCGCTATTATCAGCGGTACGATAAGCTCAAAGGAAGCCTCGAACAGCTTAAAGAGAGGAGCGATCACGGATTCCTTTTTGTAATCGCGCATATATACTAAAAGCTTTCTCATTTTTGTACTGCGTTTCCTTTCTGTGTCCTGTGCATTATTAGTAATATTATGTAATCATAATTATTATATTATAAAACAAAGTGTTTGTCAAGCAAAATCCCATACTAAAAGCTCGCTTTTGAGGAGAAATCCCTTATGTTCGCTTCAACTCCGTTTTTTTCAAGCTTTGAGCTTAAAAAACGAACGACAGCATCCTTATGCTGGTTAAGAAATTCCGCAAAGACCGCGTCTCGTTTTATTGGATCGGTAGTCTTTATCTTTACTTTAAGCGCTGAGATCACCGTTTTTGAAACCAATTTGTTTTTGATGAGCATAGGTATTACAAGGCAAGCAAGTCTTTCATAGTCTGTATCCGATATTTTTATTTTGAGTTCTATCATAAACAGCCGTCCTTTCAGGTATATTTTGTGGCACGCATAAATTATATGCCCGATTTTTTGAAACTGTGAAAAAATTTTTCAAAAAAAGTTCTGAAAAAAAACAGCGGCGAATATAATATAGCAAATACCAAAAAAACAGGGGGAACAGCCATGATAGGAGAAAAGCTGAAAAATGGCGCGACAAACATCGCGTCGGGTATAAAGAAGATAGGAAAACGCAACATTATGATCTGCGTGTCGGTGTTCGTCATAGCGGCGGCGATATGCCTTAATTGGGCACTTTACGCCGGAATGTCTGATAACTCAACACCCGACGTACCAACAGGCGGAGACCAATCACAGGATCAGACCACGGATACCGGAAACGAAAACGTCGCAAGCTATTTCGCTTCTGTCCAGATAAGCCGTCAGCAGGCGAGAGACGAGGCGCTCGAAGTATTGCAGCTCGTAATAGACAGCGACAGCGCTCTTGAAAGCGCGAAGGCGGACGCCATAGCGGACGTTTCCAGAATAGCCGACGAGATAGCCGCGGAAGCTAATATTGAAACGCTTATCCGCGCAAAAGGCTTCGAGGACTGTGTAGCGGTAATAAGCGACGGACTGGCGAATATAGTGGTAAAGACAGAAAGCGCGCTTATGCAAAACGAGGTAGCGCAGATAATGGAAATAGTGTATGAGCAAGCAAATATCTCTCCGGAAAATATAAAAATAACGGAGAAGTATTGATAACTCTCCGTTATAATGATAATCCATAGACTTATTTTATAAACTCTTTACCAAGCTTGCTGATAGCTCTTTCGAGCGCATCACAAAAGATCAATACCTCAGCCTCGGTGTTTTCCATGCCAAAGCTGACTCTTACAGTTCTGTCCGCTTCATCGTGAGAAAGACCGAAAGCCGTAAGAACGTGGCTTACCGTATCCTTATGAGAGGAGCAGGCAGAGCCTGACGATACATAGATACCTTCCGCCGAAAGGAAATTAAGAACCGGTTGACTTTTCTTTACCGGCAAGGTAAGGCTGACTATGTGAGGAGCAGATCTACCAAGCGGAGTGTTTACCTGCACTCCGCTTGGTAGATTTTTGATAAGAGTATCTCTGAGAAGCGTTGCTTTTTCGGAAAACGCGGTATTAGCGTTAGCGGAGCCGTTACGTTTTACCGCCGCGGCAAAAGCGGCTATAAGCGGAACGCTTTCCGTTCCCGAGCGGAAAAACTCCTCTTGACCTCCGCCGTAAATTATCGGAAAAGGACGTTTTTTCTTTATAAGCGCATCGCTTACGTAAAGCGCGCCTATTCCTTTCGGAGCGTGTATCTTATGACCGCTTATGCTTATCATATCAGCCGAAAGAGAGGCGGGCGTAAAAGGGATCTTCTGAAACGCCTGTACGCAGTCTGTGTGGCATATAACGCCTTGGACTGCTTTTTTGGCATACGAGAAAAGCTTTTCAAGCTCATATATAGCTCCTGTCTCATTGTTTACCGCCATTACGGTTACAAGAGCAGTATTAGGAGTAAGAGCGTTTTTAAATTCCTCAAAATCAATTTTTCCGCCAACAGTCGAAAGCTTATATACCTCAACGCCCTCAGCTTCAAGCGCGGCAAGCGTGTTAAGCACAGCCGGATGCTCGCTGTCTGTGGTTATTACTCTCGGATTTTTTATCTTACAGGACTTTACCGTACCGATTATGGCGAGATTATCGCTTTCGGTTCCGCTCGCGGTGAATATAAGCCTGCCGATACCGCTCGGTGTTATAAGTCCTGGCTTTTTGGGAAGCTTTGAGGATATACTGTCACCAAGAAGCGCCGTAAGTAACTCATTTCGACAGGAACGAAGAAGCTCGGAAGCGCGTTTTCCGCAGGAATGCAGAGACGAAGGGTTTCCCCATACGTCGCTCATAGCGGTCACAGCGGCATCCACAGCCTCTTTACAAGGCTTGGTCGTAGCAGAGTTATCAAAATATATCTCTTGCATAAATTCTATACCTTTCGGGAAAATTGAGATTGATACATAAAAAACAAAGGAAGTAAAAGAAATGAGAGTCCTTATACTGACCGTAAGCACCGGACAGGGACATAATTCAGCCGCTTTCGCCATCCACGAGGAGCTTAAAAGCAGGGGAGCGGAGTGTTACACGCTCGACGTTTGCTACCACGTAAGCGAGCTGCTCGGCTTTACCGTCTCAAAAGGGTATCTTTTATCAGTTGATGCTCTTGCCAAAAGCTATTCTAACGTATATAAAAGACTCGAAAAACGCAGGAAAAACTCCCGTTCTCCGATAGTAGGCTCGTTTTCCTTGCTCGCGTCACGGCTTTACAGCTTTATTTCGGAGTTTTCTCCCGACGTCATCATCTGCACGCATATTTTCGCCGCTCTCGCCGCAAAGCAGTTAAAACGCAGATACGGCTTAAAAGCATACTTATTCGGTATCGTTACCGATTTTACAGTCCACCCTTACTGGGAGGAGGTAAACGACCTTGATTTTCTCGTTATTCCGTCAAAACGCCTTGAATTTCAATGCTTAAAGAAGGGTTTTAGCGAAAAACAGCTGCTTCCGTTTGGGATACCGTTGAAAAAGGAGATGCGAAAAAACGTCTCAAAGAAAGAAGCGCGAGAACTACTCGGACTTTATACAGATAGACCTGTTATAACCGTTATGGGCGGAAGTATGGGATATGGATCCATATCAAAAACCGTAAAAAAGCTGGACAAGGTAAATAAATGCTTTCAAATGATAGCGGTATGCGGTTCTTCCGAGGAGGAATATAAGGCGGTATGTAACAGTAAGCTGTTTCACAGAACGCTGAGGTTCGGTTATACCGATAAGATACCGCTCATACTCGATGCGTCCGACTGTCTCGTTACAAAGCCGGGCGGTCTTTCCGTTTCCGAGGCTCTGGCAAAGGGAGTGCCTATGATACTGACTGACCCTATTCCGGGACACGAGGAAAGAAACGAAGGCTTTATACTGAACACAGGAGCGGCAGTAAGCGCGACAAACGGAACAGGGGCAGATGAGGCTCTTTGGCTACTTTTATCAGATAAGAGATCGCTTACCAGAATGAGTATTCTTGCCAAGGAACAGGGAAGCCCGCGATCGTCCATACTGCTCGCTGATTTTATAAACAAACTGATAATGCAATGAAATAAATGATAAATGGCGCAATAAACTCTCGGTGAATTGCGCCATTTGTGTTTTTTAAACCTCTGCCTTTACCGCTATACCAAGCTCATCAAGAGCCTTTGCATCGGTAGGAGCGGGAGCGCCCGACATAAGCTCAGAGGCGTTTTGGACCTTCGGGAAAGCGATAACGTCGCGTATATCGTCAAGACCGAGAAGAAGCGTTACAAGTCTGTCGAGACCGAACGCGAGACCAGCGTGAGGCGGAGCGCCGTAGCGGTACGCTTCAAGCAGGAATCCGAACTTTTCCTCGTATTCTTCCTTTTCCATTCCAAGAACGGAGAACATCTTCTGCTGTATCTCGGGAACGTGGATACGTACCGATCCGCCGCCTGCTTCCATACCGTTTATAACTATATCGTAAGCTATCGCGCGGACTCTGCCGGGATCGGAATCAAGATACTGAATATCCTCAGCCATAGGCATAGTAAAGGGATGGTGCTTAGCGTAGAAGCGTCCGTCGTCCTCGTCATATTCAAGAAGCGGGAACTCGGTAACCCAAAGCATCTTATAATCATCAGGCTTCAAGAGTCCCATTCTGGACGCTACCTCGCGGCGAAGCGCTCCGAGAGAGTCGAATACGACTGCGTTCTTGGCGTCACCGACGATAAGCAGAAGATCCCCGGGCTTTGTTCCCATAAAATCAAGTATTGCCTTATTTTCTTCGTCGGTAAGGAATTTCGCGTAAGAAGACGAGAAAGTACCGTCAGCGGCATACTTGTACCACGCAAGCCCCTTAGCCTTATAAGTTTTAACAAACTCCGTAAGAGCATCTATCTCCTTACGTGAGAACGAAGCACCGCCCTCTATGTTGATAGCTCTTACCGAGCCACCGGCTTCAACTGCGCCCGAGAACACCTTAAAGGAGCAATCCTTTACAAGATCGGAGAGGTTTTTAAGCTCAAAGCCAAAGCGAAGATCGGGCTTATCAGAACCGAATCTCTCCATAGCCTCGGCGTATGTAAGACGGGGCAGGGGAGTTTCTATATCCTTTCCAAGGAAGTCTTTAAAGAGCTTTTTGAGCAGTCCCTCGTTTATCGCTATAACGTCGTCCTGAGTAACGAACGACATCTCCTCGTCTATCTGAGTAAACTCAGGCTGACGGTCTGCGCGCAGGTCCTCGTCACGGTAGCATCTGGCTATCTGGATGTATCTGTCAAAGCCGGAAAGCATAAGAAGCTGCTTATAGAGCTGAGGAGACTGGGGAAGAGCATAGAAAGAACCGGGATGAACACGGCTCGGAACAAGATAGTCTCTTGCTCCCTCGGGCGTAGGCTTGACAAGGTTCGGAGTTTCTATCTCGACAAATCCGTTATCCTCGAAGTAATCGCGTACTATCTTGGTTATTCTGCTACGCGCCATTATGTTTCTCTGCATATCGGGACGGCGAAGATCAAGGTAACGGTGTTTAAGTCTGAGCTCAGGCTTAACGTCGCTCTTTTCAACGATAGCAAAGGGGGGAGTCTGAGCCGCGGAAAGTACCTTGAGCTCCTTGACTGCGATCTCAATCTCACCTGTAGGAAGATTGGGGTTTACAGCGCCCTCTCCTCGTGCGCGGACCGTACCTTTAGCGCAGAGAACAAACTCAGAACGCACCTTGAAAGCTGTATTATATACTTCTTCGGGTGTGTTTTCGTCAAATGCGAGCTGAACTATACCCGTTCTGTCGCGGAGATCTATGAATATAAGACTGCCGAGGTCTCTTTGTCTCTGACACCAACCCATGACGCATACGTCACTTCCGATATCAGCGGATGTATACAGACCGCAGTATTTGGTTCTTTTATCTGTACTGCTGAGAAATTCTGCCATTTTATTTTACCTGTCCTTACTTTAATATATTTATAAGTTCGTTTATAAAGTCGGATCGT
>JAZOVD010000074.1:0-6935 GCA_045658525.1 Eubacteriales bacterium
GTTCATGAAAAAATGAATGGTCGTTATAAGATCCCGAAGATACGAGTTGATACTGACATCGTTATCAAGAGTCGCCTTCAAATGCAGAACATAGTCCTTATAAAGCTGTTCATCAATGTTCTCAATAGGCATCTTCGGGTCGAAGTATTTATAGAACTGGGTGTAGCTTTGTCGGTAGTGTCCGATAGTGCCTTCCCTCAAATTTCTTTGCCGACAGTTCTCCAAATACTTGTTGCAGCCCTCCTCAAATGTAAGCAATGTTCCTCTCGCCATTTTGATCTTTTTCATTGAAAAATCCTCCTTATAAATAAAAAAATATTGGACACATCGCACGCAAAAATACGTTTATGATGTGTCCAACTTTTTTATTTGTGATTTTCAGTTTAAGAACCTTTTCAATGATTTGAGAAAATCAAGAAAGTCTTAAAAAGCCTTACGCCGCAAGGATTACTTGCTTGCCTCTTCGATAGCAACTGCAACAGCAACGGTCATACCAACCATGGGGTTGTTACCTGCGCCGATCAGACCCATCATTTCTACGTGAGCGGGAACAGAGGAAGAACCTGCAAACTGTGCGTCACTGTGCATACGTCCCATAGTGTCCGTCATACCGTAGGAAGCAGGACCTGCCGCCATGTTGTCGGGATGGAGCGTACGACCCGTACCGCCACCGGAAGCAACGGAGAAATACTTTCTGCCGTTCTCGTTGCACCACTTCTTGTAGGTACCTGCAACGGGATGCTGGAAACGGGTGGGGTTGGTGGAGTTACCGGTGATGGAAACACCAACGTTTTCAAGACGCATTATAGCAACACCCTCCGGAACGCTGTCGGAGCCGTAGCACTTGACCTTAGCTCTGTCGCCCGTGGAGTACGCGGTCTCCTTAACGACCTTGACCTCCTCGGTGTAAGGATCGAACTGAGTCTGGACGTAGGTGAAGCCGTTTATTCTGGAAATGATCATAGCCGCGTCCTTGCCGAGACCGTTAAGGATAACACGGAGAGGCTTGGTTCTGACCTTGTTAGCGTTAAGAGCGATCTTTATAGCTCCCTCTGCCGCCGCAAAAGACTCGTGTCCCGCGAGGAAGCAGAAGCAGTCGGTCTCCTCAGAGAGGAGCATCGCGCCGAGGTTACCGTGGCCAAGACCGACCTTGCGGTTCTCAGCAACGGAGCCGGGGATACAGAACGCTTGGAGACCGATACCGATAGCGGCGGCGGCGTCAGAAGCCTTCGTGCAGCCCTTCTTTATTGCGATAGCCGCACCAACCGTGTAAGCCCACTTCGCATTCTCGAAGCATATAGGCTGGGTCTCCTCGGTTATCTTGTAGGGATCTATGCCCTTAGCGTCACAGATCTCCTTGCACTCGTCGATAGAGGAAATGCCGTACTCTTTAAGAACCGCGAGGATCTTAGCCTCACGTCTTTCATATCCTTCAAACTTTGCCATTTGTCATTTTCCTCCTTAATTATTCCTTGCGGGGGTCGATGTACTTAACAGCGTCATTGAATCTGCCGTAAGTACCCTTGGACTTCTCGTAAGCCTCGTTGGCGGAAAGACCCTTCTTGATCAAGTCGGTCATCTTGCCGAGGGAAACGAACTCGTATCCGATAACCTGATCGTTCTCGTCAAGAGCCATTCTGGTGCAGTAGCCTTCGGTCATTTCGAGGTAACGAACACCCTTAGCCTTGGTTCCGTACATAGTACCGACCATGGAACGCTCGCCCTTACCGAGGTCCTCCATGCCAGCACCGATAACGAGACCGCCCTCGGAGAATGCAGACTGGCTGCGTCCGTAAACGATCTGAAGGAAAAGCTCGCGCATAGCGGTGTTTATAGCATCGCAGACGAGGTCGGTGTTAAGAGCTTCGAGAAGCGTCTTACCGGGAAGTATCTCAGCAGCCATAGCCGCAGAGTGAGTCATACCGGAGCAACCGATGGTCTCAACAAGAGCCTCCTCGATTATACCGTTCTTGACGTTGAGGGAAAGCTTACAAGCTCCCTGCTGAGGCGCACACCAGCCCACACCGTGAGTGTATGCGGAAATGTCGCTGATCTCCTTAGCCTGAACCCACTTGCCCTCCTCGGGAATGGGAGCAGGACCGTGATCGGGACCCTTCGCGACCTTGCACATGTGCTGTACTTCGGTCGACATTGCGTATTCGCAGTTAAATTCTTTGCTCATACTTCATAACTCCTTTGCAAAATTGCGGAAGCTCCGCTTGTTATACTTATTTATATATTGACCCGTTTTTGACGGATAAATACCGATTTTTGTGCGGTCACATAAGACCGAGCGCGGCGTTGTACATATCGAGCATTTCGCGTCTGCGCAGCTCCGCGAGTACCTCCATATCTCTTATCTCGGTAGCCGAGAAGCGATCAAGGTCGCCGGGTTTTAACTTGTTTTTATACATCTTGTCAAGCGTAAGAGCGAAGTTTATCTCGAAGGTAACTATCTTCGCGTTTCTTTCGCATACGACAAGGTTTGATTTTCCTTCAAGCAGAAGCTTGACTGCCGCCTCTCCCATAAGAGATGCCGCGAGTCTGTCACGAAGCGTTGGCGAGCCTCCGCGTACTATGTGAGCAAGACGAACGAATCTCGATTCGACTCCCGTCGCCGCCTCGATACGCTTTGTAAGACCTTCTCCGTAAGGCTTGTCCTCAGAATCACGTACTCCCTCGGCTACGAGAACGACAAAGCTTCTTCTTCCCGCCTCTTTGGAGGTTATGATCCTGTTGATCATCGCTTCCTCGTCGAACGGGACCTCGCTTATAACTATTCCGATAGCTCCGGTAGCTATACCCGCCTGCAAGGCTATATAACCTGCGTGGCGACCCATAACCTCTATTACCGAGCATCTCGCGTGGGATTCACAGGTGTCACGGAGCCTGTCCACGCACTCAACGACTGTGTTCATCGCGGTATCGAAGCCTACGGTGTAGTCGGTAGCGGTTATATCGTTATCTATGGTTCCCGTAAGACCTATCGTCGGAATACCGTGCGCTGAAAGATCGGTAGCTCCTCTGAACGTACCGTCTCCGCCTATCGCTATTATTCCGTCTATATGGTGCTCTTTGCAAGTTTTGAGAGCCTTCTGCATTCCGCTCTCCTCCTTGAATTCTACCGCTCTCGCGGTATAGAGCATGGTGCCGCCCTTACTCATAACGTTGGAAACGTCGCTTGCCGTAAGCTTAACGAGGTTTCCGTCCATAAGACCCTGATAACCCTCGTATATACCGACGGTCTCAACTCCCGCAGCGTTTGCCGCGCGGGTAACGGCTCTTACGACAGCGTTCATTCCCGGGGCATCGCCACCAGATGTAAGCACACCGATCTTCTTGAAATCCATTTTACACTACCCTTTCTTTTATGTCTCGCGAGATCATTTTTTAAAACAATCTTTCAAAAATATATGATAATACATTTTTAAGAAAAAATCAATGGGTATTTAAATAATTTTCTTTTTCTTTACAATTTAATTTAAATTTTCGGGCTTTTTGAGGTTTTGAGCGTTTTTTCGTGTCGAAAAAACGGCTTATTTGCGGTTATCACGGTGTTTTCTGAATGTTTTTTACGAATATCCGCTAAGTAAAAAAATACGCCTTTTAAGGTCAAGTTTTAACAAATATTCGTAAAACAATAATATAACCGTCACATATTCGGACTATAATAACTATGTATAAACAAAACTCGAAAGGAATAAAGCTTTGTATAACGACGATGAAAAGCGCGAAGGCGACGAAAATATAAACGAAGCTACGGAAGAAGCTGTATCGGCGACCGAGATAAACGAAAACGTTGAAAACGAGCCTGCCACAGCGACCGTTCCGAGTGATAACGCGGCGGAAAGACTTAACGGCTATCTTTTTGCTGACGACGAGCTTTCGCCACAAAATCTTTCTAACGAGGGGAATAATAAACAGTCCACCTTTTCGGTGCTCAAAACCGCGGGACTCCTTATACTCATATTGGCGGTAGCCTTTACGGGAGCGTTCTCCGGTATGTACTGGATATGTAATACAGCGCTGACGGCGGATTCCGATTTTCTCAGCGCCCTGATGCTCAGAGTATCGGGAGTTAAAGTCAACAGAGTAGAGGTCGATTACGTTTCGGGAGAGTACAGGGGAGACAGTGTTGAGCTTGCCCAAAAGATAATGAGGTCATCTATTGCGCTTACGGGTTACGTTTACGATGACGTAACGGACACATATACCCTCAGCGCCAACGGAAGCGGAGTTATCCTTTCGAGTGACGGTATCGCTGTGACGAACCAGCACGTTGCGTTTGGTCTCGACAGACTCTACGCTACCGATCATAACGGCAAGGAATATCAATGTACGGTCCTCAGCGTTGACGAAAAAGCGGACCTCGCGATAATAAAGCTGGACGTTGACGGAGACGTTTTCACCCCCGTGAGAATCTCGGATTCCTCAAAGTCCGTAATGGGACAGAGCATAGCGGTAGTCGGAAACCCTCTGGGAGTCGGACTTTCGTATTCGTTTGGATACGTCAGCCATCCCGATCGAGATATTTCCAATCGAGGCGGCAACTTTATACAGATAGACGCTACCGTTAACCCGGGAAACTCGGGCGGCGGACTTTTTGACGCTGACGGAAATCTGCTCGGTATAGTAACGGCTAAGGCTAAGGGCGATAACGTTGACGGAATAGGTTACGCGATACCGTCAAACCGTATGCTTGACGTTGTATCCGATCTTATGCAGTACGGTTATGTCAAGGGTAGGCCCGCGCTCGGTGTAACGATAGCTACGGTAACTCCGTCAAACTGGCAGATATGGAGTCAGGCGGAGCTTAAAGGAATGATAGCGGACAGAAAATACGGTGTGTTTATAATCTCCTCTAAGTACACCGACGACCTTAAACTCGGAGACAGGGTGGTATCAGTTAACGGTCACGTTATTTCCGAAAACGCCGACATCACGTTAGTGCTTGACGGCTGTAAGGTCGGAGACGTTCTTGACATAGTTCTTGAAAGACCCGTCAAGGGCGACGACGGGCTTATAACCTACGAATCGGCGAAAGCCTCGCTTACGCTCAGGGAACGCGATTGGGCGGACGAGCTGAAATAATACGCTCTGTTAAAGTAAATATCTATAAAACTAAGGGAATATAGGGTTTTTTATAATCGCAATTTCGACAAAATAACAAGTTTGGAGAAATGTGTTGTTGACAAATCGAAAATCTTGTGATATACTTAGTAAATAAAATCAAAAATCAAGTAAAAATATAAAACTCGGAGGAAAACACGGTATGGCATATTTTTATCCGGAAGCGTCCCACACGTTCAGTGAATATCTTCTTGTTCCCGGTTATACATCTGAGCAATGTATCCCCGCGAACGTAACGTTAAAAACTCCCCTTGTAAAGTTCAAGAAGGGTGAGAAGTCAGCTATAAACCTCAACATACCTATGGTATCCGCTATAATGCAGTCGGTTTCCGACTCCGGAATGGCGATAGCTCTCGCAAAGGAGGGCGGTATGTCGTTTATATACGGTTCTCAGTCGATAGAGGACGAGGCGGCAATGGTAGCCAAGGTAAAGAACTATAAGGCGGGATTTGTCGTAAGTGACTCTAACCTCACTCCCGACAGCACTCTCGGTGACGTTCTCAGACTCAAAGAGGAAAAGGGTCACTCCACCATAGCTATAACGTCTGACGGAACTGCGGGCGGAAAGCTTATCGGTATAGTTACCAGCCGTGACTATCGCATAACTCATATGTCCGAGGATACCCCCGTAAAGGAATTTATGACTCCGAGAGCGAAGCTTGTTGTTTCGCGCGACAATATAACGCTTAATCAGGCTCACGACATAATCTGGGAGCATAAGCTTAACAGTCTCCCGATAGTTGACGCCAATGATAACCTTATGTATCTTGTGTTCAGAAAGGACTACGCTCAGCACGAGGAGCAGCCTCTTGAACTTCTTGATTCCAATAACCGTTTTATGGTCGGTGCGGGTATAAATACACTTGACTATGAAAAGCGTGTTCCCGCGCTCATCGAGGCGGGTGCGGACGTTCTTTGTATAGACTCGTCCGAGGGATATACCGTCTGGCAGAGCAAGACGCTTGATTTCATTCGCAAGAAGTACGGCGATAATGTAAAGGTCGGTGCCGGTAACGTAGTTGACCGTGACGGATTTTTGTTCCTTGCGGAAGCGGGTGCGGACTTCATAAAGGTCGGTATCGGCGGCGGTTCTATTTGTATAACCCGTGAGCAGAAGGGTATAGGTCGCGGACAGGCTACGGCTCTTATAGAGGTCGCTGCTGCTCGTGACGAGTACTATGAAAAGACCGGTATATATATTCCGATATGCTCCGATGGCGGTATAGTTCACGACTATCACATGACTCTCGCGCTTGCTATGGGTGCTGACTTCCTTATGCTCGGAAGATATTTTGCGCGTTTCGACGAAAGCCCCACGCCTAAGCTCAACATAAACGGAACTTACGTTAAAGAGTACTGGGGAGAAGGCTCTAACAGAGCGCGTAACTGGCAGAGATACGACCTCGGCGGAAAGGCGAAGCTTTCCTTTGAGGAGGGTGTTGACTCCTACGTTGTTTACGCTGGTCCGCTTAAAGATAACGTAAACAAGAGCCTTTACAAGGTAAAATCCACTATGTGCAACTGCGGAGTTCTTAACATTCCCGATCTCCAGAAGAATGCTAAGATAACTCTGGTATCCGCGACGAGTATAGTCGAGGGCGGCTACCACGACGTTATGCTTAAAACTACGAATAAGAATATGTAATTTTATCTTCTTTCTTGAAAGAAGCAAAGAACTTCTCTCACACGCCCACTTGTTACGGAGCGTGTGAGAGAATTATTTTTTTATTTTTGTGGTATTAAGGTTTACATTAATTTTTAGGGATCTACGTCCCCGACGGTCCGTTAACGTAAAAAAAGAACAG
>JAZOVD010000075.1:0-3122 GCA_045658525.1 Eubacteriales bacterium
TCGTTTCCGCCTATGTAGAAAAAGTACCCTATCTCATATTTTTCAAAAAGCGAAAAGAGATTGTCGTAAAAATCGGGATCATTTTCGGGTGAGGGAAGCTTAAAACGGCAAGAGCCGAGTGCCGCACCGGGAGTATGCTTCAAAAGAGTGACGTCATCGGGCTTTCCGCTGAAAAGCTCGGTAAGGTCGTAAAGCCTTTCGCGGCGCATTCCGTCGATGCCGTTTGCCATTCCGTAAAGCTTTCCTATTTCTTTGCTTTCAAGAGCTGCGGAGATAACTCCCGCAAGAGACGCGTTGATCGCCGCTGTCGGTCCGCCCGACTGACCGACTACCGCGTTGTTTCCGTATGATTTTTTCATAGGTTATTTTCCTTCCTCTAAAAAGATAAGGCTCCCTTGTGTAAAGGGAGCTGTCAGCAACGCTGACTGAGGGATCGTTTAAGCTACAACCTCTCCGTCGCCTGTCGGCGCTACCTCCCCTTACACAGGGGAGGCTTATTTCATTATTATGTATCAGAAGAACCACGCACTGTCTTTTTTCTTTTTCTTTACAGTCGGTTCGGTTGGAGCTACCTGCTCCTTTGTCTCGGGGATAGGCTTGTCCGTGCGCTTCTTTGAGCGCGACGCGCGTTTCTTTTTCTCGACGACTGCTGTTTCTTCTATAACGATCTCGTTTTCGGTATAACCGTTTTCTATCGCTTCCGTAGAGATCTCGGGAAGCTCGTCCTTTTCTACGTCGATCTCGGGTGTCGGATGCTTGGGAGCGGGGATACCGAAGTCCTCTCTGTGGAGACGGTAATCTCTCGGAGAAGCACCGGTATTGTCTCTGAATACACGGTTAAAGGTTCTTTGATTTTCAAATCCAGATGCCGTGCATATCTCGGAGATAGGATCGTCTGTCGAACGAAGCAGCCCCTTTGCGTACTCCACGCGAAGATTGTTCATGTATTCCTTGAAACCGATACCGAGCTTGTTGGAGAACAGATGCGAAAGATGGAAACGGCTGACTCCCATTACCTCAGCAAGATCGTCAAGAGAGACTTGCTCGCGGTAATGCAGACCAAGATATGAAAGAACTCTGTTTGAAAGCTCGGAGGTAACTCCGTCGTGTATCTCGGCAAAGCGAAGTCCCGACGTAACTATCGTAAACATAAGGTTAGCCCACGCGAAAGCCACGTACCTGTCACGTTCTGCCGATATGGCGGAAAGCGCGTATAAAAGCGTTTTCGGAACGTCGAGTGCGCGAAGCACAGGCGAAGCGGGACGGAGACCCGTGTAACGCTTTATTATATCGGGGATAACGTCGCCCTTGCAGTTTATCACATATACGGAGGTATTCTCCGAAGTGGGAGTTATGCAGTGGAGCATACTTGGCATAATGAGCGCGAAATCACCGATGACAAGCGAATATTCCAGCGCGCCTATGGTGAGAGAAGCGGAGCCTTTTTCAATATACAAAAGCTCAGCCGAAGTGTGAAGATGCGGAGCTATACGGTAATCCTCCGCCTTTTGGAGACGAAGGGGTTCGCTCGGGTTTTCACAGTATGGACTCATGTTGAGATAACCTCATTTCCGTGTGCATTTTTTGCTATTCCACTACATTATATCACAACTTTTTTCGGATTGCAAGAGATATTTGGTATTTTTATAATTTTTTTTGAAAATACGACGTAAAATGCGCATTACCGCGTTTTGGAAAATGGTTAAAACTTGCTCAAAAAATCCTGCATATTTTCATCGATATTCACATAAATATACATTTGGTTACTTTGCCTAAAAAGTACCTCATCAAAAAAGCCGCGCGTAATAAAATATATAAAACACACTTAAAGAAATAAGAAATTTCAAAAAAATATCAAAACCCCCTTGACAAACGGTTTGAATGTATGTATAATGGATGCATAAAGTTTTGGTTAGATGTCAGAAAAGGAGTAACATCATGGCAGATAAAAAGATAAAAAAGGTCGTACTTGCATATTCGGGAGGACTCGACACCTCTATAATCATTCCGTGGCTCAAAGAAAACTACGATAACTGTGAGGTCATCGCGGTATCGGGAGACGTTGGACAGGGAACCGAGCTTGACGGACTTGAAGAGAAGGCTATAAAGACCGGAGCATCCAAGCTCTATATCGAGGATCTTAAAAAAGAATTTGTTGAGGATTACATATTCCCCACGCTCAAAGCGGGCGCTAAGTACGAGGGAGATTATCTCCTCGGCACGTCGTTTGCGCGTCCCGTTATAGCCAAGAGAATAGTTGAGATAGCACTTGCGGAGGGCGCGGACGCCATCTGCCACGGCTGTACCGGTAAGGGTAACGACCAGGTAAGATTTGAGCTTACCATAAAGGCGTTTGCTCCCGGTATGAAGATAATAGCTCCTTGGAGAGAGTGGGACATAAAGTCCAGAGACGAGGAGATAGATTACGCTGAGGCGCATAATATACCGCTTAAAATAAACCGCGAGACCAACTATTCAAAGGATAAGAACCTCTGGCATCTTTCTCACGAGGGACTTGATCTTGAAGATCCCGCGAATATGCCTCAGTACGATAAAGAGGGATTCCTTGAAATGGGCGTTTCTCCGTTCAAGGCTCCCGATAAGCCTACGTTCGTAAAAATATCCTTTGAGAAGGGTGTTCCCGTTGCGATAGACGGCGAAAAGCTCGGAGCTGTTGAGATAGTAGAGAAGCTCAATAAGCTCGGCGGTGAGAACGGTATAGGTCTTGCTGACCTTGTTGAGAACCGCCTTGTCGGTATGAAGTCCAGAGGTGTATATGAGACTCCCGGCGGAGCGATCCTTTACAGAGCGCATCAGGTTCTCGAAACCATTACTCTTGACAGAGATACCCAGCATTATAAAGAGCTCGTTGCTTCACGCTTTGCGGAGCTTGTTTACTTCGGACAGTGGTTCACCCCTCTGCGCGAGGCTCTTTCCGCATTCGTTGATAAGACTCAGGAGACCGTTACCGGTGACGTCACCCTTTGTCTCTATAAGGGTAATATGGTCAATGCCGGAGTTGTTTCTCCTTTCTCTCTGTATGATGAGGAGATAGCGACTTTTGACGAGGACCACGTTTATGACCAGACCGATTCCGCAGGATTTATAAACCTGTTTGGACT
>JAZOVD010000076.1:0-2402 GCA_045658525.1 Eubacteriales bacterium
CCAGCCGTCGAATTTGTATCCCTCGGCTACCGTGGCGGTAAGCGTTATCTCTTTTCCGTAAGGATACGTTCCGCCCGCCGTTACGCTTCCGCGATTGGGATTATTTATGCTTGTGCTTACCGTGTAGGTATCTCTCGTGTAATAGACTTTAAGAACAAGCTTGCCGTCGCCTGTAATTGTACCGCTCAATTTACTCTTAGTTGTATCAAGCGTGAAATGCTCGGGGACATTCGGATTGACTGTTGCAATATCGTCAGTTTCACCCGTCATAGGAATAGTAGTAAGGTCATAGCCATTCTTAGCTATATTCTCGGTGTAGTATTCTACAATATAAGAAACGTCGTTTTCAGCAGAAATATTCGCATTAAGCGAAACGTTCTTATCCACCGTGAACTTGTAGGTAAGTTCAGAGCACACGAGCTTGGTTCCTTCATACCAGCCGTCGAATTTATATCCGGCGGCTACGGTAGCGGTAAGCGTTATCTCTTTTCCGTAAGGATACGTTCCGCCTGCCGTGACGCTTCCGCGGTCTGAGTTGTTTATGCTTGTGCTAACCGTGTAGGTTTTTCTCGTGTAGTAAACTTTAAGAACAAGGTTTCCCTCACCATCAATGTTACCGCTTAACTTACCCTTTGTAGTATCAATCGTGAAGTGGTCAAATGTCTTTCTTTCAGCTGTTGCCGTTGTGTCCGTCTTACCCGTCAGCGGAACGGTGAGTTCGAGGTCGTAGCCGTTCTTATTTACGTTTTGGAGATAGTATTCTACGGTATAAGCAACATCTATCGCGGAGATTTTCGCTTCAAGCGAAATGCTCTTATCCGCTGTGAACTTGTAGGTAAGGTCAGAGCAGACGAGATTATTTCCGTCATACCAGCCGTCGAATTTATATCCCTCGGCTACCGTGGCGGTAACTGTTACCTGTGTTCCGTAAGGATATATTCCGCTACCCGAAACACTAACGCGATTTGGTTTGTTTACGCTTGTGCTTACGGTGTACTCATTTCTCGTGTAGTAAACTTTAAGCACAAGCTTGCCATCGCCTGTTATCGTACCGCTTAATACGCTCTTTTCTGTATCAAGCGTGAAATGCTCAGGTACATTCGGCTCGACGGTCGCTATATCATCAGTTTTGCCCGTCATAGGAACGGTGAGTTCAAGGTCGTAGCCGTTCTTATTTACGTTCTCGGTGTAGTATTCAACCTTGTACGGCGTATTGGTGTTGGCAGTCCACTCGGCTTTTACGGTCATATTTCCCATAACAGGCGCGGTGAGATCTTTATCCCACTTCTTGAACGTATAACCTGCTCTCGTGGTTTCCTTGGGAGTTTCGAGGAAGAAGCCTTCCTCTATTGTTTGCGAGGGCACGGAAGTACCGCCGTTAGTATTAAAAGTAACTGTGTACATCGGACGGCGGCGAACGGTGACTGTGTAGAGCTTCTGAGTATTGCCGTTCGTTACTAATATGTAGTAAACGTTATCTTCAAGTTGCAGAGAGACGGTCTTACTTGCTATGACCTGCTCACAGCCTATATCTCTTGCTACGATAAAGCTTGCACCCTCGGGAACTGTTATATCGTTGAGGAACGAAAACGTTTCTGTGGCGTTTGAAAGCGAAACGTATGCAGTCTCTCCGTTTACCGTCATAGCAGAGGAGAGTATCTCCGTACCCTGCAAGAGTGCTGGAATTACCGCGGTTTCAAGAACCGTTTTACATTCGGTACACTCCTTGTGCTTTGAGCCTGCCGCGCTGTATGTGGCAGGGGTATCTTCTATCCAATCGGACGGGATATGTATATGTTCCCATTTGGCATATACGTTCATATCCGACGAAAGTGGGGTATCAAGCAGGGAATTTGCCGTAAACGGCGTGTTCCATACGTCCTTATCCCAATACCAACCGCCGAAGGTGTAACCGTCCTTCGTTGGATTTTCAGGCATTTTGATGATTTCGTTACCGCTTGTTCCGATAGTGGAATAAACATTTCCGTCAACGATAAAATTGACCGAAAATTCCAGCGGAGTGCTACACGCCGAAAAGATGAGAAGCGAAACTGCGATAAGTGCGATAAAGAGAAGTAAAAGCTTCTTTTTCATTTCTGTCTCCTGTCCTATAATAAGATATAACCACATTATATCACAAGTGTAATAAAAAAGCAATAGCTGAGCCGAAATTAAACTTGGCTCAGCTATTTTCTGTTTAAACCATTCCCTTATCTATCATCGCCTTAACTTTAAGCACTGCCGCCTGCGTTTTTCCGTCGGGAATCTCACCGTCAAGTATCATCTTTACGACGGTGTCAAGCGGAAGCTTTTCAACGTCAAGAAATTCGTCCTCGTCAAGCTCGCGCTCACCCTCGGAAAGTCCCGCGGCAAGGTACATAAAGGCGGATCGTAGCCATGTC
>JAZOVD010000077.1:0-4697 GCA_045658525.1 Eubacteriales bacterium
GGTTGAGAACGCAACGCTTTCCCCCGCGTTTCCGCTCGGAGTTTCAAACGAGTTTATCTCCCATAGCGCTAAAATATCGGTAGACGACGGCGCGCTGTTAGTAATCGCAGAGTAATTATCTAACGAAGCGACGGGATAAAAAGCGAAAAGCTTTCCAAATAGCTATTGACATTTGCTTTTGACAGTGCTATAATTGATTCAACCAAAACAGAATAAAGTCAGGGGTGCCGAAAGGCTGAGATGGTATGTGCCAAACCCTTTAACCTGATACGGATAATGCCGGCGTAGGGAGATTTACCATAGATGCAATATCTATCTTACCGCACGGACTTTTCGTTCTGTGCGGTAATTTATTTATTGGAGGTACTTTTATATGAGTACAAAAAGGAGATTAAGCTCCAACCTAACCACACTCACGGAGTGCGCAGTTATGCTCGCGCTCTCATTCGCGCTTAGTTACGCGAAGATCTTTGAAATGCCGATGGGCGGCTCGGTTACCATCGCAAGCATGCTTCCTATTATGCTTATCGGCATAAAATACGGACCGTTAACCGGACTTTCCACCGCGTTTGCCTATTCTCTGACTCAGCTTTTGCAAGCCTTTGTAAGCGCAAACGTATTCCCCTACTGCGAGTCTATGGGCTCACTTGTGATCTGTATACTTTTCGACTACCTGCTCCCCTTCACTCTTCTTGGTCTTGCAGGTCTGCCGAAGGCTATGAAGCTCACTAAAAACGCCGAGATCAACGCGTATATCGGCATTATTTCGGTAGTTTTCTTAAGATTTCTCTGTCACTTCACCACCGGTGTCGTGATCTGGGGACAGTGGGCGCCCGACGGAATGGGTAAATACCTCTATTCCTTCCTCTATAACGGCGGATTTTTGTCTGCCGACTTTGCGATATGTATAATTTGCGCCGTCCTTATGTTCAGAAAGCCCGAGCTTAAAAAGCTCGTAAATATGGAATAATACGGATTTCAGTTATACAATATCCTGCATATTGAATGCATTTTCTTTGTTTTGTCATATTTTATAGGTAAAAAAAGAAACGGATACTTTGCTTAGTATCCGTTTCTTTTATTCTTTTGTGCCGGATTTTAACGTACGAGTCGAGGACCGCGAGGCTTACGCTGTCTCATCTTTCTCTTTACAGCCGTACGTTCAATTCCGCGCTTGAACTCCTCAAGCGACTCTTCGGTAGCGTAAGCCACCGTGCGCTTAGCGCGCCACGTCTCATTGAAGTTTCTTCTGAGTCTTAATACGAGGAGCATATCTCCATCCTTCTTACAGTGGAAGTGGAAGGTATATTTTTGTCCCTTGGAGTGAAGGACTTTGTCCTGCGCCTGCATTACCGCGTGGCAGATAGGACATTTCGGCGTTTTCACAATGTCATCGTCAAGCATCTCGCCAATGGTAACGTAGCCGTCGTCTCCGGCATCGGCATCACCGATAACACTGCTCTCGAGGAATTCACCTCTAAAATCGTTGTAGGTTTTGATTCCCTCCTCAACGTTCAGCTTCTGCGCCACGAGGGCGGTAAAGTATGCATCGTTGAGCGCATCGTGCGCGGGAAGATTCATAGGAATCTCAAAGTAGTCCATCGCATATTCAAGCGAGCGTTGCTTCGCCGCCCCGTCTGTCTGACGTGAGAATATCTGCTGAAGGTCGTAGGTGGTATCAAGCCAGCTAAAGTCGATATCGTTTACGTGGAAATTCTCCTTGAGCATCGGTATATCGTCCGGTCCCCAGGTGAGAAAAGCGAAGTCCTCTCCGCACCACTTTTTGAAGCTCTCCGCCGCTACTGTAAGCGGTGTTCCTACATCCATCTGCTCCTGAGTAATACCCGTGAGCTCGGAAACGTGCTTGTGCAGCTTCTTGAAATATCTCGGCTTAACTATTATCTGATAAGATCCGCAAATACGCAGATTCTTATCAAGCTTGACCGCGCCTATCTGTATGACCTCTCCGCGCAAACGCGATGAGAGCTGTCTTTGAACGGCAAGCGCCTTTTGGGCGTACGCCTGATTCCATTCAAGGTCAAGTGTAATGTAGAACATTTAGTTTTCCTTTATGTATTTTCTTATTTAAAACAACGTAGGAATAAATCGGTTTTACCCGAAGCTCACCGTCAGATGAGCATAATGACGATCTCACATATGAGCGCCGCGGTAACACCGCCAACCATACACAAAATAAGTCCGCGTCTCATACACGCCAAAGCGACGCATACGAGAGCTGCCATAGCTCCGCTCAAAAGATGACCGGTGGATGTAAGTATAGCGGGGAATGCCAGCACCGAAAGCACTACGTACGGTACGTAGTAGAGGAAGGATTTCAAGAAAACGTTTTGAATTCGTTTTTTAATAAACAAAATGGGTAAAAGCCTTATGAGATAGGTTATACCCGCCATAACTAAAAGGGCTATAAAGAAGTACACGGGTCCCGTCATACGCATTCCTCCTCTTCCCATGGGTCTGTCTCGGATATCGGAGCAATAAGCGCAAATAACGAGCTGAGGACAACGGTAATTACGACTATCACTATACCGTTATGCACACCCGAAAGGACGGGCAAATACTTAAAGGCAAAGGACAATGCAATCGCAGAAATAACACAAATAGCAGTAGGAATATGCCCCCTTGCAACAGGCGCAACTATAGCGATAAACATAGCGTAAATAGCGACTGACATCGCACTGGTCAGAAGCGTCGGAAGTACGCCGCCAAGCAAAGCTCCGAAAAGAGTGCCAAACGACCAACCGATATAAGGAAAAACTGCTATGGAAAATAGATATTTTCTACCAAGCATACTGTCCTTGCCGCAAGCGACGGCAAATATCTCATCGGTATTAAAAAACGCTATGATAAATCTGTCACGCAAACGCACCGACTCACCAAGTCTTTGCGAAAGTGAGATCGACATAAGTGCATATCTCGCATTTATAACAAACTGCGTCAGACCAAGCTCAATCAATGAACCGGCAGAAGCTATAATAGGGATTGCGGCTATTTGACCTGCCGAGGTAAGGTTCAGTGCTGAAATCAAAAATGCCTGAATCCAATTTAGCCCCGATGTCGCTGCGAAAAATCCAACCGTAAAGGAAATAGCAAAATATCCTATTCCTATAGGCAGACCGTCGCGAAAGCCCATTCTCAAATTATTATTTTCCGACATATAAACCTTTTCTGTTTTTATAGAATCATTTTTGACAACTAAAATTGTCAAAATATGTTATAAAGCTCTGAACTGATAAGAATAAAGTCTCTTGTATTCTCCGTCTCTTTCGAGTAACTCGTCATGAGATCCGCGCTCTACAATACCTGTCTGATCAATAACAACTATCTCATCAGCGTTCTTTACAGTAGAAAGTCTGTGTGCAACCACAATAACGGTTCTGCCTCTTGAAAGTTCCTCAAGAGAGCTCTGTATCTGCATCTCGGTCACGTTGTCAAGCGCGCTCGTCGCCTCGTCAAGAATAAGGAGCTTAGGATTTTTAAGGAACACTCTTGCTATCGAAATTCGCTGTCTTTGACCGCCTGAGAGCTTCACCCCGCGTTCACCGACCTCAGTATCGTATCCATCGTCAAGAGTGAGGATAAAGTCGTGTATATTCGCCTTCTTTGCCGCCTCAACGATCTCCTCATCCGAGGCGTCAGGTCTTGCGTAAGCAATATTGTCACGCACCGTGCCGTCAAAGAGAAATACGTTCTGCGACACCATACCGATATTGCGTCTTAAGCTATCAAGAGTGATGTCCATAACGTTAACGCCGTCAACTGTTATTCTACCGCTCTGAACGTTGTAAAAGCGCGGAATAAGATTGCATATCGTGCTTTTTCCTCCGCCGGAAGGACCTACGAGAGCGACCGTGTCGCCTGCGTTAAGCTTAAGAGAAAGATTCGATATAACCGCCCTGTCACCGTCCGTATCCTCGGCAAAGTAAGAGAACGTAACGTTCTCGAATGCTACGTCACCGCGTATATCGTCGATCTCAACGGTACCCTCGTCGAGCTCATCGGGAGTAGTTATTATCTCATAGAAGCGTGAGAATCCGGACATACCCTCCTGAAGCTGCTCAAACAGCGTCACGAAGCGGTGTATCGGATTTATAAACATATTTATATATAATAGGAAGGCTGTGAAGTCAGCGGCGTTAATTTTGCCCTGAATCATAAATACGCCGCCAATGAAGATTATCACAAGATAAAGAAGATCTGTGAGGAACTCCATAACTGCAGAATAGATGCCTATCCAACGCATCGACTGTGAGCGATACTTTGCGAACATCTCATTAGTCGCGGCAAACTTACACTTCTCGTGATGGTGCGCGACGTAAGCCTTCGTCTCTCGTATTCCGGTGATGGAATTTTCAAGAGTAGAATTTACGTTAGCCATCTCCTTGCGCGAGTTTTTCATAGCCTCGAACATGGAGCGTCTGGTAAGAACGGTAAAGAGTATAATAAACGGAATTATAGCGAACATAATCAAGGTCAGCGTCATATTGATGCTGAAGAGAATTATGAACGCTCCGACGAACATAAGCACTGCGAGAAAAAGATTCTCAGGACCGTGGTGAGCAAGCTCCGACACGTTCTGCAAATCTCCCGTCAGTCTTGAGAGAAGATCGCCGGTTTTGTGATCGTCAAAATAGGAAAACGGGAGCTTCTGATACTTAGCGAACAGATCACGGCGCATA
>JAZOVD010000078.1:0-5157 GCA_045658525.1 Eubacteriales bacterium
CCCGCCGTTACGTTTACGTAGATATTAAGTATCGCGTCAACAGCGAGGAAAGCCTCTGCGACCGATATTCTTTTATTCGCGCTATCGTCAAGCGTTCTTTCCAGCCACTGTGTAGCCGCGGTAAACGCCGGGTTTACGCTATCAGCGATAACGTATCTCGCAAGAGCGCATATACGCTCAGAGCGCATAGGATTACGCTTATAAGGCATAGCAGACGAGCCTATCTGGTTCTTTTCAAACGGCTCTTCCATCTCCTCGAACGATTGAAGGAGTCGGAGGTCGGTAGCGAACTTATGCGCGCTCTGAGCGATACCGCTGAGCGCTGAAAGGAAGTACGCATCTACCTTTCTCGAATAGGTCTGACCTGATACGGGAACTACTCCGTCAAAGCCAATTTCCTTTGCTATAAGATCTTCCATCTTCTTTATCTTTTCTTCGTCACCGTCGAAAAGCTCAACAAAGCTCGCTTGTGTTCCTGTCGTTCCCTTAGAACCAAGCAAAAGGAGTCGCGAAACCCGAAATTCAAGCTCCTCTACGTCCTGAGCAAGCTCGTATGCCCAGAGAGTCGCCCTCTTACCTACCGTAACGAGCTGAGCCGGTTGAAGGTGTGTATAGCCAAGACAAGGCATATCTTTGTATTTTACCGCAAACTCCGAAAGATTTTTAAGAACCTGCGCGCACTTTTGCAGAACTATGCGCGAGGCATCTCTGAGTATTATGACGTCCGTATTATCAACCACGTAACAGGAGGTCGCGCCGAGATGTATTATCGGTTCAGCCTTTGGGCACTGCTTTCCGTACGCGTAAACGTGACTCATAACGTCGTGTCGAGTTTCATTCTCTCTCGCTTCCGCGACATCGAAGTTTACGTTTTCAACGTTAGCCTCAAGCTCCGCTATCTGCTCGTCCGAAATATCAAGCCCAAGCTGCTTTTCAGCCTTAGCGAGTGCCAACCAGAGCTTTCTCCAAGTTGTAAACTTGAATTTTTCCGAAAAAACGTACTGCATAGCCTTTGAAGCGTATCTCGTTGAAAAAGGCGAAATGTATTTCTCTTTGCTGTTCTCCATACATTAAACCTCATAGAATATTATTACTTATTAAGTTTACTACAATTCAAATCGTTTGTCAATACGTTTTACTCAGATTTACTGCAAGTTTCGGCGATAAAATCGGTTATCGCCTTTTCGTATTTCTCCTTTTGGTAGAGGTAACTAATACCGTGTCCGGCAGACGGAACAGTCATAATAGTTTTCTTACCTTGAAATGTGTCGTAATTACGCACCGTCATTTCCATAGGAACGAAGTCATCAGCTTCTCCGTGGAAAAATATTATGGGACATTCGGCATTTTTAATTGCGTCAACCGTTGAATACTCTTTCAGTTTGAAGCCTGCTATCTTCGCACAAGCCTTATCAAGCGACCACATAAGCGGTCTTTTACCGAACTTGACTATCTTATCCGCAACGTGCGAGATTATCTCGTAAGGAGAGGTAAATCCACAGTCCGCTATGATTCCGCGAACGTTTTTCGGATAGCCCTCGCCGATACCCATAAGCACAGTTGCGCACCCCATAGAAATTCCACAAAGATATATATCTTTTTGATAACCCATCTCGTTATTGATAAATCCGACCCAAGATAGCGCATCTTTTCTTTCTTTAACTCCGAACGTAATATACTTACCTTCACTTATTCCATGCGCTCTTTGATAGGGAAAAAGCAGATCGTAGCCAAGCTTTGAATAGAACGGATACGATGCCGCAAAGTCATATTTGGGTAAGGAACGGTATCCGTGAAAGAAGATGAGCGTTCCCTTAGAATTTTCGGTTTTTACTCTAAGAGCTTTAAGCTTTAAACCGTCGAACGAGGTTATTTCAACCGTTTCAAACGGAGCCTTATCAAACTCCGCTCTGCCCTTCATTATCTCGTCAACAAACTCTCCAAGTCCGTGTTTTTCGTAAAATTCGCGGTCCTTGCCCTCGTCCGCTTTACTGCCTCGAATAGCAAATTTGAAGTAAAAAGCGGTACAAGCAACGTATAATATTATCATTGCGGCAATAACTCCACCGAGTATTATGAAA
Source organism: Eubacteriales bacterium (assembly GCA_045658525.1). Classification (GTDB taxonomy): domain Bacteria; phylum Bacillota; class Clostridia; order Oscillospirales; family CAG-272; genus SIG673. The sequence goes on from JAZOVD010000078.1 coordinate 2,082, forward strand.
AACATCTCTACACTCCCGAATCTCATTTTGGTTTTGCAATAAGTATTATACCACAAAATTATAAATTTTGCAATATAAAAAATGCTTTTCGCCTTGGCGAAAAGCTACGTCAACACCTCTTCACTATTCACTATTACTTATTACTTCCACCAAAAATCGACGGGGATTTAGTGAAAAGTGAAGAGTTAATAGTGAAAAAGTAAAAATCGACAAGCTTCTTACAAAACCTGTCGATTTTTGGTGGAGCTGGAGGGACTCGAACCCTTGACCTGTGCGTTGCGAACGCACCGCTCTCCCAGCTGAGCTACAACCCCATACGGAACGTTCCTATTATATCACAAGTGTTTTTGTTTGTCAATAGATTTGCTGATTTTTTTGAAAGTTTTTTATATAAGATGCTCCATTTCGCTTTTAAGTCTTACCATAATACGCTTTTCAAGTCGAGATATATAAGACTGAGATATTCCAAGCATATCCGCTACCTCTTTTTGTGTAAGCTCCCTGTCGCTTCCGTCAAGACCAAATCGGAGTACTATTATCTCGCGTTCTCTTTTGGAAAGTCCTGAAAGCGCGTTTCGTATCGTCTTTTTATCCTCCTCTGTTTCAAGCTCCTTATATATCTGATCCTCGTCGCCGCCAAGAACGTCTTCGAGCAAAAGCTCGTTACCGTCCCAGTCCGTGTTAAGCGGCTCCTCTATCGAAACCTCCGCTCGCTGTCCGCTGTTTTTTCTTATGTACATAAGTATCTCGTTTTCTATGCACCGTGAGGCATAAGTTGCTAATTTTATGTTTTTCTCAGGATCGTATGTGTTTATAGCCTTCATAAGACCTATCGTACCTATGGAGATCAGATCCTCTATATCCGTTCCCGTGTTCTCAAATTTTTTTGCTATATAGACCACAAGCCTCAAATTATGCTCAACGAGCATCGAACGCGCCTCTCTGCTGTACGGAAGCTCCTCGATAGCCTTAGCCTCATCCTCCTTTGAAAGTGGCGGCGGTAACGTATCCGGCCCGTTTATATAGAACACTGCACCGTCTTTTTTATCTCCGCTAAGTCTTTTCAATATCTTTTTCAGCAAATCTCCTCCGAACATCATATCCACTTACCTTTCATAACGTTTACCTCCAAAAAAATGCTTATCATCTTCGAGCGCGGGAACTATACCGTCACTTCCGTTTGCGGTAAACGCCCTACCAAGCGCAAACCATAGCCGATATTCAGTTCCGCCAACGTACGCCTTTTCCGCCCTTATACAAACGCTCATATCCCGTCCTCCGACAGTTTCATATACAACTATCCTCATCTTACCGTTTTCGGACAGCATAGCGTTACTGTTCGGAGAGTCCAACCAAGAAAGCACATCGTCTCCAAAAGCTCGTCTTATCGCGTTTTCCGTAAGAAATACCACCGGATCTCCGCTCATCGGCTCACAAAGCATATTACCGCTATCCTCTATAACGTCGTGTACACTTCGTTTACCTTTGAAATAGACGGTCAAGACCCTATGCCTTGCCACGCCTTTTTTCGTAAACAGCTTTCCGAAAAGAAGCGTTATAAGAACGATGAGCGCAAATCCTATAAGATATACCGAAAACGGCATCTGAGAGTTAAGTTCGTGTATTTCGCCATATATTACGACCTTCTGTACTCCGTCTATTTTTGAAAAAAGATTAAAAACGGCGGTCATTCCGCCGCCAAGCAGCATATTTACAGCAAAAAAGCTGATCATTCTGCCAAAAAACTGATTTAAAGCGCATTTTCCGTATGCAGCCAAGCACATAGCGGCAGCTACCGCTACCGCGATACCAAAGCTATCGTGCCGAAATATAACGCTCACGACAGAGTACAAAGCGCCAATAACCGCCGCGAAAGCAAGACGTCTTGCCTTAAAGCTGAATTTAAGTAGATACGCGGTTATGTATAGCGCGAGAAAATCCATACTTAAATCTATCGCAAACAATACATCCGCGTATATGACCTGTTGCAATCTCACCGCCCCTTTAATAAATCGGTGAATACATTATATCACCTGTAAAAAGAAAAAATTGTCACAATCGGGTGTACGGAAAATTTATTTATATTCCGCTTTTTATGACGTTAAACGACAAGCAAAATATTAAATATATATTAATAATGTAGAAAATCCTTGCAAAAGCATAGACGGTATGATATAATTAATAAAATTTCTCTAAGAGGTATCGTATAGCGAATGAACGGTTCAAAATATATAAACACCTCGGAAATCAGAGATGTCGCTCCCAAGCTTCACGCAGGCGATGAGATATTTCTTTCCGGGACGGTCTATTGCGCGCGTGATGCCGCGCATAAACGTATAATGGCTCTTATAAAAGAAAATAAACCGCTTCCTTTCGATATTAAGGATGCGGTCATATATTACTGCGGTCCTACCCCTGCAAAACCCGGTATGCCGATAGGCTCTTGCGGTCCTACCACCTCTACGAGAATGGACGTTTTTATGCCAACACTTCTCGATATGGGACTTGCCGCCACGATCGGAAAGGGCGGAAGAAAGTCCGAGGTTTGTGAGGCTATGCTGAAAAACCAAGCCATATATCTTTGCGCTATGGGCGGAGCAGGTGCTATCGCCGCTAAGTGCATTACAAAATGCGACGTTATCGCTTTTGACGAGCTTGGTTGCGAATCTGTAAAAAGAATGGAATTTGACAACTTCCCACTCGTTGTGGGAATAGACGTATATGGCAATTCTCTTTTTGATAAAAAATAATCTCCGAAAGGTACAAATATAAAATGATAACTGTAAATAATCTGAGCTTTCATTTCGGCGGACAGACTTTATTTAAAAACGTCGATCTTAAATTCACTCCCGGTAACTGTTACGGTATAATAGGTGCTAACGGCGCGGGAAAATCAACATTTTTCAAGCTCCTTTGCGGCGAGCTTGAACCCGCTACCGGAGAGGTAGTCATTCCTGATACTGTACGTATGTCGGTTCTTAAACAGGACCACTTCGCTTTTGAGGAATTTACCGTTCTTGATACCGTTATAATGGGTAACGCGCGTCTTTACGAGATAATGAAGGAAAAGGACGCT
>JAZOVD010000079.1:0-21076 GCA_045658525.1 Eubacteriales bacterium
ATACCTGCGGTTATGTAAAGCATATCAACGCCTTCGAGCTTCTTCTTGATGAGGTCGATGGATTCCTCGGCAGCTCTCTTACCGCTTTCGGGATTAGCACCCGCTCCGTGACCTCTGGTGGTGAGCTTTCCTATCGCTATCTTCTGCTTTACAGGCGAGCTGCGAAGAACGGGAATATCGGTATTTACAACTACCATCTCCGCGCTCTTGTCGCCGCTGAGGTACATACGGTTTACAGCGTTGTTTCCGCCTCCGCCTACTCCAAAAACTTTGATATTTATCTTCTGAGCAAACTCATCAAGATTATCGTCCCATCCCTCGATTATATCTTCCTCTTCAACGTTATCAACAACGTTCTGAGGAGCAACGTTCTGGTTGTAATCGGGTCTTACCTGCTGTACGGGAGCGGTAGGGACCGCGGGAGTACCCGTGCCGAAGGGAGTGTAGGAATTGGACTGAGAGTTGTTACCGTAGTTATCAAAAAACATTTTTATATCCTTTCCGCCGAGGTCACCTTGTATGTAAACGGTGACGAGGCTAACCGAAAAATTATTCAAAAATTAGTGTATATGTCAATCATACAACAAAAATTCCAATATTGCAATAGTTATTTTATAAAATTCTTAAAATGTTTACAAAATCTTTTATTAAGAAAGGGAAATATAGGTGATTTTGCCCGAAAAATGTCTGAAATAGTGTTTTTTTAGGACGAAAAAGTAATCTGGGCGCACTGTAAGCAGGTTGAGACCGTACCATTTGGCTGAAATTATGCGGTCAGAACACAAAACTATCACGGGATGATCGAAAGACGAAGCTTCCTCGGAGGCACATCTGAGAAACAACGGATTGCGGGTCTTACCGTAGCATTTTTCCGCGGTAAGATACACAGAAGCGTGTTTCGCACCCGTAATCCAGCTTTTGACGGATTTATGCAGTTCTATATAACGGAAGATACATACGGCGGAAAACAGTATCGCAAATAACGCTATCGCGGGGAATAGTATAAAAAGCGAGGAGACGATAAGTAGCAGTATGGCACTTTTTTCAAGAAGGGTTATTATGAACGCAAGTGTGCGTATTATGCCTGAAATAAACGTGTATTTTCTTATCTTTTTGTATATCGAAGTGACGGTATTCCATAGTCCGCCTCGCCGTAATTTTCGTATCAGATAACCGATATACGTTGAGGAATATAATCTGTCATCGGGATAAGGCTTTTTCAAATCAGAATATCCTTTCTTTAAGGTGTATTTCAGTTTATTTTTGTGCCGTAAAAGTGAAAATATTCCGGGCAAAATGATAATTAACAACTTTACGCTTGACAAAATCGTTATTTGAGTGTAAAATTAATTGATAAATATGTGAAAGGATAAGGAAAATGCAGAAAGAAAATACGGTTTCTGAATACGGTAACCAAAGTATAAGCAGTCTTAAAGGCGCACAGCGAGTACGTGAAAAACCTGAGGTGATCTTCGGCTCAAAGGACCTTGAAGGCTGTATCCACGCATTTTTTGAAATACTGTCAAACGCGGTAGATGAGGCAAGAGCGGGCTTCGGTAAGGTCATAAACGTTACCGCTTATACAGACCGCTCGATAGAGGTCGAGGACTACGGACGCGGAGTACCGCTCGGATATAACGAAAAAGAGGGAAGATACAACTGGGATCTTATATTCTGCGAGCTTTACGCAGGCGGTAAGTATAAATCCTCAAAGGACAGCGCGATGTACGAGTACTCGCTCGGTACTAACGGACTCGGAGCGTGCGCTACGCAGTACGCGTCTGAGTTTATGCACGTTCGCTCGTATAACGGCGGAAAGCTTTCCGAGATAGATTTCGCGGGCGGAGAGCCTGTATCAGAGCTTAGAGTCCGTGACCTTGAAAAGGGTGAAAAAAGAAGCGGTACAGTAATACATTGGAAGCCTGATAACAGGATATTTACTTCCATTAGAATAAAAAAAGAACGTTTTTCCGATATACTTCGCCGTCAGGCTGTCGTAAACAGCGGAATAAAATTTCGTTTCAGATGGCAGGAGGACGACGGAAAGTTCTCTGAGGAAGAGTATATCTACGAGAACGGAATAACGGATTACGTAAAAGAGATAGCAGGAGAGAATACGATAACCTCGCCTATATACTGGGAGGAGACCGTTACGGGTAAGGTCGTCGGTTCGAGAGACGGCGAGGAGGAGCTTGACGACGACGGAGGCGATATAGCCTCGGGTGAGGAGAACTATACTCTTAAAATGTCGGTTTCCTTTTGTGTCAGCGCGCACAAGAACGCCATAGAGTACTATCACAATTCAAGCTATCTTGAACACGGCGGTTCTCCCGAAAAGGCTGTTCAGACGGCATTCGTCTATGCGGTCGATAAATACTGTCGCGACAACAGTAAATATACTAAAAATGAAAGCAAACCCGTTTACAAGGACATACTTGACTGTATAGTTCTCGTTACAAACTGCTTTTCAAATATAATCTCCTACGAGAACCAGACTAAAAAGGCTATCTCCAATAAGTTCATACGTGACGAGATGATAGCGTTTTTCAAGAAGCACCTTGAAATCTACTTTACCGAGAACCCGATGGAAGCGGATCGCTTTATAAATCAGGTGCTCATAAATAAGAGAAGCCGTGAGCAGGCGGAGAGCGCGAGAATAGACATCAAGAAGAAGCTCACAGGTAAGGTCGATATAGCCAATAGAGTTGAGAAGTTCGTCGGCTGTAAGTCAAAGGATCCCGAAAAGAGAGAGCTTTATATAGTTGAGGGAGACTCAGCTATGTCGTCGTGTAAGCTGGCAAGAAACGCGGATTTTCAGGCAATAATCCCCGTAAGAGGTAAGACCCTTAACTGTCTTAAAAGCTCTTACGATAAGATATTTGCCAGCGATATAATAACCGACCTTATAAGGGTCATCGGATGCGGAGTTGAGGTCGATAAAAAGATCAAGGGAGATATACCGAGATTCGATCCAGAGTCGCTGCGTTGGAGTAAGATAATACTCTGTACCGATGCCGACGAGGACGGATTCCAGATAAGAACACTTCTTCTTACGCTTATATACAGACTTCTTCCGTCGCTTATTCCGATGGATAAGGTATATATAGCGGAGTCGCCGCTTTTCGAGATAACCGTAAAGGATAAGATATACTTTGCCTACGACGAAAGAGAGAAGGCTAAGATACTCAAAGAGATAGGCGATCAGAAGTACACGATACAGCGTTCCAAGGGTCTCGGTGAGAACGAGCCTGATATGATGTGGCAGACGACTATGAACCCTGCGACGAGACGTCTTATCAAGGTTACGGAAGCCGACGCTCAGGAGACCGCTGAGATATTCGATACGCTCCTCGGAGACAATATTACCGCAAGAAAGGCATACATCGCGGATAACGGTAGCAAGTATCTTGCGGATGCGGATATATAAAGTCAAACGACACCGAAAATAATTCGGTGTCGTTTTTTTGTTTAAATAATATTCATATCAAATACAATTTTTAGAGCTATAATTATTTAGATAATGGATAGATATATACCATTTACCGGATACACAAGCAAAAAGAAAGGTCACGGTTGAACTATATGCTTAATATAGGACTTGATATTGGATCTACTACAATAAAAAGCGCGGTGCTTGACGAGGACGGAAAGCTTCTTTTCAGCTCCTACGAAAGACACTTTTCTCAGATACCGCCAAAGGCGGTCGCGCTGATAGAAAAAATAAAAGAAAACTTCGGACTTTCCTCGGACGACGAGGTAGGGCTTTGTATATCAGGCTCTGCGGGAATGGGATTTGCAGAGGACTGCGGACTTCCGTTCGTTCAGGAGGTGTATTCCACCAGAACGGCGGTGCTTCGCTACTGCCCTGAGACCGACGCGGTAATAGAGCTTGGCGGCGAGGACGCGAAGATACTTTTCCTTACGGGCGAGGAGAGCGGCGAAAAGGAGCTTGAAGTAAGAATGAACGGCTCGTGCGCCGGCGGAACGGGAGCGTTTATAGACCAGATGGCAACGCTTCTCGGAATAACTCCCGACGATATGGAGGAGCAGGCGAAATCTTACGAAAAAATATACGTTATAGCTTCAAGATGCGGAGTTTTCGCCAAGAGCGATATACAGCCGCTTTTAAATCAGGGCGCGAGGATACCCGATATATCTGCGTCAATATTCTACGCCGTTGTAAACCAGACGGTAGCCGGTCTCGCTCAGGGTAGGCAGATAAAGGGTAACGTTCTTTATCTCGGCGGTCCGCTTACCTTCCATTCACAGCTCAGAGCGGCGTTCGACTCGACGCTCAAAATAAAGGGAACCTGCCCGGAAAACTCGCTCTGCTTCGTTGCTATGGGAGCGGCTCTTGCGCCCAAGGAAAAGAACTTCACGGTAACCGAGATAATAAACGCCATAGCGGGCAGACAGCACAAGGGTACATATAAATCCGCCTCGCCTTTGTTTAACGATAAAAAAGAATACGAGGAATTTCTTGCAAGACACGAAAAGGATAAGGTCGAAAGAGCAGAACCCGAAAAGACTGAGGAAAAGGTCTATCTCGGTATAGATGCAGGCTCTACAACGCTTAAATGCGCGGTAATAGACGGAGAAGGCAGGCTTCTTTCGTCCGTTTATATGCCCAATAGCGGAAATCCAGTTCCGCTGGTGCGTAAGTTCCTTACGGAGTTTTATGAAAAATATCCTCACCTTACCGTGGCTTCGTCGGCTTCGACTGGATACGGCGAGGAGATAATAAAGAACGCGTTCGGTCTTGATACCTCAACGGTCGAAACCGTAGCGCACTTCTACGCGGCAAAGCATTTCAAGCCAGAGGTCGATTTTATACTCGATATAGGCGGTCAGGATATAAAATGCTTTAAGATAGCCAACGGAACGATAGATAACATATTCTTGAACGAGGCTTGCTCCTCGGGCTGCGGCTCGTTCTTGCAGACCTTTGCGGGCGCGCTTAAATACAATATAGCGGATTTTGCGAAGCTTGGACTTTTTGCCGACGCTCCCGTTGACCTTGGCTCGCGCTGTACGGTCTTTATGAACTCGTCCGTAAAGCAGGCACAGAAGGACGGAGCAACGGTAGAGAATATCTCCGCGGGACTTTCTATGTCGGTAGTTAAGAACGCGCTTTATAAGGTCATTCGCGCTACTACCAAGGACGCGTCCGTCGCGCTTGGAAAGCATATAGTGGTTCAGGGCGGAACGTTCTTTAACGACGCGGTACTTCGCGCGTTTGAAAAAGAGATAGGAATGGACGTTGTAAGACCCGATATAGCAGGTCTTATGGGTGCGTACGGTGCGGCGCTCTACGCTATGGAGAATGCTCCCGAAAAGAGCACGCTTATAACCGCAGAAGCACTTAAAAGCTTCGAGCATGAAGTCAAGGCTATAACCTGTAAGGGCTGTACAAATAACTGTAAGCTCACCGTAAATACGTTCTTCATAGACGGCAAAAAGACGGGAACGTTTATTGCCGGAAACAGATGCGATACGCCCGTTTCGGGTAAAAAGAGCGCAGGCGAGGAGCTTAATCTCTACGAGTATAAGCTCGGGCTTCTTAACGCGCTTAAATCAAAGCCGGGAAAGATGGGAAGAATAGGTATCCCTCTCGGACTTAATATGTACGAGCTTCTTCCGTTCTGGCATACGCTTCTTACGGAAATGGGCTTTGAGGTCGTAGTCTCGCCTGCTTCCAACCGTAAGCTCTATTTAAGCGGTCAGCTTACGATACCGTCAGACACGGTATGCTTCCCGGCGAAGCTCCTTCACGGACATATAGAAGCGCTCCTTGACGAGGGCGTTGACGCTATATTCTATCCCTGCCTTACCTACAACGTAAACGAGGGACTTGGCGATAACCATTATAACTGTCCCGTCGTTGCCTATTACCCCGAGGTCATACGCGCTAACGTAAAGCGTATGGCGGATACGCGCTTTATAGGCGATTACTTCGGCATACACAGACCAAAGGATTTCGTAAAGAAGTTCACCGAGAAGATGAACTCCTATTATAACGGAGCTTTCAAGGTAGGCGAGGTCAAAAAGGCAGTTGATAAGGCGTTTAAAGCCTATAACGGTTACCTTGAAGCCGTAAGGGTCAAGGGTAAGGAATACATGGAAAAGGCGAGAAGCGCGGGCAAGCCGATAATAGTGCTCGCGGGCAGACCTTATCATATAGACCCTGAGATAAATCACGGTATAGATAAGCTCGTTTGCAGTCTCGGCGCGGCGGTCATAACCGAGGACTCGGTAAGCGCGGAGATGGAGAAATTCAAGGTCTCGGTGCTTAATCAATGGACGTATCACTCGCGTCTTTACGCGGCGGCAAAGTATATAGCCGATAAGCCCGATATGAGCCTCGTTCAGCTCGTTTCGTTCGGATGCGGAGTTGACGCTATAACCACGGACGAGACGCGCGCCATACTTGAAGACGAGGGCAAGATATACACTCAGATAAAAATAGACGAGATAACCAACTTAGGAGCAGTTAAAATAAGACTTCGCAGCCTGTTCTCTGCTATGGAGAAGTTAAATAACGGAAAGGGGGAGTGAGTATGAAAGAGATAAAGAGCCACGTTCCTTCAAACGTAGCGTTTACGAAGGAAATGAAAAAGGACTATACGATACTTATTCCCGATATGCTCCCGATACATTTTATGATGCTCCGCGACGTGTTCAAAAGCTACGGATACAACGTTGAGATACTTAAAAATATCGGGCCGCAGGTAGCCGAGGAGGGACTTAAATACGTCCATAACGATACCTGCTATCCCGCGCTCCTTGTTATCGGACAGATGATAGACGCGCTTAATTCGGGTAAATACGATCTTAATAAGACCGCGCTTATGATAACGCAGACGGGCGGCGGCTGCCGAGCGTCCAATTATATACATCTTTTAAGAAAAGCACTTAAAAAGGCAGGCTACGGTCATATTCCCGTTATATCCTTTAACCTTTCGGGACTTGAAAAGGACAGCAGTATGGAGCTTTCCGTGCCTATGCTTGTTAAGTGTATAATGGCGCTCTGCTACGGCGACCTGCTTATGCTCCTGCGTAACCAGACCGAGCCTTACGAGACCGAAAAGGGCGCGTCAGCTAAGCTTGTTGAGAAATGGGCGACAGAGCTTTCGGCGCAGTTCAAGCGCGGGAAAACTGTCGGAATGCTCGAAAAGAATATGAGAAAGATAGCAAACGACTTCGCGACTATCGAAAGAGTCGTAACGCCCAAGGTAAAGGTCGGTGTAGTAGGCGAGATATACGTTAAATACGCCGCGCTCGCCAATAACGGGCTTGAAGAGTTCCTTCGCTCGCAGGACTGCGAGGTAAACGTACCGGGTATAATGGCGTTTATGTGCTTTAAGATAGACAACAGAACCGAGGACGTAAAGCTCTACGGCGGAAGCAAGCTTAAAAAGTTCGTCTGCGGACTTCTTCTTAACATATTCAGAAAGATGGAAAAGAAGATGCACAAGGTGCTTGACGAGCATCCCGAATACGAAAAGCCCGCTACATACGATGAGTTAAAGGAAATGGTAAACGGAATAATAGGCTACGGCTCAAAGATGGGGGAGGGTTGGCTTCTTACCGCGGAGATGGTCGAGCTTATACGCTCAGGCTACGGAAACATAGTCTGCGCTCAACCGTTCGGTTGCCTGCCGAACCATATAGTCGGTAAGGGCATGATAAGAAAGCTTCGCAGGGTATATCCTAAGGCTAATATAGTTCCGATAGACTATGACCCGGGTGCTACGAGAGTAAATCAGGAGAACCGTATAAAGCTTATGCTCGCGGTCGCCGCCGAGAGACTTAAAGCTGGTGATACCGAGGTTGAGATAGCCGAGGAAAAAGAGACTGTAACTGTATAAGGCTCCCCTGTGTAAGGGGAGCTGTCGCGAAGCGACTGAGGGATTGTCCTTTAATTGAAAAAACAATCCTTCCGCCTCGCTTTCGCACGGCACCTCCCTTTACACAAGGGAGGCTAAAACAATATTTTAAAAGGAGTGCAAAACGCTTGTATAAGGCATACGTTATAAATAAGAACGATTCCGACCAAAGGCTTGACAAGTTTATCACAAAAACATTAAAGACGTTACCTCAATCAATGCTTTATAAGGCGTTGCGCACCAAAAAGATAAAGGTAAACGGCAAGCGTGCCGAGCCAAATCAAAGACTTAACGTCGGCGATAAGATAGAAATGTACTTAAAGGACGACTTTTTCGCAGGTGAAAAGCCTGAGGAGTCGTTTCGTTCCATACGAGCTGATATAACTCCCGTTTACGAGGACGAAAATATCATAGTCTGCAATAAAAGAGCGGGAATGATAGTCCATTCGGATGACGAGGAGGACGTAAACACCCTTATAAATCACGTCAAAGCATACCTTTTTAAGAAAGGCGAGTACGACCCCGACTCCGAAAACTCGTTTGCGCCCGCGCTCTGTAATAGGATAGACAGAAATACGGCGGGTCTTGTCATAGCGGCAAAGACCGCGTCCGCGCTTCGTTTTATGAACGAGAAAATAAAGAACGACGAGATAACGAAAAAATACGTATGCGCCGTTCACGGAGTGCCCGAAAAGAAAAAGGATACGCTTTACGGTTATTTGATAAAGGATAGCGACAAGAACACAGTTACCGTCTATAAGACCAAGCCGAAAAAGGGCGAATGGAAAACTATAATCACAAAGTACAGAGTTATTGCCGAAAAGAACGGAAACGCGCTCCTTGAAGTGGAGCTTGTTACAGGCAGAACGCATCAGATAAGAGCGCATATGGCATCGATAGGACATCCTTTGCTCGGAGACGGTAAATACGGCGAAAACCGAGAGGACAAAAAGCTTGGATACCGTTATCAAGCGCTTACGTCGCGTTATATACGGTTTGACTTTAAAAACGACGAAGGTGAATTTCAGTACCTTAACGGTAAGGAGATAACCATTCCTATGGAGGATATATGGTTCGTTTCCGAATTTAAATAACATAAAAACGGATAAAGATCCGTATTTAAGAAAGGAAGAAAAAGATGAAGCTTGAAAACATCTCAGCGAATTTCCTTGGAGACAGTATAACCGAGGGACACGGAACGACCGGAAAGGATAAGGCATTCCACGCTCTTATCGCTAAAAAATACGGTATGAAGGTAGCGAGAAACTACGGAATAGGCGGTACTCGTATCGCAAAACAGGGCAAGCCCAGCGCAAATCCGATCCACGATAAGTTCTACGGCGGAAGATTTCAGGAGATGGACGATGACGCGCAGCTTATCGTCGTTTTCGGCGGAACTAACGACTACGGTCACGGAGACGCGCTTCTCGGAGAATTTTCCGACAGAACTCCCGACACCTTTTACGGCGCGTGCCACTATCTTATGACCGGACTTATAAATAAGTATCCCGAGGCTAAGATAGTTATAATGACTCCCTTGCACCGTACAGGCGAGACCAGAAGCAACGGACGCTCCGATCTCAAAGGCTACGTCAACATAATAAAAGAGGTAGCGGAATATTACTCGCTTCCCGTACTTGATCTCTGGGCTTGCAGCGGAATACAGCCCGAGGTCGAGATAATAAAAACCAAGTATTGTCCCGACGGACTTCATCCCAATGATGCGGGTCACGAAAAGCTTGCAGAGGTGATTGGAAATTATCTCTCGAATCTCTGAATCGAATTATAATGCGGATAATAAAGGAGAAATAGACAAAATGAAGTATTTTCAGATAGGTGCGATGATGGATTCATTCCGTCTCCCTACGCGCGAGGCAATTAAAAAGGTCGCTGAGGTAGGCGCGACCGGATTTCAGATGTATTCAACTACCGGTGAAAATTCACCCGAAAATCTTACCAAGGAAAAGAGAAAAGAGCTTCTTAAATACATAAAGGACCAGGGACTTACGGTAAGCGCGATATGCGGTGACCTCGGACACGGCTTCGGAAACGCCGAAAAGAATCCTGAGCTTATAGAGAAGTCCAAGCGCATACTTGAGCTTGCAAAGGATATGGAGACCGATATAGTCACAACGCATATCGGAGTAGTTCCTACGGACGTAAACCATCCCCGTTATCTTACAATGCAGAAGGCTTGCAAGGAGCTTGCGGACTTCGCTGACTCTATGAACGCGCATTTCGCTCTTGAAACAGGCCCTGAGACCGCAGATGTGCTTAAAAAGTTCCTTGACTCACTCGGTTCGAGAGGCGTTGCGGTAAATATGGACCCCGCTAACCTCGTTATGGTAACGGGAGATGACCCTGTAAAGGCGGTATATACCCTCAAAGATTACATAGTACACACCCACGCAAAGGACGGAGTTAAGCTCGATGACCGCGATCCTGAGGTCATTTACGGACTTAAACCCGGTAACGCGATAGTTACCAGCCCCGCGTTTGAGGAAAAGGCACTTGGTGAGGGTAACGTTGATTTCAACGACTATCTCAGAGCTCTCCGCGATATAGGATATACAGGCTTCCTTACGATTGAGCGTGAGGTAGGAGGCGACCCGGCGGGAGATATAAAGAGAGCGGTAGATTTCCTTAAAGATAAGATCGCTGAAATGGATTAAAAATGAAAAAGAGATGTTAAAAAACATCTCTTTTTTGTTGTTATATATTGCAGATTTGCAGTAACGCTTTGGCTACACCGTCATTTTCAACGCTCTCTGTCACCATATCGCACTTGGCTTTTACCTCGTCGGGAGAGTTGCCCATAGCCACACTTATTGCGGCGTATTCAAACATTTCAACGTCGTTTAGTGAATCGCCGATAGCCACCGTAGTATCGTGATCTATACCGAGAACCTCCTCGGTTATTTTTATCGCCTGACCCTTGTTGTAGCCGTGAGCCATCCACTCGGCGTAATGTGGATAAAGATAGACGTTGAAGTGCTTTGAAAGAGCGTTTATCAAGCTTTCAGATGGAATATGACCCGATGTCGTACAGAATTTCTGGATCTTTGCGCCCTTGTAAAGCGTTCTGAAATCGTCGGCAGATGAAACGGCAAAGAAATTTTCGTTAAACCAAGGCTGCTTTTTTCCGTAATAGTACATTTTTTCAGCACCCTCAAAGCACATTACCGTTTCATCCTTGCTTGATATAAGGCTTTCAACGACTGAACAGAGAACGTCCTCGGAAATGTAACTGCTGTAAATACATTTTCCGCCGTATTCTATATAAGTGCCTCCGCCGCAGCATATACCGTCGGCTGTTCCGTCCGTGAGAAAGGGCGGGATAAAGGCTCTTGGACGCGCGGGGTTGATAAATACCTTAGAACCCTTTGAACGTACCTTTAAGATAGCCTCACGAACGGTAGCTGATATATCGGTTTTGCCGCGGCAAAGGAGCGTTCCGTCTATATCAATGAAAAAGGTGTACTGTTTATTCATCTGGATCTCCGTAGGAGTAGTGGTTTTTAATAGTTATTTGCAGATTCCCGTCATATAATACTTGGTATCTCTTATTACCGGGTGAACGTCCTGATATACCCAGCCGTGATTAAGCACCTGCTGAGCGTAGAAGGCGCTGACGTGGTACTTCGGATCGATAGAGACGTAAGCACCTGCCGCGCCGTCCCAACCAAATTCCCATTCTATCGGCGCGTCTGTGTTCGCGTCGGATTTGCTTATAAGTGTACGTACACCGAACGCATAACTGTAACCCTTACAGTTTATAGTCTTTGACTGGATTACGGAATAATCGTTCTGATTTGAACGCATAAGCTCAATTGTTTCGGGCTTCAAGAGCTGATAACCGTTGTACGCAGTTCCGTGACAAGCGAGAGCGTCCGCAAAGAGGATATAATCGTCAACAGAGGAGAAAAGACCCGCTCCGCCGCTCTCGTAGGCGTAGTGTATGCTGTAAGCGCAGGTGGCTGGAACTTTAACGTAGGAGTCGTTTTCCCATCTGTATTGATCTGTAAACCTCTTTTTCTGCTCCTCGTTCGGATAAAAGCCGGTATCTTTCATTCCCAGAGGCTCGAATATCTCTTTTTTAAGGAATTCACCGAACCTCATTCCCGAAGCGACCTCTATGACCGCGCCGAGTATGTCGTGGCAGAGACTGTAATTGTAGTGAGTTCCGGGCTCGAATAAAAGCGGTTCTTTGGCTATCGCCTTAACTATGGTAAGCGTATCGGCGTCTCCCTTTAAATTTGCAAGAGCTTCTTTAATGGACGGAGAGGAGAGGTTGTAGGTAAGACCGCCGCGCATAGCGAAAAGGTCGCGTACGAGCATAACGTTCTCACAGGGACGGATATTTCCGTCTGCGTCTATGTATTTCATCTGACCATACTCGGGGATATATTTCGCTACGGGATCATCTATGCTTATTACTCCTCTTTCGACTAAGCGCATAGCCGCCGTGCAGGTTATGACCTTTGAGGTGGAATAGAGCCAGTAAAGCTCGTCTCCCTTTATTTCTTTGGTTTTTTCCGCGTCTGTATGACCGCACATAAAGCGATGTATGACCTTATGGTCCTTCATTATGATAACGTCTGATGAGGGAATCCCCTTTGAGAGTATAAATTCATTAAGATTGTCGGTATGCATTGCTTTTACCCCTTTCTTATTTCTAAGTATATTATAATCTCTCCCTGAAAAATTGTCAATATTAATTTTTATAATATACCGTTTATTGTACATATTTTCTGGTATATTGTAGATGTAACGGAGGTGAGAGGCTTGAAAAACAGTAAAAAAACTGCGTTTTATATTCTGGAAATACTAAAAAAGAAAAGCGGATGCGAAAGACGGTTGACCCAAAGTGATATACTTCGTTATCTTGAAAACGATTACGACGTAGAGATAGACAGAAATACTTTAAAAAGCCTACTTGATATTCTTTCGGAATCCCTTGATAATATACGGTTTGAGGAGAAAAAAAGAAGATCGGCAAAGGGAACGGAGACCTTAAAAACCGGCTGGTATATAGAAAAAGAGATAAGCGAGGATGATTCGTATCTTATATATGAAAGCCTGCTGATGAACGGACGTATTTCGGCAGAAAAGCGAAGCGAGATAAAAGAACGTCTGTCGTTATTTGCCTGTGAGCCGCTTTTACATAAAACATCGGTGGGAGCGTGCTACGTTACTAACTCTCTCAACAACGAAAGGGAAACGCTTTTGTCGTTGCAAAGCGCAATAAAAGAGAAAAGAATGGTACTTTTTTCTCTTACGGTTTACGCTCACGGCGGTAAATTAAGGCTTGAACGCGACGAAAACGGCAGAGTTAAGGAATATCTTGTATATCCTATATCCTTGGTATGCTCTGACGGCAGATATATGCTGCTTGGGGGGATAGGAGACACGGGAACGCTCAGATATTTCCCAGTCGAGCTGATGTACGGACTTACAGTTACTGATATATACGGAACAGAGCTTCCGTCATATACAGTAGGCTCAAAAAGGTTATATCCCGAAAACAAAGCGGAAGCCAGAATACCGCATATAGGCGTAAGAGCGAGGATAAAGGTGCTGGCAGAGGAGAGTATAGTAAGGGAGATATATTCCGCGTTTGGAGAAGGCTGTATCATAACCTCAACGCGTTCGGGAAAGGCAGAAATAGCGTTTGAATGTGAGCTTAACGCGGCAAAGGCGTTTATAATGCAGTTTGGAGACAGGATAGAGGTGCTTTCGCCGCCGGGACTTCGCAGGCGTATATCAAGCGAATGTAAAGCGCTTGCGGAGAGATACCGTTACGCGGTAAGCGACAGCGATCAGACGGAAATAAAAAAGGCCTCCTCACGGAAGCTTTTGAGTAGGAATTAGAATAAAACTGAAAAACTCCAACTTGTTTACAAGTTGGAGTTTTTTGGAGCTGCTAACCGGATTCGAACCGGTGACCTCGTCCTTACCAAGGACGTGCTCTACCTGCTGAGCCATAGCAGCATATTGAACGTTACGAGTGTTCTCGCAACGTTCATTATTATAGCAGATAAAAATGTTTTTGTCAATACCTTTTTCAAAAAATCCGACAAAAAATAAATTATTTTTATTTATCAGTATTCTACCGCGACAACTGTTACGGTAAACTGTGACGTTTCGTTTGAAAGTAATAACGACATTCCCTTAGCGATAAAATATTTTCCGTCAATATAGCATCCGTTGTCGGCAAGACAAGTCGTAACGAGCGTACAGGTCACCTGATAGAGAGAGTCGGATACTACGGGGGTGTAGCTTCCGTCAGGGTTTGGAACATATACGGTTGAACGGTTTATGTTTACGGTCTCGATAGTTCCAAGTGAAGCCGAACGGTCAAGCCATGTGATCTTATCACCGAGAGTGAGCGACGTAGCGGAATTTGTCGGTACCTCGTCCGCTATTACTGTGATACGGCATTCAGTGCTCTTTCCTCTGTCATCGAATACGGCGATTATCTGCGCTCTGAATATAAGAGCGAGTATGATGAGGAGTATGCCGATTATTATAAGCACGTCTATTATGTTAAAGTGCTTTTTTTCTTCGTTCATAATAATACTCCTTTCGCTTATCCGATAGTGGTTATCTCACCGCTAAGCGCAGTGGTTGGTGAATGAAAAGAGACTTCCTTGCCTACCGCTATACGGTAGTTATCTATCTTGTACGAGCTTCCGTCAGCCCATACCGTTGCCTTTACCGTGATAGAGATGTCGGTCTTTTCAGCTACCTCGGTAAATACAGGCTTTCCGGTCGAGGGATCGTAGCCTTTAAGCTGATGAGGTGTCTCGCTTACGGCGATAACCGTACCGATGACCTGATTTGTGGCGTCATCATAAATGAGGTCTCCGACAGCGATACTGCCTTTGAGCTGTGAGGGCAGTCCGTCGCTCTTTATGACGTATTCTATCTCCTTATCTCCGCCCGAGATTATATTGGGATTTGAACGCACGACTATGACTATCGCCGCGGCTATCGCGCCGACGATAAGTATTATCAAGAGAAAGTCAAGAGCGTTGAGGCGATGCTTCTTTCCGCCTGATGATAAACTCGACATATTCTGTACTCCTTACAGTTTCGATATTTTTAAGTGTATAACAGATCGTCTTCAACGAGATTGGTGGTCTCGGATGATGAGAGAGAAGAGCGTCTCGTTGATACGGTAAGCGCGGCGATCTCCCAGTAAACGAGCATAATACGAGGCTCAAACCATATAAACTCGTTTATACCCCACACAGTAGCGGCGATAAGTCCGCACATACCGGCGTACGTCAGTATTCTGCTTGAAGATAATTTGTTTGAGCAGGATCTGCCGTATGAAAACGAGCTTTGTAAAATAAAGAACAGCGAGAGGAAATATACGGCTATTCCGACAAAGCCTATGCCTATCGCGAGCTGCATAAGCAGGCTTGCCGCGTGATCTACCGCGTCGGTGTTACCGACAAAGAAGGTGGGGTATATATTTCCGAACGCGTCCGTTCCGTTTCCTATTCCGGTAAAGCCGTATTTGGGGAACATTCGTATAACAGCGTTCCAGAGACTCATTCTGGTTGAACTCGGGAGAAGTGAAGCGAAGAAGTTTTCTACAGAATGAATACCGAACGCGGGGAGGAACGGAAGCATTACGCAGACGATCAGCATATATATCGCCGAACGGTTATCCATAAGCAAGAGGAATACCACACAGGCGATGATCGCGGCACTCCACGCTCCGCTTGAAAGATTGTTGAAAAGGAATACCGCGGAAGCCGCTGTAAGCAGGATAAATCCGAAACGCGCGCCCTTGCTCTTGCTTATTATCACAGAACCGAGGAGATAGAAGAACGAGCAGAGAAGAACAAGGCAAAGAACGGCTGTTGAATTAAAGACGTTACCGTTAGCGCCGACCGTATCGGTAATGTTGGAAGAAGTCAACCAGCTTTCTCCGAACCTTGACATGATCTCCGAGAATACAGAGAATACAGTCACCGCGGAGATCGAGAAAATAAACGCCTTTATGGCTCGTCCGAACCATATCGAGGACCTCAGAATGCTTACCGACAGCAGATATATTGCGGTGTACAGTAAGGACTGTAATACTGTGTTTCTTTCTCCAAAAGTTACGATACCGCTTGCGAACATAATGAAAGCGAACGCACCGATAAACATATCCATAAATTCAAGCTGGATCGTGCGTTTTCCGCAAGCAGACTTGAAAAGATAGGAAACAGTCAGTATCAAGATCGAGTATAAAAGAAATCCATTTGAGGCGAACGGCGTTATGAGATATACGCATACAAGTCCCGCCTCGGGACTTTTCACCACTATGAACGAATAGGCGATAACAAGTATAGCGAGTAATATCTTATCGGCAGGTATGACAAGTGTCATAAGTCCGAAAAGCACACCGAGTATGCAAGCGCCGCTTCCTGAAAGCTCGGGGGCGTCAGCCGACGTCGCGGAGGTACGCTTAATTCCGAGCAGCTTGAAGAAAAGCGCGGAAAGGATACGGCTGTCACATACGGTCTCGATAAGCGTTCCGTTGCAAAGGAGTAGGAATATCGAAACTAAAAGCACAAGCGAGCCGGTTATAGGCGCGAGCGAGTCGTAAGTGAATACGGTGAAATATCTGTTTATAAAGAAGTGAATGAAAAGAGTAACGCCGCCGAACGCAAAAAGTATAAGACCGTATATTCTTGTGCGTACAGTAAGCATTGAGGTCAACAGATTAGATATTGCCTTGGGAATTACCGCGTGAGTTGCGGCACGGCGTATTTTTTTCTTTATTTTCGAAGCTCGGTTCGAGGCTTTTGTGCCGAAAAACGATCTGTAAAGGAAAGAGCTTTTAAAGGCGACGGCTGTCTTATCGTAAGCGGTAAATACCGCCGCTGTGAAGCTGTTACGCATAAGCTTTATAATGCCTGTACCGATAAAAATGAAAAACGCTATTATAACGCTTTCTCTGCACAGATCTGCGAGTGAGCGTTTTTTCGGCTTTTCCGCAACCGTCGCGGTCATCGGCTCGGGTGCGGTATCGGAATTTTCCGAATCTGTAAGATCAAGCCCCTGCTCGGGAAGGACCTCGGGCGCGGAAAGCTCGTCTTCTTCTTCGGGAGTCTCGGGGAAGAACGTTACCTGCTCAACATTCGATTGTTTTTTATCACTGTCGCGTTCCTTCAAAGCACATCGCCTCCTTTCGCGCAAAATAAAATATTCTATTACATTATATCATCATTATAAAGTATTGTCAATAGAAATTCTGTTAATTTGACCGCGTTTGAGCGAACGAAAAATAAGGTGATTATGCTGTCGAAAAGCAAAATCAATTTGTGTAAAATGCCCGAAACGAGCCGTTATCTTCGCTAATGAAGAGATAAAAATGCGAATATGTTGTGTAATTGTAACAAAAAAGTAAAGTATTTGGTCAAAACCCTTGAAAAAAGAGAAAGGATGTGTTATCATATATGTAACTATATATTAGAAATGGAGATGACGTGCCTTAATGGACGAACCCCCTCGAAATAACTTTAACGTAAGCCTTGCGGTGTCGGAAACAGCCGTAAAGGATGTAAAGTATGTTTCAAAAGAAAGAAATGTGCGTATCATATACGTTGTGCGCACACCGCATTCCCCGCATCTGTTTGCGCGGTGTTGATACCGTAAAGCGAGAATATAAGAGATTTTATTTGAGATAAACAGATAGGAGAATAATTAAAGATCATGGATGCAAGTGGCATACAAATATTAGTGATGGCGATAATGCTGGTTTTTTCCGCGTATTTTTCGGCTACGGAGACAGCTTTCTCATCACTTAACAAGACCAGGGTAAAGACCTTGGCGGATAAAGGAAACAAAAAAGCCGAAGCGGTTTTGAAGCTTTCCGATAAATACGATAAGCTTCTTTCAACGATACTTATAGGTAACAACATAGTAAATATAGTCCTCTCGTCTATATGTACGGTGTTCTTTATAAACCTTATTATGAGCCAGAGCCTCGGAACTACGCTCGCGACGATCGTCTCTACGGTAGCGGTCCTTATTTTCGGTGAGATAACCCCAAAAAGCCTTGCCAAGGAGTCGCCCGAAAGATTCGCTATGTTCTCAGCTCCGATCATAAAGCTTCTTATGGTGATTCTTACTCCGTTCAGCGCGTTTTTCGGCGGAATAAAATTCCTTACGTCAAAGATATTCAAGTCTAAGGATGACCGCAGAATGACACAGGATGAACTGCTTACCTTGGTTGATGAGGTCGAGCAGGAGGGCGGAATAGATAAGGAGGAGAGTGAGCTTCTCCGTTCAGCCATTGAGTTTACCGACAGAGAAGCGTCGGATATACTTACTCCCAGAACCTCTCTTGAAGCAGTCGCGGATAATCTCCCTAACATAGAGATAGCAAAGGTCTTTGAGGAGAGCGGATATTCGAGGATCCCCGTATATAACGGAAGTATAGACAGTATAATCGGAATAATACATCAAAAGGACTTTTACAGTACGATACAAGGCACAGAAAAGTCGATAGAAAGCATAATGAAAAAGCCGGTATATATACCGCTTTCTATGAAGATAAGCGATATATTGAAGCTTTTGCAGAAAACAAAGTCTCATATAGCGGTCGTTGTTGACGAGTACGGTGGAACTATGGGTATAGTTACTATGGAGGATATACTCGAGGAGCTGGTCGGCGAGATATGGGACGAACACGACGAGGTCGTGGAGGACATAGTACAGCTTGACGAAGGCTCGTACAAGGTCCTTTGCTCGACCGATCTTGATAAGCTGTTCAAACTTCTCGAAATAGAGGACGAGGAGACCGATGCCGCTACCGTAAACGGTTGGGTGCTTGAAAAATTCGGTTATTTCCCTCAGCCTGAGGAGACGTTTGAGTTTGAGAATATCACCGTAAAGGTGCTTGACTCGGACGATCAGCGAGTAAATGAGATCGAGGTTACGGTACACGAGACTGAGCCGGAAGAAAAAGAAGAAGAATAAATAAGGAATAGGCTGCCGCAATCAAGCGACAGCCTATCTTTGTTTTAAAAATCATTGACAAAAACGAATTAAGATGATAGAATAATATTAGAGTTAGTTATGCTTTAAAGGAGTGGTTATAATAAAGAATATACTGACCAAAAGAAATATTATAGCCGCGATACTGTGGTGTCTGACTGTTCTCTGGATGGCGTTTATTTTTGGAATGAGCGCACAGAGCGGAGAGGAGTCGGGAGAAACGAGCGGTAAGGTCATCGACATTATCGCAGAGACCGTCGTTCCCGGATTTTCGGATATGACAGATGCGGAAAAGGATATAGCAAGAGCAGAGCTTTCGTTTCCTATAAGAAAGATGGCTCATTTTACTGAATACGGTATTCTCGGTGCGCTTCTTACAGTTTCATTTGCCTTTTCGGGTAAGAAAACGTCCGTTACCTGCCGAAAGCTTACGGCGGCTCTTTCCGTTGGCTGGCTTTACGCTATGAGCGACGAGCTTCACCAAAAATTCGTTTCGGGAAGAGCGGGAATGATAACGGACGTATTTATAGACGGAAGCGGAGTTATCGCGGGTTGCGCGGTAATGGCTCTGCTTATAATGTTCGTGCTGAAAAGGATCAACCGAAATACGGATTTGAAAGACTGTGACCGGTAAATATACCCTGATACCAATCGGGTAAGAACGGATCCTCGTCGAGGATATTTCCGCCTCGGTGAATGGCTATCTGGCGGAATCTCACGGTGTTGTCGTAAAAGTAAGCCTCGTCACAGAACGGAAGTATCCTTCTGAGGTTGTTCGGCATAGCTTTATAACGCGCGATTATAGCGCGCTCGTCGATGCCGTGGCCGCCTGCCTCCATGCGGTGATGAACGCGGTCTATCGCGGTCTCAAAGCCGTCTATACCGACAAAATAAAGCACGGTGAAAAAGCCGTTCTTTTTCGCGCTTTCAAGCTGTCGGTAAACGCTCATACCCGTTAAGGTGGACTCAAAATGGAACGGAGTCTTGTTCTTTATGTAGGAAGCGATACGCTCCTTCGCTATCTTGGCGGCGCGGACTTGAAGCAGAGTGTCCTGCCAAGAGCCGCGGGATCTTACTATATCGTCAACGTTTACACGCTCGCCCAGATCCTCGGTCGTGTTCATTACCTCGAAAAGAGAGGTCTTTCCCGCACCGTTTACCCCGCCGAATACTATCATAGTCGGCTTTTTGATCTCGTTACTCATCATATCAAACGCTCCCCGACTACCTTTTCCTGCTCGGTTTGGAGCTTAAGGTTGAGCATTTTGCGGTAGAAGGCGCGTTCCTCGGGGTTTTTGGTCATAAGTAACGCGTTTTCAAGATCTTTAATAGTAGCCTTGCAAAATACTCCGTACATATCCTTTACGTCACAGTTCATTACAGTACCTCATATCATAGTTATTTGATCTATGTATATTTCGCCGACCGATCGGACGGCAAAATATTTGTCAAGCCTTCTTTTTGAAGGCTTTTACGGCAGATCCTACAAGACAAACTCCTACTATTATAGCGGAGCAGACGAGGACCTGCATAGCGTTTACCGTGAAATCGCCCTTTACGTGCATACCGAAGCACGGAGCGTCCCCCTTTTTACATCTGAACTCGGTAGCGAGATCGTAGTGCTTCGACATTTCAAGCTGACTGCACGCGCAGACGGTATCTTTAAATACGTTTTTCATACTGGATAAATTCCTTTCGGCAGAATTTTTAATACCCACCGATAATATTGTACCTTATTTTTTGCAAAATTACAAGTGATTTCGTGATTTTTTTAAAAACGCTTTAAAAAACAAAAGAAAGGCAAGGAAAATGAAGCTTACACCGAATACTCCGGTGACTGTTCTCGGCGGTTGCGGGAAAAAGAGAGCCGAGCTGCTTTCAGCTCTTGGAATAAATAATATAAAACAGCTTCTGAGACATTTTCCGAGAGCTTATCAGAACAGAGGCGACGTAAAAAGCTTGGCGGAAGCCTCTCACGGTGAGACAGGGTCTTTTGTGCTTACCGTGACCTCCGCCGCTGTTTCGGTCAGACTCCGCGGTGGGAAAACGCTTACGAAATGCAAGGCGTTTGACGGTGAAAAAAGCTGTACGCTTATATTCTTTAACAGACCGTATATAAAGAATACGCTCGTTAACGGAAACACCTACCGTTTCTGGGGGAAATTGGTGATTGGCAAAAACGGATT
>JAZOVD010000080.1:0-8051 GCA_045658525.1 Eubacteriales bacterium
GAAATGAAAGTGATTGTCCTGCGGACAATTGCAAAGAACTTCTCTCACACGCCCACTTGTTACGGAGCGTGTGAGAGAAGTATTTTTTTATTTTTGTGGTATTAAGGTTTACATTAATTTTTAGGGATCTACGTCCCCGACGGTCCGTTAACGTAAAAAAAGAACAGATGCGTGCATCTGTTCTTTTTTATCTTTATACTGCGCGTTTGACGTATCTGTTCCAGAACTTCTGAGGTCTGCTCATGCTGCGGTAGGTGTCTCTGAGAAGCTCGTCGAGATATTCGGCGACCTCTCTCAGCTCGACCGCGCTGTCTCCGTTACCGAATTCCTGTCTCTGAATGAGGTCAAGCACCTCGGAGAACGGCTTGCCCGTTACATATATGAAGTTTTCGTCAAGACGCTTGGCGTACTCCGACGGAAGCTCTCCGCTCTTTGGTGAGTAGCCTACTGTTTCCATTACAGAGAACAGCGTTTCGTTTATCTTGTGAGAAAGCTCTCGGTGTTCCGATTTATCAACACCGTAAACTGCTCGTTCTATCAAACGTTTTCTTTCGTAAATAGCTTGATATGCTTTATATTTTATGTATTTTACAGTCAAGAATATCGCAAGGAATATGATAGCCGCGCCTATACCGACTCTGAGTACCTTTGCCCACGGGAAATCCTTCTGGGGATTGGTTATAGGTCCGCCCGGCAGTATGACTCCCGGATAGCTAGGATCGTAAACGCCGTCTCCGCCTCCTTCGGGAGCTTCCGGAACTGTCGGCATATCCTCTTTGTCTATCGAACCGGAGCTGAGCTTTATAGCGTTTCCGTAATAAGATCTGGCGTATCTGGGCGTAGCCTCGTAGGTAAGCCAGCCGTAGCCCGGATAATATACCTCGACCCACGCATGAGCGTTTCTGTCGGTGATCTCGTCGCTGTAACCGCCTGCCTCGCCGTTACTTTCAAAGTTGGTGGCTATGTAGCCCTCAACGTATCTCGCGGGAACTCCAAGCTCTCTGAGTATGAGAGTAAGAGCTGTGGCGTACTGGACGCTGCTTCCCTCACGGGTCTCGGTAAGGAAGCTTTCAAACGGTGTGAGGTTTTTTGCCGTTCCCTTTGCGGGATTTGTGGAGAACGTGTAATTGGACACAAGGAACTGAACCGCTTTAATAACCTTTTCGTGTGTCGGCGTATCTATGGACAGGTTAAGGTTTTTGGCTATCTGCTTTACCGAGCTTATACCCGAAAGCGCTCCGCGGCAGTAGTTGATGTTTACGAACTCTGTGTATTTATCAACGAGAAGCACGTAACGGTTGTACATCTTCTCCTTTTCCTCGGGACTCCATGAGTTATATTCGCGGTAGAAAAGCTCGCGCTCCTCTGTCATGTGCGTTACTCCGTAGCTTTCCGCGGCGGTTATGAGCTGAAGCTCCTTTGCCGTGTCAGACATGCCCGGGTTATCGTGGCATATCTCTATAAAGTCGGACATCGCTCGTACGAAGCTGAGCATTGAGGTGAAGCTGTCGTGAGCCGTTGATACCGAAAGGTTTGTGGCATACGATGTTACTGAATAGGACTTATTCATATTGAGCCAGCCCGTAAGCGTCATACCGTCATAGAAACGTGTCTGCTTTCCGCGGTAGCTCTTAGTACCCTCATAACGGTCAAGACCGACAGAGGAATCCGTTATGCTCGGAAGATAGAGGAGATTTCCTGTACCGACTCCGAGGTTCATTTTAATATCGAGGCGAAGCGCGGCGTAACCGTCAACAAGGTGGTCGGCGTAGCCTATCGCGTCGTCCATAAACGAATATTTGTCTCCCAGAAGATCGTAAAACGCTTCCGTCATAGTATCGGGAGAATAATGCGCGGTATAACCCGATTTGACCGAAAGCTCCGAAACGTAACGGTCGAAGTCATCTATCATATCGTTGGTCGGGGATACCCACGATTCACCGTTGAAGCGTCCCGATGCGACCCAGCCGCGAAGATAGACGTTCGGGGTGTTTTTATAACTGCTCTTTATGGTCAGTACCGATTCGCCTGTGTATTTTAACGCTTTCGGGGCTACGTTACGGGAGTTATGCTCATCCATATTCCGTATAACGCCCATCTCTTTGAGGTTCGGCATATCTCCCGATATGACCGACGTGACTATGTCACGCGCTATGCTCATAGGCTTGCTTATGACTTCTATATCCTTCCACGTGCCCTTGACGGTTATTGCGGGGATAAGTATGCAGAGCAGGGCTATCAGCGCAGCCGCTCCGCCCGTATATCCTCCGAGCGAGGCACGGTTAACCCTGTCCTCCTTCTTTGCCTTATATGCGAAATCGAAGAAGCGCATTACTATCATAGCGAATAACGCCGTAAGGATCAGGGCAAATCCCCAGTTGGAGTTTGCGAGGTTGTAGGTTATTCCCGGCATAAAAACGACAAGCGTAAGGAGTATGGTCGGGATAAGAAGCGTTCTTTTCATATTACAGAGTGTAAGTATGAACGCTGAGAT
The DNA here is from genome assembly GCA_045658525.1 of Eubacteriales bacterium. Classification (GTDB taxonomy): domain Bacteria; phylum Bacillota; class Clostridia; order Oscillospirales; family CAG-272; genus SIG673. The sequence continues at coordinate 2,495 of JAZOVD010000080.1, forward strand.
GAGCGAGAACAGGAGCATAGTTCCCATATTCATCGAGCTTGCTTCTCCGTAGTTTGAATAACGGCGCAGAAGCACGGACATATTTGAATATCCCGCTTCGACCAGCACTGTTCCCGCGCTGTTGAGCGTGCAGTCAATACACGAGCCGAGGTAGTCGAAGAAGGTGGGATACATAAGTACCCATATAAGCACCGTTGCCGCAAACGCTCCGAGTCCCATAAGAGACACCTTTCCTCCGAACAGCAGGAGTCCGAAGATCGCGCTTGACAGTAAGGCGCACAGTAAAAGTCCGCCAAATCCTACTCCGAGAGCGAAGCAGTCGTTAAGAAATACCGTATATCCGAGTATCATAAGAGCGATGGTGGCGCACCTTATCACTATTCCGCCCGCAAGGGTGGACGTCGTTACAGGCTGGCGCACCGGCGAAAGCTCATAATCGTCTCCGAATTTATCCGGCTTTTCTTTTATTGGTTTATCCGGCTTTTTTCCGGCTTTGGTTTTGTTGTTTACATTATCCATATCTATATATGCTCATTTCTGTGGCAGTAGAGTTTACTGTTCAAAGGCGTGTCCGCCAAGCTCCGCTGACGTTTCCGTAAAGGTTATCGAATGCTCGGTAAGTGCCTTTTTGCAGCGTCCTATATACGCAAGATAGTCTTCCTTGACCTTGGGGTCGTTTATTCTGTCCGCGGGACTGAAATAATAGACCTCCGTTCCGTAATTTCCCGTTCCGCCTGATATAGATGATGCTCTCGTTACGTCGGTAACGAACTGACCGTTCATATGGCTGGTAACGAATATCAGCATAACGTTCTGGGTCTCGGAAATAAGCGAGGTAAGGTCGGTGAAGCCTGCGTTTTCGTATGAGACGGGCGCGGTCGAGAAAAGCCTCAGAACGTTGAGGAACTCCTCGTTGTTATGGCAGAAGCAGACTCTGGCGCCGCTTTCGTCGCGCGCGTCCTTCCACGCCATTATACAGGTATTTCCCTCGGACATCTCGCGGGACGCTATCGCGACGGCAAGCTCGACTGCGCCGTCGATACCGTATTCGTTTATATCGTCATCGTAAGCGGGGTTAGCCTTGGTGTCGAAGCGCGCGGCTACGTCGCAGAAGATATATACGGTACGTCCGGAGTTCATATTGTAATTCTTGACTTGAAGCTCCTCTGATTTTGCCGACAGCTTCCAGTGGATGTTCTTCATCGGGTCGCCCGGAACGTAATCTCTTATCTCCGCTATATCGCTTCTTTCTATTCCCGTGATATTTCTGCGAATATCGACCTGGGAATCGGAAACGGAGTTAAGGAAGCGTTTTCCGAGCGTGAAGCGTCTTGGCATAACGTATATCGAACGGTAGTTGTAAAGTCTTACGTTTACGCGGAATATCTTGAAGAAATCATATACCGTTATCGTATCTATTCCGACGTCGTACGTTCCTCTGTACGCGAATTTAACGTTCTTTTTCAGAACGTAATCTCCCGTAGGAGAGAGGGCAACTCTTACTCTTTTCAGAACGCATCCGAGCGAACGCTTTCCGGGTATCCTGAGGTCGGCTTCCATAAACGGAGCCGGCAGGAATGAGTGGTTTACTATCTTTATCTCGAACGACGTCTCGGTGTTTTTGTATATCTCCGAGCCGTTATGCTCTATAAACGAATCCACCGAAAGGAACATCACGAGCAGATAAGCAAGGGAAAATCCCAGCCATATTATCGCGAAGAACATAAGAACGGTAGATATTGACGAAAGCAGCGCCTGAGTGAATATTACGGTAAACGCGAGGAATATGACGTAGGGGATAAATCCCGGGCCTACGCCGAAAACTCTTCTCGGCTTCGGTGCGTTTGTGTCTCGCTCGTCAAAGCCGAAGCTTGCCTTGCCCTTTTTACCGCGTTTGCGTTTTATCTCCGCGTTTCTTATGTACTTTTCGCCTTCCGTAAGCTCTTTTCGTTTGGTTGCTCTTTTTTTGAATTTACCGAAAATTCCATTTCCGGTCTTTTTTGTTTTTTTGGAACTCATAATATTCTCCGTTGGTATTAGAGATATTTTTTACTGCCGTTTCAGCGTATGAACGGAGCTTCGGTCTTTCTGAGTATCTCGGAAAGAACGTCTGACGCCGTTACCTTGTTGAGACGGGCTTCCTGAGTGAGGGTTATTCTGTGCGCTACGACGTAGTTGAATACCGCGGCAACGTCATCGGGAAGAACGTATTCGCGTCTCTGCATAAACGCGTAAGCCTGCGCGGTCTTCATAAGTGCGAGTGAGGCACGGGGGCTGGCTCCGAGAGCGAGGTACGCGCTTTCTCTGGTAGCGGTAACGAGAGAAACTATGTAGTTACATACGGCAGGCTCTATGTGGACCTTCTTGACCTCTCCGCGGATACGCTCTATTGAGCTTACGTCAGCTACCGCCTGTATCTTGTCAGCAGGGTTGGAGTCGCGGCGGTCAGAGATTATAGCTACCTCCTCGGCAAAGCTCGGATAACCCATTGAAAGTCTTATGGCGAAACGGTCGAGCTGAGCCTCGGGAAGCGGATAAGTTCCGACAAATCCCGTGGGGTTCTGGGTAGCGATGACCATAAACGGCTCGGGCATATTGTACGTGACGCCGTCAACCGTTACGCGATGCTCTTCCATCGCTTCGAGAAGCGCGGACTGAGTCTTCGGGGAAGCGCGGTTTATTTCGTCCGCGAGCATAATATTGGTCATTGCGAGACCTTCCTGGAACTCGAATTTCTCTGTCTTTCTGTTGTACATATTAAATCCGGTTATGTCGGAAGCCATAACGTCGGGGGTGAACTGCGCGCGCTTGAAATTAAGACCCGCAGCCTTTGCGACGGCTGCCGCGAGGGTCGTTTTACCAACTCCCGGGACGTCCTCGATAAGAACGTGACCGCCTGAGAGCAGCGCGGTAAGGAGCATGGTAGCCTCTCTGTGCTTACCTATAACTACCTTTTCTATCTCTCCAAGGAGAGCGGCGGCGGTATCGAAAGCCGCGTTTGAGGTCTTGGTTGCTTTTCCGGTATTTTCAGTATTCATATAAAAATTCCTTTCGGTTGTTGTATTTTTTTAGTTATCCGCATAATACACTATTATAATTATACCATAATTATATTAATTTGTAAACACAATTTCGTCTTGCGTTTTTAACGAATTTAAAAGCGTATAATCGGCATTTTATACAAAAAGAAAAGACTCCCTTGTGCAAAGGGAGCCTTTACGCCAAAATATACTTAAAAAGTTCTTAAAAAGCGGAAAAGAGCATATTTTGTTTTTGAAATAACTGAAAGGTCGGGGCTAAAATATGCTTAAAAGAAGAAAAACACTTATCAGGCTCGGAACGCTTATCTGTGTTCTGAGCATACTCATCTGCGCGCTTGCTATACCGTCGGGAGCTGCTACGTTCAGAGATGAGAGCGACGCTAAATCGCTCATACTCATAGAAGCCAAAACGGGCAGAGTCCTTTTTGAGAGAGACGCCGATCTTACGCTTCCTCCCGCCTCGGTCACAAAGGTAATGACTATGCTTCTCGTTATGGAAGCGATAGACGGCGGAGTCATAAAATACGACGATATGGTAACTGTAAGCGAGACGGCGGCTTCGATGGGCGGTTCTCAGGTGTTTCTTGAACCCGGGGAGCAGATGAGCGTTCACGAAATGCTGAAATGCGTGGTGGTAAGCTCGGCAAACGATGCCTGCGTGGCTCTCGCGGAGCATATAGCGGGGAGCGAGGCGTCGTTTGTTGACAGAATGAATGCCAAAGCCGCCGAGCTTGGTATGACTCACACCTGCTTTGAGAATACCAACGGTCTTGACGATACTACCGTTAATCACATGACCAGCGCAAGAGACATAGCGACGATGAGCGCGGAGCTTATAACCAAGCACCCAAAGATTCTCGAATATTCCTCGATATGGATGGACAGCATCAGAAACGGCGAGTTCGGACTGACCAACACCAACCGCCTTATACGTTTTTACAGCGGAGCGAACGGTCTTAAAACCGGCTCGACCTCAAAGGCTAAGTTCTGTATAAGCGCATCGGCTAAGCGCGGAGATATGCAGCTTATCTGCGTGGTCATGGGCGCGAGCACTCGCGACAGCCGTAACGAGGTCGCCAAAAAGATGTTCGATTTCGGATTCGCTAACTACGCTTACGAGGAGTTCCCGTCAAGCACGCTTGAAAGTATAAACGTAATAGGCGGAAAAGAGGACTCCGTTCCGCTTGCTTACGGTGATTTCGGTGCGGTAGTGGACAAAGCAAACGCAGGCAAGACAGAGCAAAAAATAAATCTCCCGCAATCGGTAAAAGCACCGATAAAAGCGGGAGACGTTATAGGAAATATTCAATATACGCTTAACGGCGAGGTCATTTCCGAAGTACCGATAGTAGCGGTGACGGGTAGTGAAAAGGTCACGTTTTGGGATATTTTCAAGGCAATGATCAGCAGTATGGCGTGATGGGGGTTCATTTCAGTATCTTTGCGAGATACTGACCCGTATATGAGGCAGGTGTCTTGGCTACCTGCTCGGGGGTGCCCGCGGCAACTACCGTTCCGCCGCCGTCGCCCCCCTCGGGGCCCATATCGATTATATAATCCGCGGTCTTTATCATTTCGAGATTATGCTCAATGACGATGACCGTGTTTTTTGCGTCAACAAGTCTTTGAAGCACCTCGATCAGCTTTTCAACGTCAGCGGTGTGCAGACCTGTTGTCGGTTCGTCGAGTATATAGACGGTCTTACCCGTAGCGCGCTTTGAAAGCTCGGTGGCGAGCTTGACTCTCTGTGCCTCACCGCCTGAAAGCGTTGTTGACGACTGACCTATCTTTATATAACCAAGTCCGACGTCGTAGAGAGTTTCCAGCTTTTTGCGAAGCCTCGGAAGCTCGGAGAAGAACGCCTTTCCTTCCTCTACTGTCATATCGAGAACGTCAAAAATGTTCTTGCCCTTGTACTTTACTTCAAGCGTGTCGCGGTTATAGCGTTTGCCCTTACAAACGTCGCAGGTGACGTAAACGTCGGGAAGGAAGTGCATCTCTATGCGCTTAACTCCGTCGCCCTCGCACGCCTCGCAGCGTCCGCCCTTGATGTTGAACGAAAATCTTCCCGATTTGTAACCGCGCATCTTTGCGTCGGGAGTCGAGGCGAAAAGCTCGCGTATATCGGTGAAAAGACCCGTATAGGTCGCGGGGTTTGAACGCGGAGTGCGTCCTATCGGGCTTTGGTCTATGTCTATGACCTTGTCAAGCTCCTCTACACCGAGGACCTCCTTGTGCTTTCCGGGGTAGGTATATGCGCCGTTGAACTTATGCGCGAGCACGGGATAAAGTATTCCGTTGACGAGCGACGATTTTCCCGAACCCGAAACACCCGTTACACAGGTGAACATTCCAAGCGGAAACGCAACGTCAATATCCTTTAAATTATGCTCTTTCGCGCCGATGACTTGCAGGAATTTGCCGTTACCCTCGCGGCGCGCTTCGGGAACTTTTATTTTACGCCTGCCCGAAAGAAACGCACCCGTGATCGAGTTTTCGTCGTTTTTTATCTCCTC